>JBDKRR010000043.1:0-2457 GCA_039683315.1 Sulfuricella sp.
CCTGGCTGCTGGAAAAATGTAGGATGCACTGGAACACGCCGCGCTGGGTGAACAGTTCTTCCAGGATCGACATGGCCTGTTCCAGGTTTCGGTCCATCGGGCTTTCGGCGCGTGTCTGCATGAACACCGTTCCGCGGATCGCCGGATCGCCTTTTACTTGCCGCCAATAACCGGGTTCGTCGTAGAGTTCCGATGTCACTTCCAGGTTGCGCAAGTCGAAATCGGCACCGAGGTAACCCAGCCAGTGTTCGTCCTGGCGCACGACCTGCAGGGCGGTAAGGGAGGGGCGGCGCTCGTTCAGGCTGATGTAGGCGTCGGACAGCAGGAAGCCCCAGGTCGGCACGACTTCCTTCATGTAGGGGCGGTGCGAGCGGTCGCGTCCGAAGTGGGCGGTGGTAATCCCTGACTGGCCGACGTTGTCGCAGATCTGTATGCCGTCGTTGCCGACGCAATATAGAAAGGTGCAATGGGGAATGGCGGCAAAGCCGCTGACGAGGATGTCGTTGAGCCGCTCGCGGTCACCCCAGGCCGGGGTGCAGCGCTCGGCGAGGTGCGCCATGGGTTCCCGCAGGATGCGCGCAAGTTCCTCCCGCTGGAGGTAAATGCTGTCTTTCCACGATTTTTTCATGGGGTATAGCCTATTATCATATTCGGTAGTTTATAACAGGACGGGTTGCGAAAAAATCAATCGTGACTAAAACGGGCGGTTTAGTCCGGCATCCCGAAAAATGGTGATTGGCGCGTCAGGTGCGGCAGTCGCCAAGCGGCATCGGCCAAACCCCGAGTGGCGTTTGGCTCGGCCCTGTGCAAGGGGGAGGTCAGTAGCCGGGGTAAGCGACATTCCCGCCGATCGCGCTGCCAACGACGGCGCCGACCGCGGTCGCGGCAATTCGCCCGTTCCCTCTGCCGACCTGGTTGCCGAGCGCACCGCCGGCAATCGCACCGATGGCCTGGCCGATCAGGCGGTTCGAGCCGTTCCCGGGATAGGTCGCTGGCTGCTCGTAATAGCGCGGCGCGGCTTCATAGTAGACCGGGCGATCGTGGTACACGATGCGTTCGCGATAAATCACGGGAGGCGCCTGATAATAGACGATCTCGGGCTCTGCGTAGACGTTTTGCACGACCACGCGCTCCACCCGGTGGTGGCGGTGGTGTTCCCAGTGGTCGTCATCCCAGTCACCGTGCGCGAAGGCGTTGGCGCTGAAAGCTGCTGCGGCGATCAATGTGGGGATTAATAGCTTGTTCATCGTTTGCTCCTTGCTAGATGGTATGTGCGTTGGCCTGAATAACGCTCGCCCGCCAATTCCGTGTACCGGCAAAGATTAAGAAATTTTAAGAATGTGTTTTGGTGCGGCAAGGTCGGGGCAGAGACTGCATACCTCCGGGCCTCAGGGAAATTACCGGTTGATTGCGCTTACCCGGCCATCCCTGCGTCAGGGTAGTCGGAACAGGTCTTGTCCACCTGTGCCAGATAAGCATCGCGCCGGTCGAAAGCCTTGAGCTGGTGGGCGCAGCGGGCGGCAATAAGGGCGTTTATTTCCGCATCTTCGCCCAGTTCCATGGCGCTGACGGCGAACTTTTCTGCTTTGGCGTAGTGGCCGGCAGCAAATTCCGCCACCCCTTCGCGCATGGCGGCGCGCGCTTTCTCCCGCTGGCGCTCCTGCTTGAAGGCGTGGACCTCGTCGGGCAGTTTGAGGGTGTGCGCACCCAGGCGCAGCAGGCCGTAGGCAAGGAAAAACACCGTCAGCAGCATGACGATCGCGAAGCTGAGGGAAAGCTCTGCCCTGTAGGGGGGGTACACCACCACGACATAGCCGGGGTTATATTGGACGGCCATGGTGACGGCCACCGCCAAAGCGAGAATGGCCAGAACCCGCAGCAGCGCTCTCATTTGACGCCCTTTTCCCGCCCCAGCTTGAACATGCGCGCGGCGCCCAGGCTGGCGGAAATGTCCGGCAGGTCGATGGCGAGGCGGTTTTGCTCCAGTTGTTGCAGGCTGGCGAGCGCGACGTGGACGCTTTTGTCGTTGACGTCGTAATAACGGTTCAGCCAGCTTTGAGCAGCCTTGACGTCGGCCTTGAAGCTGGCCTCGTTACGCTGGAGCAGGGCGATGCGGGCGGAAAGCAGGCGCAGCTTGAGATTTTCGCGCAGGAAGTAAGCTTGGTCCGGAGGCAGCAGTGGCAAGTCGGGTTTCTTCAGGTTCTGGATGCGCACCAGTTGCTTGAAGTCCTGCCATGCTTCCGTTCCCAGGCGTTGCCAGAAACCCGCCGGCTGGGGCGGGTGCGGGCCCGGTTTTTCCTCGCCGTCCACGCGCCCGGGAAGCAGCGGAAACTGATCCACTTCGGCCGCCAGGCCGTCGAGGCGCAGGCTCAGCCCCGTCACGTCCAGCAAGGGCAGGGACTGCAGTTGTTCGATGTCCTTGTTGATGGCTTTGCGCAGGGAGAAGAACTGCGGCTT
>JBDKRR010000044.1:0-11654 GCA_039683315.1 Sulfuricella sp.
GCAAGATCCGGGACTGGCGAGGAGGGCAGATGTTCAGCAAGCACTTGAAAGGTATCGTGCAGCCCGTGAAACGTGCGAGGGGACAGCACCGGCTGGTCTTTCAGCTCGGCCAGCCCGGCTTGCAGTGTGAGCAGGCAGCCGGCCAGATTGCCGCTGTCCACCGAGGAGACGTATTGCGGGTGCAGCGGTTGCAGTGTGCGCGTGTCGTACCAGTTGTAGAGATGGCCGCGGTAGCGTTCCAGTTTTTCCATCGTAGCCAGTGTGTTTTCGACAAGCCGCAGCAATTCTCCGGTAGAAATGTAACCGAAATCGTGCGCAGCCAGGTCTGCCAGCAGCGACATGCCGATGTTGGTGGGCGAAGTGCGCGAGGCAATGACCGGTGCCGGATATTCCTGGAAGTTGTCAGGCGGCAGCCAGTTGTCCTGCGGGCCGACAAACTCCGCGAAGAAGCGCCACGATCGCCGGGCCGACGTCCGCAGGAAGGACTGTTGTGCAAAGGTCAGGCCCGGTACGGGTGGCACCAGCGGCATGCTGATCCACCAGCCGATGACGGGCGACAAAAGCCAGAGCAACAGGACAGGCGCAATGAAAAACAATTCTGCCGCGCGGCCGCCGACCCACAATGTCCAGGCCAGGGCAAAGCCCAGCCCCAGCGCCACGACGGGCGCGATCCACATCTCCCGGAAAATATCGGCCAGCGTACGGCGCGCGTTGCGTGTTGCATACGCGCTCAGTTGCCAGAGCAACAGTCTGCGTTGCGTGAACAGCATGCGCACACCCGAGCGCAGGATCGCATCCAGGCAAATCAGCGTGTCATAGGGCAAAAAGACCAGCGTCAGCAAAACGAGCGCGATGGGGCGCCCCGCGGATTTGCTGGTCAGGATCAGGTGCACCAGCCAATCGCGTTCTTCAGGCTTGCGGATGAGATCGATGGCGGTGGACAGCAAGGTGGGCAGCAACACCACACCCAATACCACCAGGGTCCAGAACCACGCCGGTCCCGGGCCGATCAGCCAGCCGCCTGCCAGCAAGGCAAGGAGCGCCGGCGGCACGAGGCTGCGGCGCAGGTTGTCGAGGAGTTTCCATAGCGACAAAGCGGAGAGTGGGTTGGCTTGCCGCTTCGCCTTGGTTCCATCCGGCCCTGGTGGCCCGGGCACGCGCGGGAGCAGCCAGCCGGCGAGCTGCCAGTCGCCGCGTATCCAGCGGTGGCGCCGGCTGGCCTCCATGGCATAACTGGCCGGGTGCTCTTCGATCAGGTCGACATCCGTGACCAGTGCCGAACGCGCATACCCGCTTTCCAGCAAGTCGTGACTGAGAATGAGGTTTTCCGGAAAGCGGCCGTCGACGGCCTGGCGGAAAGCGTCCACATCGTAGATGCCCTTGCCGATGAACGACCCCTCGCCGAAAATGTCCTGGTAGACGTCCGACACCTCGCGCGTGTAGGGGTCCAGCCCTGAGTCACCCGCGAACAGTTTGGTAAAGCGCGACTGGCCGGCACTGGTCAGGCTGATCGAAGCGCGTGGTTGCAGGATCGCGTAGCCTTCTACGATGCGTCCCTTGCCGGCATCGTAGACCGGCCGATTGAGCGGGTGAGCGAGGTTGCCGATGAGCGTGCGCGCCGCGTCGCGGGGCAGCTGCGTGTCGGTGTCCAGGGTAATGACGTATTTGATCGAAGCGAGGATGGACGCATCGCCGACTATATCCGAGAACGCGCCTTGCGCGCCGCCTCGCAGCAGGGCATTGAACTGTTCCAGTTTGCCGCGCTTGCGCTCATAACCCATCCACACCCGTTCGTAGGGGTTCCACACCCGGGGGCGGTGAAACAGATAGAAAATGCACGGGCGGTCCTCGCGATAAGTCTGGTTGAGTGCCTGGACAGCGGCGCGCGCGTGGGCGAGCAACGCC
This sequence comes from Sulfuricella sp., assembly GCA_039683315.1. Classification (GTDB taxonomy): domain Bacteria; phylum Pseudomonadota; class Gammaproteobacteria; order Burkholderiales; family Sulfuricellaceae; genus Sulfurimicrobium. The sequence goes on from JBDKRR010000044.1 coordinate 1,906, forward strand.
TCATCGTCGGGCATGGTTTGCTCGGGCGCATCACGGAAATCCGTCAGCAAGGCAAAGAACAGATTGGGATCGCGATTACCGAGGTAGCGTATCTCCAGCGCTTCGAGCAGATCGTCGACATCCAGCGGCTTGGTCAGCAGGGTCGGGACGATCACCATGGTGCGGTGGGCATCCGGTATGCCCTGCGAAAAATCCAGTCGTGGCAGGGCGCGTGGCGGCAAGATGAGCGTGACAAACAGGTTCACCAGCGAAATGGCCAGCGCCGAGGTGGCGATCGTGCCGCTAAGGGCAAAGAACCAGTAGCGCCAGTCGCCCGTTTCCAGGCCGGGAAATTCGAATTCTGCGTAAGGTTCAAGCAACACCGATGTCGCCAGCGCGGTGAGCAACAGGATCGGGCCGAGATAAAGAAACAGGCGGAATTTGCGGTTCACCAGGCTGGTGCGCAAGTTCCACGACCAATTGCAGCCGACCGCACGCGCCAGCATCTGCCGTCCGTGATCGATCAGGTAGTATCCGACATGCGCGGAGCGGTCGGCACTGCCTGATTGCGCCGCAGCAGTCCGTGCGAGCTCGATGGCTTCGCGGGCTACCACCGACTCATTGCGCGAACACCCCCGCGCCATGTCTTCGATGACGTGCCGGTAGCGGTCGCGCGTTGCGAAATCCTGGGCTGCGTGCATCCCCGCCGGGTCTTCGCGCAAGGTCTGTTCGACGACGCTGAGCGATTCGACGAAGTTCTTCCAGTCCATTGCCCCGATGAAACGCAGGCTGCCGATGCTGTTGGCAATGGAGATCTGGTTGGTCGCAGCGGTTCGGCCTGCGGCTTCCGACAAAGCTGTTGCGGTCACCCCTTGTTCGAGCAGTTTCTGCTCCACCCAGGTTTGCACGAACGCCATGGCGGGCCCCTGAGCCTGGAGTCGGTCGTAAAATTCTTCCACAAACGGCGCGGTGAGCGGCACGTCGGCATCGGCAAATTCGGCAAGCAGCTGGATGAGCTTTTTGGGTTCTTTTTCGGCCGCATCGAGCATGCGGTCCGCCCATGTGACGGCTGCGTCGAGCTCTTCGCGGCGACGGGCGATACGCAAGCCGACGCGGCGCAGGTTTTCCAGCAGCGCCAACTGCAGCATGACCGGGAATGCCCACAATTCGCCCAGCTTCAAGGGAGCAGCACCTTGGTAGGCGGCGATGAACTGGGTGGTGTTGTCGCTGTCGACGCGACCATCCATGTGAGAGATCAACTCCAGCGCCAAGTCATAAATGCGTGGAAAACCGGCCGACAGACCATCGGCCAGCCGCGGCAACTGCCTGCTGTAGCCGCGCGGCAGATGCCGATGCGCCAGCGTGATCTGCTGCTCGATGAGATAGAAATTGTCGAGCAGCCAGGCCTCAGCCGCCACGATCCGTTGTCCCGGCGTGACCGCGGCAGTCACGACGTCATACGCCGCCAGCAGGACGCGCGCGTTGTCCGCCAGTCGTGGCAGCAACTTGTCCGGCCCCGTACGTGAATCGATCCTGTGCTGGCCAGCCAGCGTTACCGCGTGACGCTTAAGCTGCTCGATGCTGAACAGCTCCGAGCGCAGCAACTCGGTGTCCCGGTCGTTATGCGGCGCATTTCGTGTGAGTGTCGGAAATCCGAACTCTTTGATGGCTATGACATTCTCCTCGTTCGAACCCGGTGCAATCAGGGCATTACTGCACCAATCCCGATCCTTTCATGAATTCGGGATAAGCACGTTGTTATAAGCCCTTGGTGAAATTCAACTCATCTTGTCATGAGCCCATCGACCCCTTGGATTCCTTCTTGGCTTTCTTCGCGGCCTTTTTTTCTTTTGGCGTCATGACCAGTTGCTTCTTTTCCGCCTTGTTGCTCTTTTGTTCTTTGCCCATGATGTTCACTCCTGTTGATTGATGAAAAATCTGCAAGCCCACGATTTCAGGTTTTCAGAGAATTTTCTATTCGCCCAGCAACTCCGCCACCGGTTGCAATTGCTCCACGTGCAGGGAGACTGCTTTCACGATGACGATGATCGGAATACCGAGCAGCATGCCCCACACTCCCCACAGCCATGCCCAGAACAGCAGCGAGATAAACACGGCCGCTGCATTCATTTTGGCGATTTTTCCGGTCATCCAGGTGGTAACGAAGGTGCCGACGAGCGTGGCAATCGCCAATGACGCCCCGGAGACCAGAAGTGACATCGCTCCGCCGGGGCAGAGCACAGAAGCACGCATTGGCGGAAAGGATAAACGGGTGGACCAGGAAGAGTCTGTTCGGTACCGTACATAGGGCTATGGAAGGGAAGGGTACTAGCTTTGCAACGACCGCGCGGAGGGACCGGCATGGTCGTTAGTGAAGAATGAAATCGCCCGCAGCCACTTCCGGACGCAATATCCGGCTGTGGCTGCGGGTAGTCCAGATTACTTGATTCGCATATCGTTCTTGACGGATTTCACGCCCTTGACGCTACGTGCTACTTCGACCGCCTTGTTTGCTGCGGCTTGCGAGCTCACGAAGCCGCTCAGTTGAACCACGCCCTTGAAGGTCTCGACGTTGATTTCGGCGACTTTCAGAGTGGGCTCGTCGAGTATGGCCGCCTTCACCTTGGTGGTAATGACGCTGTCGTCCATGTACTCGCCGGTTCCCTCCCGCTGGGAAGTGGAAGCACACCCCACCACGGAGGCCAGTGTAACGGCCAGAAAAAGTGCATAAAAATACTTGCTGAATTGTTTCATGGTTGATTCTCCACATGTGAGTTGAACAGGACCTCTTGTTTCCAGCTCTCCACCGAAACACGGCTACCCGTACCCGCAGCAGTTGAGCCTTAACGTTTCCAATACAACGCCGCGGAGTCCAATGGGCTGTACCCGCGCGTCATGCCGAAACATTGAATGCAGCATAGTCACAGAAGGTGCCGCGGTCTGTGCGCTACCGCACGTAGCTCACGGGGCGGTAGCTGCGAACTCCCAACCGGGACAAAAGATTGCATGGCACAACTATTGGTCCGCGCTAAATGTTTTCGTCCTGTGTTATGTGCGCCAGCGAACAGAAAGTTTTTAACGATGGCCTGAATATCCGTCTTTCCTAACCACCCTGAAAGGACAAACCAATGAAAATCAAACTCGCGACAAGCTTTTTTGTCATCGGAACCTTGCTGGCTCCCTTTGCAACTAATGCCGCCGATGCAGACTCAGACCGTATGCACCCCATGACATTCGTCAAGGACTCGGTAATAACCACCAAAATCAAGGCCAAGCTGGCCGACGAAAAGATGAGCAGCCTGGCGCACATCAAGGTCGATACCGACGCCAAGGGCATGGTGGTTTTGAGCGGAAAAGTCAAAACGGAGGAAGAAGCAGACAAAGCCGTTGCAATTACACGCGAGACTGAAGGCGTAACCTCGGTCACGAGCAAAATTAAAGTCAGCAAGGATGACTGAGGCTCTGTTTAAAAGCAGATAACCGCTCATTCAGATGCACCCGGCACATAGTGCAGGCCGGCCCCGGTTCCAACGGAATCGGGGCCGGCAGTCATTTGAACATTCGAAAACGCACAAGCTCGTAGCGCAGCCATTGGTTACTCGGAACGATAGCACCGCCGGGGCACCTCACAGCGTATGGCTGTCCGGTAAAACTGCTTTCCGTGGCAGCCCGTTCAATGAAATCCTCAGTTGAATTGACCAGATTTCTTGCCATCAGATATTTGTACTTGTCGCGCAAGTGCGTTTGCGCCGCTTTCGAGTCGCTCCAGGTGCCATTGCGATAAAACTCGCATCCCGATCCCTCGACATAGCCAAGCAGAAAATTGACCTCGATTTGCACATTTAGCGGGGGCTCCGCACGCGCAACTGGCATTAACAACAGTCCGGCGATCAGTGGCACTATTGTCGACCGTATGTTCATAACTCCTTATCCAGCGGCAGCAGCGACAGTACGTGGACCTTGAATCTTTGCCAGTCGCTCCGAGCCGGTTCCGTGTCGTACACAACGGCCTTGCCGTCTTCCTGACTCTGCCACACCAAATCTGGCGCCCCACCAGAGCCATTCGGACGTAGGGCCAGCTTGTAGGCATTGACTGGCTGTACCATGGCCTCGAAACGCGCGGCAAGCTGTTGCGCGAGCTCCGGGCTGTCAATGATCAGGCCAACCTCGGTGTTGAGATGCATCGATCGCTGATCGAAGTTCATTGAACCTATGAACAGCCGCTGACGGTCGAATACGAACAGTTTCGCGTGCAGGGAATAATTTCCATGGCGCGATATTGCCGCCGTCTGACCGCTGCCTCTGCTGTTGCCCAGAAGTGAGCGGATCTCGTAGAGCTCCACGCCATCGTCGAGCAGGGGTACCCGGTAATGCATGTAACCGGCCTGCGCCAGCAACACCGTCGAAGATTCGAGGGAACTGGTCAGGATGCGGACACGCACGTCTCTTTTGCGCAGATCCTTGAACAGCTGCATTCCTTCCTCACCCGGTATCAGGTAGGGCGTGACCATCAGCAACTCGGACTGCACCGCGCGAGTGGCATCGGCCACCGGCCGCTGCATCAGCCTGCCCACCATCGCGCCGCTTTCCACTTTCTTTTTGTTGGGGCTGTCGCAGATCACCTGCGCGTGTGCCCAGACCAGGGGCACGCGGCCTGAGATCATGCCGTTGAATGGCTCGCCGGTCGCAACCCGTTGCATATAGTCGACACCGTCCGCCTTCGACTGCCGGGTTTTTTCTTTCAATACCGCGCGATGTTGGTTCAAGGCGGCATGGGAAGCGTTTCCGCCTGAAAGCGCCTTGGCCGGGATCGACAGTGCGTTGTTCCAGTATTCGTCGAAGGTCGCTGAGAGCTGTCGGGCGACAGGGCCGGCGGCAAATACGTCGTCGTCGGCGAATTGCGCCTCAGGGTCGATCTGGAAGTACTGATCGCCTATATTGCGCCCACCGATGAGCGCTACCGCATTGTCCACGACGAGCAATTTGTTGTGCATTCGATAGTCGAGCCGCGAGGCGTTGAACATGAATTCGATGGCTTTGAACAGCACGACATGGCCGCGATACGCGAAGGGGTTGAAGATCCGAATTTCCACCGAAGGATGCGCTTCAAGCTTCGTGATCTGTTCGTCGCCGGCCACTGTTTCGCCATCATCGATCAGCACGCGCACGCGCACGCCGCGATCGGCGGCATGCAGCACGGCGTCGGTAAGCAGGCGGCCCGTATCGTCCCCGCGAAAAATGAAATACTGAAGATCGAGCGTTCGTTCTGCGGCGTTGATCATTTGCATGCGCGTCAGAAACCCGTCTGCGCCAACCGGAATGATGCGAAACCCGGAGTTTCCGCCATGCGCGCGCGCCGCATTTTCGAACTGCCGGCCTAGCCGGGTCTCCTCAGGATGTGCCAGCGCCGAGGAAGCCGTCCTTGGGAAATCCGAGCCCGGCGGAAGCGATGCGCATCCACTGAGGATCGCGACGATCAGCATGACCAGAAAGAAGTGAAACCGGTCGACCATCACTATCCTCCAGCGCATCATTGAAAAAAGCCAGCCCAAAATACATTGGCTGGCTTTTTTTACTTGCAGGGCATTTCTTTGCTATTGCTACTGGGCGGGCTTCTGAACCCTGACTTCAACCATTACACGGCGATTGGGTTGCAGGCATTCGACCAGCTTGCGGTTCTTGCCGCTGACCCTGCCTTTGATGTTGTCGCAGGAAACGACCGGGTCGGCTTCGCCTTTGGCGGCGGTTTCGATGCGCTTGTCCTCGACGCCCTGGCCGGTCAGGTAAGCCTTCACGGCATCCGCACGACGCTGGGATAGCTTCTGGTTGTAAGCATCGGTGCCTATGCGGTCGGTGTAGCCGGTAACCAGCACCACTTCAACTTGCGGATATTGCTTCATCTTGGTGACGACTTCATCGTCCAGTGTTTTCTTGCCGTCAGCGCGGATGACCGATTTGTCGAAATCGAACAGCGTTTCGGCCTGCAGGGTGATGGCGACGAAAGCGGCCTTTTCCGGGCCAGTGACGGGCACAGGAGCAGGACCCGCGTCTGCCATTTTGGGCTCATCTTTCTTTACCAGATCCGGATCGCATTCGGCAATTGCCATGGCCGGGGTCCAGTAGCCGGTTCTCCAGCATTCGTTGTAGTTGTTCCTGACCACATTGCCGCGGGTATCGATCAGATAACCTGCCTTGGGGACTTCATGTGCGGAAGCAATGCCGGCCAGGGTTAAAGTAGTCATGGCAAGCGTGGTAAGAACGACTTGTGAAGTTTTCATGTTATTTTCCTTGAGTTTGTAATGTGAAACTTTAATCCGGCGCGCGATGGGCCGCCGCAAATGGCATTGCTGTTCAGTAGCGAGATATGCTGCCGTTTTGGATACGCACCCGGTCTCCGACGCGCAAGTCGCCAATGCTTTGTTGCGTCACGGTTTGATAGCCCCCGTTCTCGAGCCTCACACGTATGCTGTATGCGTCCTGTTGCTGCTGATTGCGCTTTTCTATCTGGTGCCCCACCACAGCACCGCCTACCACGCCGGCTACGGTAGCGACATCTTTGCCGGTGCCGCCCCCAACCTGGTGTCCGAGTACGCCGCCTACGACACCGCCGATGACGGCGCCGGCGCCGATGCCGCTACCGCCTATCCCGCCGCTGCTGCCGCGAACGATCTCGATCGCGTCAACCACGCCGTAAGCCGCGCCGGAATAGCTGGAACTGGATGGCGAGTATGAATCGGGGCGTGAATCGGTATTTGCGCAACCGCTCGTCAGGGCGGCGACAGCGAGAAAAGTTGCGATAACGATTTGGGATGTGTTCATAAGGCCTCCAGAGGATGGCTGAAGGTTAAGCTCATCATAAAATTCATTCTGTACGGTGGCGCACATAAGTGACGGGAGTGGCCTTTTGCACGTCGCGAAAGCGCCACATGCACGCCAGCGCCTCCCCCTGCGTGAGGACGGTGGCGGCCGCGACTTGCATTAGTCATTACGATCCCGGCCTCGCTCCCGTTCCTGTCCCCATTGCAGCTCGCGCGCGGAGTCCCTGCCTGGCTGCCTGTCTTCTCTGCCCTGCGGGTTCTGCCTCTGCGGCTCGCGCGGAGATGCCTCCGGTTGCGGCGGCTGCGCGCGGGGGGCAGCGGCGGGAACATCCTGCCGGCGGGAGCCTCTTTCTTCGGGCGCGCCCCGTCTTTCCTGTTGTGGCGGCGCGCTTTGCATGGTCCGTTCCTGACGCTGAACCTCCGGGCGTCCCGGTTGCGGTGACTGAACGCGCGGGGCGGGGACTGGCGCAGCCTGCTGGCGTGGTGCGACACGCTGGGTGTCCTGCTGCCTGGAACCGTTCGTCGCTGGCGCCCTTTGCACGGCCTGCTCCTGGTAATGTTGCCGCACTACGGGGTCACGGGGCTGGTAACGGTAATTCCGCTGCTGTAGCGATTGCTGCTGTTCCACTTGGCGGGGATAGCGTTCCCCTGAATACTGCCGCTGATAGGCGGGCAGCGGGGCAGGCGCCGGGACCGCGTTGCGGTTCCATCTGTCCCATCCGCTCCTGTGCTGTTCCCAGTCATGGCCCCAGTGATCACCCCAGCGCGGCGGCGCATCGGATCTCCAGCCGCGGAAGTATGAGGGCGGCTGGCGGTAGTAGCGCACCGGGATTCTCAGGACGAACAGCGGCACATATTCCGGTTCCACAAGCCCCCACGGGCCGTTGTACCAGGAACTCGCGTACCAGTTATCGTCCTGGAACACCCAGTACATTGCGTCGTAAAAGAAGAAGTTAGCGCCCAGCCGTGGCGCGTAGTAGACGGGATAACCCGGTATGCGGACGAGTTGCGGGTAGGCCGGCAGGTTGATCCCGATGCTTACATTCGGAAATCCGATGCCGATGCTCACCTGGGCAGAAGACGCCATCGGGTACAGCAACATCCCCAACAAAATGAGTACGTAACGATTTTTCAGCATTTTGTGACCTCCTGTTCGATGGGCAAGGTAGGAGCCATGGTTCGTCAGCGGAACGCGACACCGACCCTAACTCATCAACACGCTACTTGCTTTTGTCCCGGCCTTCCGTGCGGTATCGCACATAAGACGATATGGTTGGGCAACATCGCTCCATCCGTCCGGCACCATGCTCAAGCCCAATTTGCCTATGACCATCGTACGATGCGGCGAGATGAGGTAAGCCCCGCACCAGTAACCTGAAACACGCAGCCTTATCATCTCGTTTTCCTGAAAATTTCCGCGCTATGTTCGTCAGCGTACAGAATTGTCAAGCGCTTCAGCATACGCTTGCCAAAGTGTTGCACTGTCGAAGCGTCGTTTCACCCCAGGTAACACGACTTCGCCAGTTGTTAATGCGTGCGAGTTGGCTGCTCACAATGAGGTGCGCAGTTTTTCCTTGTTTATCCAAGAGGCACCATCATGAAATATTCCATATTATTTGCATCGCTTATCACAGTGTTGGGTTTGAGTGCCTGCGACAGGCCAAGTACCGTGGTCAATGTTCCGGCAACACCGGCGCCAGTCCAAGGCCCCGCCGGCCCGCAAGGAGCGACGGGCGAACAGGGGGCAGCCGGAAACCTGGGGACCATGGGAGCGCAGGGCGATACTGGAACGCAGGGTGCCACCGGAGCCCAGGGCTATGAAGGTGCCCAGGGAAATACGGGAAAAACCGGCACTCAGGGCGCTGAAGGTGCCCAAGGGGAAACCGGCCAGACAGGCGGCGGCACTGTTGTCGTCGTTCCGGCCCCGGCCCAGCAACAATAGTACGTGGCGCAGCGCTGACAGCGTTGCGCCCGGACCCGGACGCGCCGTAATTCCAAAAACTCAGGAGAGTCTAGTGCCTTCTGCGGAAAACCGTCTGCTTGCCGCGCTTCCTCGCAAAGATCGCCAAAATTTGCTGTCGGGCTGCGAACCGGCAGAATTGGTTTTTGGAGATATTCTCTGTGAGCCAGGGCAAATAATTCGCCACGTTTATTTCCCCACCGATAGCTTCATTTCGCTGGTGACGCCGGTCGACGGACAGGGCAGCCTGGAGGTGGCTTTGGTCGGAAGTGAAGGTATGTACGGGATTCCGCTGTTGCTTGGGGTGAATGTTTCACCCTTGCATGCCGTGGTGCAAGGCTCCGGCCCCGCATGGCGAATGGCCGCCGAACGCTTCCACAGTGAACTCAAACGCAGCGTTGCCCTGCAAGCGGAACTGAATCGCTATGTCTATGTGTTAATGAGCCAACTGGCCCAAACGGCGGCTTGCACACGCTTCCATGTGGTAGAAGAGCGGCTTGCGCGTTGGCTCCTGATGACGCGGGACCGGGCGCATTCAGAAGCGTTTCATATCACCCACGAATTTCTTGCCCAGATACTGGGGGTGCGTCGCGTTGGCGTCACTAAAGCGGCGGGTTCGCTGCAGAATAAAAAACTGATCAGCTATAGCCGGGGGGATATACAGATTCACGACGTCGCGGGTTTGGAGTCAGCTTCCTGCAGGTGTTACCGGGCCGACAAGGAAACGTACGACCGTATCATGCCTCTGATTTGATTGGGCCATGGCAGGCACCCTGGCGAAATAACTGGATCTGCGGACAAAAGCTCGAGGCGCGTATGTGCCACGGCAACCAGTGTTGCAGCCGGCATCGTCAGCGACTCGAGCAGCCCCGTGCTTCCAGCATGGGTTTTCTCAATTATGGCGCGGCGCCTAGCGACGGCCGAGGAGCAATCCGATCACCAGGCTGAAACCGGCGGCGACCCCAATGGCTTTCCATGGATTTTCGTGGACA
>JBDKRR010000045.1:0-5431 GCA_039683315.1 Sulfuricella sp.
CGGTTTTGCAGGGCAATAGTCATTCTATTGCCCAAAAAAGCGGCGAAATATGGACCGGCCAGGCGGATTTGCAGCCGAGTTGCTTTAAGTCTGACAGGCTCCTTGCCCCATGAGACGCTATTTCATCTCCGGACTGCTGATCTGGGTGCCGCTCGGTATCACCGTGTGGGTGCTCAATCTGCTCATCGGCACGCTGGACCAGAGCCTGCTCCTGGTGCCGGAGTCGCTGCGCCCGCAGGCCATAATCGGGCTCAATATTCCCGGCATCGGCGCGATTCTGACCCTGCTGGTGATTTTCCTCACCGGCGTGCTCGCCGCCAACATTATCGGACAGCGCCTGGTGCGCTTCTGGGAAGCCCTGCTGGCGCGCATCCCGGTGGTGAAGTCGATTTACTACAGCGTCAAGCAGGTCAGCGATACGCTGTTCTCGGGTAACGGAGATGCGTTCCGCAAGGTGCTGCTGGTGCGCTATCCTCATCCGCAGGCGTGGTCCCTGGCGTTCCAGACCAATGTGCCGAGCGATGTCGCGGCGCAGTTCGACGAGGAATACGTCGCCGTTTTCATTCCCACCACCCCCAGCCCGGTCAATGGCTTTTACTTCTACGTCAAGAAAAGTGAAACCATCGAACTCGACATGAGCGTGGACGACGCGCTCAAATCGATCGTTTCCATGGGGGTAGTGGCGCCGAAAAAAGCAGCAGTCGCAGCCACTTATCCCGGCGACTGATCTGCTTTCTCTCGGGTATAATTCTCCCTTTTTTGTTTCCGCCGTTTAGGCATTCGTAACAACTCGAATCGGATTCAGCCATGATGCGTACTCACTATTGCGGCGCGGTAAATCGCGACCATTTGCAACAAACCGTTACCCTGAGCGGCTGGGCGCACCGCCGCCGCGACCACGGCGGGGTGATTTTCATCGACTTGCGCGACCGTGAGGGTCTGGTCCAGGTGGTGTGCAACCCCGACAAGGTGGACACCTTCGCCATCGCCGAGAAAATCCGCAACGAGTTCGTGCTCAAGGTCACCGGTCGCGTCAACCCGCGCCCCGAGGGGACGGTCAACCCCAACCTGCCTACCGGCGAAATCGAAGTCATCGCGGACAGCATCGAAATCCTCAATGCTTCCCTGACGCCGCCGTTCCAGCTCGACGACGAAAACCTGTCCGAGAACGTGCGCCTGACTCACCGCTACCTCGACCTGCGCCGTCCGGTCATGCAGGAAAACATGAAGCTGCGCTACCGCGTATCCAAGACCCTGCGCGACTACCTCGACCAGCACGGCTTCATGGAAATCGAAACACCCATGCTGACCCGCTCCACGCCGGAAGGCGCGCGCGACTACCTGGTGCCGAGCCGCGTACATCCGGGCCAGTTCTTCGCCCTGCCGCAATCGCCGCAGCTGTTCAAGCAACTGCTGATGGTGGCCGGCTTCGACCGCTATTTCCAGATCACCAAGTGCTTCCGCGACGAGGACCTGCGCGCCGACCGTCAGCCGGAATTTACCCAGGTCGACATCGAGACCTCGTTCATGAGCGAAAACGAGATCATGGATATCGTCGAAACCATGATCCGTGGCATGTTCAAGACAGTGATGAACGTCGATCTGCCCAACCCCTTTCCGCGCATGCCTTACTCCGAGGCCATGGGCCGTTACGGCTCCGACAAGCCCGACATGCGCGTGACGCTGGAACTGACCGAACTCAGCGACGTGATGAAGTCCGTGGAGTTCAAGGTGTTCCGCGCCGCGGCCGACATGGACGGTGGCCGCGTGGCGGCGCTCAAGGTGCCGGGCGGCGGTTCGCTGTCGCGCAAGGAAATCGACGACTACACCGCTTTCGTCGGCATCTACGGCGCCAAGGGCCTGGCTTACATCAAGGTCAACGAAGTGGCCAAGGGTCGTGACGGCCTGCAGTCGCCCATCGTCAAGAATCTCGATGACGCCGCGCTGAAGGCGATCATCGAGCGCACCGGCGCCACCGACGGCGACCTGATCTTCTTCGGCGCCGACAAGGCCAAGGTGGTGAACGAAGCCCTCGGCGCCCTGCGCGCCAAGGTCGGCCACGAGCGCGGCCTGGCCGAAAGCGGCTGGCGTCCGCTGTGGGTGGTGGATTTCCCCATGTTCGAGCGCGACGAGGAAAACAACCGCTGGGCGGCGCTGCATCACCCCTTCACCGCGCCAGACGACGGCCACGAAGACCTGCTGCAGAGTGACCCCGGCAAGGCCCTGTCCAAAGCCTACGACATGGTGCTGAACGGCTGGGAAGTGGGCGGAGGCTCGGTGCGTATTCACCGCCAGGAAGTGCAGAGCAAGGTATTCCAGGCTCTCAACATCAGCGCCGAGGAAGCCCAGGAAAAATTCGGCTTCCTGCTCGATGCCCTGCAGTTCGGCGCGCCGCCCCACGGCGGACTTGCGTTCGGGCTGGATCGGCTGGTCACGCTGATGGCCGGCGCCGAGTCGATCCGCGACGTGATCGCCTTCCCCAAGACCCAGCGTGCCGCCTGCCTCATGACCCAGGCGCCCAACACGGTGGACGAAAAACAGTTGCGCGAGCTGCATATCCGCTTGCGCCAGCAGGTTCAGACCCAGGTCGAAGTGGCCAAAGACTGAACCCAACCCCAACCCCCACCCCAACCCTCTCCCTGCACCCGCAAGGGGCGTCCCCGCCGGGATTGGCAGCAAAGCTGCTCAATCCGGCGAGACGGGAGAGGGGGACGAAGGCTCGTCAAGCGAGTTTCTCGTTAAACCCAATTCTCCAAGGAGCGAAAAATGGTTGTAACCCCACATGACCTGGTAATCGAAGCCAAGTCCCAGATCAAGGAAGTTTGTTGCGACGAAGCCATGTCCCTGCTCGGCAAGCGCGTGGTGCTGGACGTGCGCGAGTACGACGAATTTTCCGCCGGCCATCTGCCCGGCGCCATCAACATCCCGCGCGGCGTGCTCGAATTCAAGATCGGCATGGTGCCTGAGGCGGCTCCACGCGATGCTTCGCTGATGATTTATTGCCGCACCAGTGGCCGCGCGGCGTTGTCCGCAGTGCAGCTGCACAAACTGGGCTACACCGACGTGATTTCCATGTCCGGCGGTTTCGATCAGTGGAGCAACGAACAGCGTCCGACCGAAAAACCGGAACCGATCAATTTCGACTGAGTCGGGTGTTTGACCAGGATGGCTTACAAAACACCTGTCTCCGTCCTGGTCGTTATTTACACGCCCGATTTGCAGGTTTTGCTGATCGAGCGTGCCGATCATCCCGGTTACTGGCAATCGGTAACCGGCAGTTGTGACCCGGGCGAAAGCCTGCGCCAGACCGCGGTGCGCGAAGTGGCCGAAGAAACCGGCCTGGATGCCACGCAATACAAGTTCAGCGACTGGAACCTGGAAAACGTCTTCGAGATTTACGCCGAGTGGCGCCACCGCTACGCGCCCGGCGTGACCCACAATACCGAACATGTCTTCGGGCTCGAAGTGCCGCAGCCCTTGCCAGTCAGGCTCGCACCGCGCGAACACCTGAACCATGTCTGGCTACCGTGGCAGGAAGCGGCCCAAAAGGCTTTTTCCTGGACCAATGTAGCCGCTATCGAGAAGCTGCCTGAGGTGGCCGGTCGTCCTGGATAAAACCTGGAAATAGAGGAATGCCGCGCAAATAGTGCTCGCCCAGCAGTTTGCTCTCTTCACGCAAAAAATCGAGAAAAGCCAGCGCCACCACGGATAGCTGCTTGTCCCTGGGATAGGCCAGATACCAGTGACGGCGGATCGGGAAGCCTTCGACGTTGAGAATGGCCAGTTCGTCGCTGCTGTGATCGAGGGCGAGGGTGTGTGCCGATAGTACGGCTATCCCCAATCCGCCCGCCACCGCGTGCTTGATCGCTTCGTTGCTGCCGAGTTCCATCCTGACCTTGAGTTTGAGCGCCCGCTCGGCAAAAAAATGTTCGGTGGCGAGACGGATGCCGGAACCGGGCTCGCGCATCAGGAACTGTTCTTCCACCAGGCGCTGCGGCGAAATGATCTTTTCCGCCGCCAGCGGATGGCTGCTCGAGGCAACCACCACCAGTGGGTTCTCCAGAAAAGGTTCGAAGACCACATCCAAACCCTCGGGGGGCTGGCCCAGGACGTACAGATCGTCCTCGTTGTCCGCCATGCGCTGCAGCACCCGCTCGCGGTTGGTCACCTTGAGCGACACGTCGATGCCGGGGTAGCGCTGGCAGAACGGGCCAAGCAGCCGCGGCACGAAATACTTGGCGGTGGTGATCACCGCCAGCCGCAGCTTGCCTGCCTTCACCCCCTTCATGTCCGATACCAGCATCTCGAAACGCGACAGCCCCTCGAAGGTCTCGTGACAAACCTTGAGCAGTTCGCGCCCGGTATCGGTCAGGTGGATGCGCTTGCCGATCTGCTCCAGCAAGGGCAGCCCGACGATGTCGCTCAACTGCTTGAGCTGGATGGAAACGGTCGGCTGGGTCAGGTGCAGTTCCTCGGCTGCGCGGGTGAAGCTGAGGTTGCGCGCGACCGATTCGAACACCTTGAGCTGGCGCAAAGTGGCGTGTTTCATGACTGCCTTCCTGCATGACTTAACATAGATAATTATCTATGGTTATCCTTGAAAAATACAATTATTTTAAATCCATAAATGTATTTATAGTTTCTCCACGCTCTACGGAGCCACAAGTCTTCCCCGAGGAAGATCCATGTCCCAACCTGAGATCAAGGAGCCTGCCATGGCAGTCAAGACCTACAACGCCGGTGTGAAAGAATACCGGCAAACCTACTGGACGCCGGAATACACCCCGCTGGATACCGACATCCTCGCCTGTTTCAAAATCACGCCGCAGCCTGGCGTGGACCGCGAAGAAGTGGCTGCAGCCGTCGCTGCTGAATCTTCGACCGGCACCTGGACCACGGTGTGGACCGACCTGCTGACCGACCTGGATTACTACAAGGGCCGCGCCTATCGCATCGAAGACGTACCGGGCGATGATACCTGCTTCTACGCTTTCGTGGCTTACCCGATCGACCTGTTCGAGGAAGGCTCCGTGGTCAACGTGCTGACTTCCCTGGTGGGCAACGTGTTCGGCTTCAAGGCCCTGCGCGCGCTGCGCCTGGAAGACGTGCGCTTCCCCATCGCCTACGTGAAAACCTGCGGCGGACCGCCCCAGGGCATCCAGGTCGAGCGCGACAAGATGAACAAGTACGGACGTCCGCTGCTGGGCTGCACCATCAAGCCGAAACTCGGCCTGTCGGCCAAGAACTACGGCCGGGCGGTGTACGAGTGCTTGCGCGGTGGCCTGGACTTCACCAAGGACGACGAAAACGTCAACAGCCAGCCGTTCATGCGTTGGCGCGACCGTTTCGAGTTCGTGCACGAAGCCACCCTGAAGGCACAGCGCGAAACCGGCGAGCGCAAGGGGCACTACCTGAACGTGACCGCGCCGAC
>JBDKRR010000046.1:0-4355 GCA_039683315.1 Sulfuricella sp.
CACTGACGCGCCCGCCTGGAGGCCGCCAGCCTGTGCCAGGGGAACCTGTATTTCGAGCCACAGCGGAGAGAGTCTGGCCACCTTGAACAAGGGAGCTGCGGCGTCCACCCGTTGTCCCGGCGCAACCATCTGCTCCAGCACGACGCCGTCGATGGGCGTCGCTACTTCGAGCGCGCTGTCGATGGCATGGCCGGCTTGCAGCTTCGACATGGCGGCATTGCTCATGCCGGCCAGTCGCAACGCCTGGCGCTTCTCGCCGGCCGCCGCCGCCTGTGTCGCGGCATTGTTCCTTGCCGCAAGATAGCGACTTTCCGCCACGATGCCGTCCTTGAACAGTTTTTCGTCGCGGCTCAAGGTGCTCTGTGCCAATTGCGATTGCAGGGCCGTCTGCAGAAAATCGCGCTGTAACTCAGCCAGCATCGGGCTTTGCAGACGCGCCAGCGTCTGCCCTTTTTTAACCGGCTGATTGACCGCCACCGCCATGCTCTCGACCATGCCCGCCAGGGGCGCGCTCACGATGCGAACCTGTTGATTGGGAATGACTACCTGTGCCGGCTGGCCGTTTCCGGCGGCACTCGAAGGTGCGGCCAGCGGTACTGTTTCGATTCCCAGCGCCTGGGATTGCTTGCCCGTCATCGGAATATCGTTGGCGGCAGCAGCCAGCCCGGTCCAGCACATGATAACGACGGATAAAACGCGGATTAAATGCATATTGATTCCCTTCCCTCCATGGACATGGAGGTAATGCTTTGTTTGGAACTACCACTACCGAGGCTTCGCACGCGAAACCACGGCACGACGACAAAGATTAAATCAGGGCTGCAGGGGGCGCCTGCGAGAACGGCCGGGAATAGAATTGCTCCCCGCCTGGAGGCGAAGTGACAACTGAAGCCGCCAGGAAAGGCAACTGGAAGAAAACGGTGGAGAAAGATAAGGCTGATGCGGCCAGAACGGGTTGATCAGCACCAAGCAACGATATTGACCTGTTCTGACGATACTCCTGGACCATGGCAATGGCCGGCGCATCACTCCGATCCGCCACGAAAGCTGGCTTGCCGCTATCTGCGACGAGCAGTTCGTCCACCCCGTCGAGATGCACTCCACTCGCACCGCTAATGCCATGTGTATGCGCGTGCAGCAAGGGCGCGAAGCACTGTAACAGTGCCAGCAGAAGGAGGAGAACGAATTTGTTCCGGCTGGTAGACATGCGGCGATTTTAAACTTGGTCTAAATACAAGGCAAGCTAAATCGGTTCAGATGAAGACGCTCAAATCTTCGGCAAGGTCACGCCGACCTGCCCCTGATACTTGCCGCCGCGGTCCTTGTAGGAGGTTTCGCACACTTCATCGGACTCGAAGAACAGCACCTGGGCCACGCCTTCATTGGCGTAGATTTTTGCCGGCAAGGGCGTGGTATTGGAGAACTCCAGCGTCACGTAGCCTTCCCATTCCGGTTCGAAGGGGGTGACGTTGACGATGATGCCGCAACGCGCGTAGGTGGATTTGCCCAGGCAGATGGTGAGGACGTTGCGCGGGATGCGGAAGTATTCCACGGTGCGCGCCAGGGCGAAGGAGTTGGGCGGGATGATGCAGTAATCCGCATGCACCTCGACGAAGGAATTGGGGTCGAAGTTCTTGGGATCGACGATGGTGCTGTTGATATTGGTAAAGAGCTTGAATTCGTTGGAGCAGCGAATGTCGTAACCGTAGCTGGAAGTGCCGTAGGACACGATCTTGCGGCCGTCAATCTCGCGCACCTGGCCCGGTTCAAAGGGCTCGATCATGCCGTGTTCCTGCGCCATGCGGCGTATCCACTTGTCTGACTTGATGCTCATATAGCGAACCTTCAGCAAATAAAAAAACGGCCAGCGCGCTGGCTGGCCGTAATTCTACTTGATAACTTTAATTAAGTGTTCTGGATCACGATATTGGGGAAGCGTGCGCTGAAGTCCTGCGCCTGTTCCGCCACCCGGATCGCCACGCGGCGTGCGATATCGCGATAGATCATGGCGATGCGTGAATCGGGCTCGGCCGCCACGGTCGGGTTGCCCGAGTCGGTTTCCTCGCGAATGCGGATGTCCAGCGGCAGCGAGCCGAGGAATTCCACGTCGTAATCCTGGCACATTTTCTCACCGCCGCCGGTGCCGAAGATACGCTCTTCATGACCGCAGTTTGAGCAGATGTGCAGGCTCATGTTCTCCACGATGCCGAGGATGGGAATGCCCACCTTTTCGAACATCTTCAGACCCTTGCGCGCGTCGATCAGGGCGATATCCTGCGGCGTGGTGACGATCACCGCACCGGTCACCGGCACGCGCTGCGCGAGGGTCAGCTGGATGTCGCCTGTACCGGGCGGCAGGTCGACCACCAAGTAGTCGAGATCTTTCCACTTGGTGTCGTTGAGCAGTTGTTCCAGCGCCTGGGTGACCATCGGGCCGCGCCATACCATGGGCTGTTCCACATCCACCAGGAAGCCGATGGACATGGCCTGCAGGCCGTGCCCCATCAGGGGTTCGAGGCTCTGGCCGTCGGCGGAATCGGGGCGGCCGGTGATGCCCAGCATGGTGGGCTGGGACGGACCGTAAATGTCCGCGTCCATGATGCCGACCGAAGCGCCTTCAGCCGCCAGCGCCAGAGCCAGGTTCACTGCGGTGGTGGATTTGCCCACGCCGCCCTTGCCGGACGCCACCGCGATCACGTTCTTCACGCCGGGGATGAGCTTGACGCCCTTCTGCACCGCGTGGGAAACGATCTTCTGGCTCATGTTGACGGTCACGTCAGTCACGCCCGCGATTGCTTTCAGCTTGTCCGCCACCAGCTTCTTGACGTCATCCATCACGCTCTTGGCGGGATAGCTCAACACCACGTCCACGGAAACTTTGCCGCCGTCCACCTTGATGTTCTTGGCAGACTTGCTGGACATGTAATCTTTCTTGGTATGCGGATCGATCAAATCCTTGAGTGCATCCTGCACTTGCTGTTCAGAAACGGCCATGCTTGCTCCTAAAATATAACGGGCTTTTACAAATTCGCCGCGCATTCCCTCACCCCTGCCCTCTCCCGCTTGCGGGAGAGGGGGACGGAGAGTCGCGTTGCGACAATCAGTATCTAGCAGAGTTTAAACAATAAAAAGTAGCGCGCATACTACATGCGGCCGACTTTGTTACAATTTCAGCTTTTCAGTTCCGAGTTTCCCATGACACGCAAAATCCTGGTCACGTCCGCCCTGCCCTATGCCAACGGCAGCATCCACCTGGGGCACCTGGTGGAATACATCCAGACCGATATCTGGGTACGGTTTCACAAAATGCAAGCGGATACCCAGTGTTTCTATGTTTGCGCCGACGACACCCACGGCACGCCCATCATGCTGCGCGCCGAAAAGGAAGGCGTCACGCCGGAACAACTGATTGCGCGGGTATGGCAGGAGCATTTCGACGATTTCGCCGCGTTCCATGTCGCTTTCGACAACTACGGCTCGACCAACTCGGACGAGAACAAGGCCTGCGCGCAGGACATCTACAGCACCCTTAAAAAGAACGACCTGATCGAGGTGCGGTCCATCGAGCAGTTCTACGACCCGGTCAAAAACATGTTCCTGCCCGACCGCTTCATCAAGGGCGAATGCCCCAAGTGCCATGCCAAAGACCAATATGGCGACAATTGCGAAGTCTGCGGCGCGGCCTATGCACCCACTGACCTGATCGAACCTTTTTCCGCCGTGTCCGGTGCCAAGCCTGAATTGCGTAACTCTGACCATTATTTCTTCAAGCTCTCAGCCGACACCTGCCAGCAATTCCTGCGCAAATGGACGCGTGGCGGTTCGTTGCAAGCCGAGGCCGCCAACAAGATGCAGGAATGGCTGGGCGGCGAAGGCGAGAACAAGCTGACCGACTGGGACATTTCGCGCGATGCGCCTTACTTCGGCTTCGAGATCCCCGATGCGCCAGGCAAATACTTTTATGTTTGGCTGGATGCGCCCGTCGGCTATATGGGCAGTTTCAAGCAACTGTGCGCGCAGAACAGCCTCGATTTCGACGAATACTGGAAGCAAGGCTCCGAAACCGAGCTGTACCATTTCATCGGCAAGGACATCCTCTATTTCCACGCTTTGTTCTGGCCCGCGATGCTGCAACACGCCGGATTCCGCACCCCGACCAAACTGTTTGCGCATGGGTTCCTGACCGTCAACGGGCAGAAAATGTCCAAGTCGCGCGGCACCTTCATCACCGCACGCAGCTACATCGACCACATCAAGAACACCGAATACCTGCGTTACTACTACGCGGCCAAGCTGAACGGCACGATGGAAGACATCGACCTGAACCTTGAGGATTTCGTGGCGAAGGTGAACAG
>JBDKRR010000047.1:0-11420 GCA_039683315.1 Sulfuricella sp.
CCAGGCGCATGCAGCCGGCATGGTGGCCACAAACATGCAGGAAATCCAGAACATCACCATCCAGACTACGGAAGGCACCAAGAAAACCGCCATTTCCGTGGGAGAGCTGGCGACCCTGGCCACCGACCTGCGCGGTTCGGTGGCTGGCTTCAAACTTTCCTGAGCAAGCCATAAGGGTGCTTTAATACATGAGCATTGAATTCGATACCGGCCCGCTCACCTGGGTCAAGGGCGAAATTGACCAAGCCCTGCATCAGGCCGGCGAGAAGCTGGCCCAATTTGCCGCCGACGCCTCAGACAGCACGCCGCTCCGCCAGTGCCAGACGCACTTGCACCAGGTCAGTGGCGCCATCCAGATGGTGGGACTCGAAGGCGTGGCACGCCTCGGCGAAGCAATCGAAAAACTGGTCGGTGCGATGGAAAAGCGCGAGGTCGCCATTTCCGGGGCCAATCTTGACCTGATCACGCAGGGAATTGCCGCGCTATCGCAGTATCTGGAAGACCTGCTTAGTGGTCAGCCGGACCAGCCGCTGCGCCTGTTTCCCGTTTATCACGCCTTGCTCGTAGCGCGTGGTGTGCAAAAAGTCAGCGAAAGCGAGCTATTTTTCCCAGACCTGTCCATTCGCGCACCGAAAAATCCGGATGCCCGAGCGCTTACCGCCGCGGAGATGCCTGGCTTCCTCAAAGTCGAGCGTGCACTTTACCAGCGTGGTCTGCTCGGCTTCCTGCGCAACGCCGAGGACAGCGCAGCGCTGGAGAACATGCGCAATGCACTGGCCGCCATCGAGCAAACCCAGACCATCCCGGCACTCCACACCTTCTGGTGGAGCGCGACAGGGCTGGTCGAAAGCCTGCTGCACAAAGGCCTGGATACCAGCCTCAATCTCAAGCAGTTATGCGGTCGCATAGACCAGCAAATCCGCCGACTGGCGGAAGGGTCGCCCAAGGTCGCGGAGCGCCTGCTGCGGGACGTGCTGTATTTTGTAGCCAGCAGCAAGCCGGTAAACGCTCGGGTGGAACAGATTCAGGACATGTTCGAACTGGGTGCGTATGTTCCGCGCACCGAGGCCCAACAAGCGGCAGAAACCGAGCAGGAACGGGTGCAACCCCTGCTACGCGAGTTGCGCGACCTGCTCGCGCCCGCCAAGGATTCCTGGCTCAAATTCACTTCAGGCAGCAATGACAGCCTGGCGAGTTTCCATGCTCAGCTCAAGCGCTTGGTGGACCGAGCTTCTGCTCTGGAAAACGCTCCATTGAACCAGTTACTGCAACAGATCGGATATGGCGCAGCCGCTCTATCCGCCAACCCAGCCGACATGAACGAAATGGTGGCGATGGAAATGGCTACCGCATTGCTGCTGGCCGAAAACACGCTGGAGCACTACCTGGGAGCAACGGACGAGTTTTCCTGTCAGGCCGAAGTGCAATCCAAAAGGCTGCAGGCGACACTACAGGGCAGGCTGGACGAAATCGAGGTTTCCGACATTCCGCTGCTGGACGAAATGTCGCGCAAGGCACAGGAAAAACTCCTGTTGGCTCAGGTCGGCCAGGAAATCCAGTCCAACCTGCAGTATATCGAGCAGGTACTCGACGCCTTCTTCCGCGATACAACCAAGCGCGACGAACTGCCCGGACTGCAGCCGTTCCTCAAGCAAATCTATGGCGCACTGAAAATCCTCGAACTGGAACCGGCCGTCAAACTGCTGGATGAGTGCGAGCGCCTCATTACCGGCTTTTCGCAGCCCGGCTATGAACCTCAGCAGGAGCAGCTGGAACAGGTAGCGGAAGGACTGAGCAGCCTCGGTTTCTATGTCGAGGCCATTCAGCGCGGTCGCACGGATGCAGTGCAAATCGTCGACAGCGCCCTCGCCCGCGTCAATCCCGCCGCTCAGGAGCCGTTCGCGGCGCCGCACGCGGAAATCCCCGAAGAACAAGCCGTCGTCAGCGTCGAGGCTGGCCTGGAAGACCAGAAGCAACGCGCACAGACCCTGCTCGAGCAGTGGCAGGAAAACCCGGCCGACGCTCAAGCCAAGGCCGACCTGAAAAATCAGCTCTTCGTCCTGCAACAGGATGCCGACCTGATAGCGGATAGCACGCTCAAGTCCCAGGCTACCGAAGCGATAAGGCTGCTCGGAGGGGTGGAAGCGCCGACGACCGAACTGGCTGCCGCAACCGCAGCCCTGAGCGCCCCAAAAATGGCAGTCAGTGCCCCGTCCGCGGAAACGGCACGCCTCGCCGAAGAGGCTGACGAAACCATCGACGCCGAAATGCTCGAAATCTTCCTGGAAGAGGCCGATGAGGTGCTCGCCACGGTGACCGAGAATCTCGACCTCTGCCACGCCCAGCCCAACGACAGGGAAGCGCTCACCACGCTGCGCCGCAGTTTCCATACGCTGAAGGGCAGTGGCCGGATGGTAGGCCTGTGGGATCTGGGCGAAGTTGCCTGGGCGATCGAGCAGGTAATGAACAAGTGGCTACAGGACGAGAAAAACGCCACGCCTGAACTCCTTGCCCTGCTTGGTCAGGCACACCAACACTTCCTCGGCTGGGTAGCAGCACTGAAAGCCAGCGGCGCGGTCAAGATCGTGGCCGATGACCTGATGGCTGAAGCCGAGCGCCTGAGAACGGGGATAAGCGCGTCAAACGCTGCAACGCCACCTGAGGAACACGCCGCAGTCGCTGAAGAAGTCCCTGCAGCAGAAGAAATTCTTGCCGCCGCAGCGCCCGAGCCGGAAGCAGAAATCGTGGCTGAACCCGTCATGGAAATCAGTGCGCTTCCCGAGGAATTTTCTGCTGAAGAAACCATTAATCTAGTCGAGCTCCCTTCCGAGCAGGAACTGCCAGCCGAAGAGGAGACGCCGCCTGAGATCGAAGAGCCCGTGCCCGAGGCAGCACCCGAAGAAATCACTGCTGCGGAACTTCTTCCCGAAATAAGCGTTGAGCAGATGATGGAGGAAATCGAAGCGGAGCAGGCTGCCGTTGCCGAGGTTTCCCCAGCATTCCCGGAAGAAGAGGCAACCGCAGAAGTTGCAGGCGCGGAGATACCACCGCAGCTTGAAGCCGAGGTCCAACCCCTCGTGGAAGAGGAGCTTGAAATCTCGGTTGGCTCCGTCACGCTGCCCTATGCCCTCTACAACATATTCATCAATGAAGCCGGGCAGCACCTGGCCACGCTGCACCAGCATCTGGGCGATCTCATCCAGTACCCGGAAATGGCCGTACAGCATGACTTCATGCGCGCAGCACACACCCTGTGCGGCATCTCCCGTACCGTAGGTTTTCCGGTCATTGCCGACCTGGGCTTCCCGCTCGAAATGTGGCTGCAGGAATTGTTGCAGCACCCCGTACCGCTCGCCGCCAAACAGCTCAAGATCATGGGTGATGCAATCGTCGCCCTGGGCAAGATGGTCGATGCCATCCGTGCCAGGAAGGGGCCAAAACCGGCCCGCCAGCTGATACGCTCCCTGGATGCGATGCTGTCCAAGGCCAAGGCGGAACGCGAACCGCTACCTCCTGCACCCGAAGAAGTCGCTGTCGCGGAAGAAGTTGCCACCACGGACGAAGTCGCTGCAGCCGCGCCGCAAGCAGTACAGGAAACGGCACCGCTATTAGCGCCCGTTCCAGGCGAACCACCTCGTGAACGCCGCGCCATCCGCGATGACATTGACGCGGACCTGCTACCGATTTTCCTCGAAGAAGCGCATGACCTGTTCCCGCTGGTTGGCGGCCAACTGCGTGCATGGCGGGCCAATGCGGCCGACAGCCATGCCTCCGACGGGCTGCAGCGCGCGCTGCACACCATTAAGGGCAGCGCCCGCATGGCCGGCGCGATGCGACTGGGTGAACTGACCCACAACATGGAAGCGCAAGTCCTCACCGCGATCGAGTCGGGCCATCTCCCGCCGCAGCTTTTCGACACGCTGGAAAGCGAATTCGACCGCATGGGCGACGTGCTGGAGCAACTGCGCAGCGGCCCGCAACCCGAGGTTGAAGCGGTTGCAGCGACAGCCGAAATCGCGCCCCTACCACAACCCGCGGTCGTGGCTGCGGCGCTCGCCGCCGAGCCCGAAGCGGCTGCCAAGGCCATGCTGCGCGTGCGCGCCGACGTGGTGGACCGATTGGTGAACGAAGCCGGTGAAGTGAGTATCGCGCGTTCGCGCATCGAAGGGGAAATGCAGAACTTCAAGCGCTCCCTGCTCGATTTGACCGAAAGCATCAACCGCCTGCGCAACCAGCTGCGCGAAATCGAGATTCAGGCGGAAAGCCAGATGCAGTCGCGCCAGTCGCTCGCCCGCGAATCCCACGAAGAATTCGACCCACTGGAATTCGACCGCTTCACGCGCCTGCAGGAAGTGACCCGCATGATGGCCGAGAGCGTCAACGACGTCGCCAGCGTGCAGCACAACCTGCTCAAGAATCTGGACGAAACCGAAGCCGCGCTGCTGGCCCAGTCGCGCATGACCAAGGAACTGCAACAGGAACTGCTGCGCGCCCGTATGGTGCCGCTGGCCAGCATTTCCGAGCGGCTTTTCCGTATCGTGCGCCAGACTTCGAAGGAACTGGACAAGCGCGCTTCGCTGGAAATCATCGGCGAGCAGGTTGAACTCGACCGCAGCGTGCTGGAGAAAATGACCGCGCCGTTCGAACATCTGCTGCGCAACGCGCTCGACCACGGCATGGAGCACAAAGAAGCCCGGCTCGCCGCCGGCAAGAATGAAATAGGCGTCATCGAACTGCAGGCGCGCCAGGAGGGCAACGAAATCCTGCTCACCCTGCGCGACGATGGGCGCGGGCTGGATCTCGACGGCATTCGCCACAAAGCCATCGATTTGGGCATGCTCGCGCCGGATAGCGCAGTCGAGCCGGCACAGCTGATGGAAATGATTTTTTCCTCGGGCTTTTCCACCGCTGCTGAAGTAACCCAGGTCTCCGGGCGCGGCATTGGCATGGACGTGGTGCGCAATGAAATTGCCAGTCTCGGCGGCCGCATCGAGGTTGCGTCCGAACCTGGCAAGGGAACGACCTTCAGCATCTACCTGCCGCTCACCCTGGCGGTGACCCAGGCGGTACTGGTACGCGCCGGCACTCAGGTTTATGCCCTGCCCTCGACCATGGTGGACCAGGTCCAGGAACTCAAAGCGGACACCCTGGCTGATATCTACCAAGAACAGCAGGTGACGTGGCAAGGCAATGTCTACCCCCTGCACTACTTCCCGCGCCTGCTGGGCGACCAGGAATCCACCCCGGTGGTGCAACGCTATACCACCATCATGCTGCTGCATAGCGGCGCGCAGCGTGTGGCGGTGCATGTGGACGAGCTGATCGGCAACCGCGAAATCGTGGTCAAGAACATCGGTCCGCAGCTTGCCCGCGTACCGGGTGTGGCCGGGGCGACCGTGCTGGGTAACGGCAAGATCGTGTTGATTTTGAATCCCGTCCATCTCGCACAGCGTCAGGCCGCCCCTTCCCCGACCGCACAGCTCCAGGGCGCCGTGGAACAACTGCCAGCGGCACTGCCGGTCATCATGATCGTGGACGACTCGCTTACGGTGCGCAAGATCACCAGCAAGCTCCTCACGCGCGAAGGCTACCAGGTGGTGACGGCCAAGGATGGCGTGGATGCATTGCAGGCATTGGAAGACGTCACGCCGCAGGTGATGCTGGTGGATATCGAAATGCCGCGCATGGACGGCTTCGAGCTGACCAAGAACGTGCGCGGCAACACCAAGACCGCGAGCATCCCGATCATCATGATCACCTCGCGCACCGCCGAAAAACACCGCAATTACGCGCAGGAACTAGGGGTCAACGTATACCTGGGCAAGCCTTACCAGGAAGAGGAGCTGCTCGGATACATCGCGGGCTTCGTCAAGGGCAACCTGCACTAAGCCCACAATACCGGGTTGTGCCCTACGGGCGGGCCAACCCGGCTCACGCGACCTAGGACATGGCCTGAAACAGCTCCGCGCGGTAATAAATCAGCAACAGCACACCGAACACGATGCGGTACCAGGCAAACACGGTGAAGCTGTGTTGCGAAACATAGCGCAACAAGGCCCGGATAGCGACGAAAGCGCTTGCAAAGGCCGTGACAAAGCCTACCGCGAAAGTGCTCAGGTCGTGAGCGTGCAACAGGTGCCAGTGTTTGTAGACGTCGTAGAACGTCGCGGCAAACATGATGGGGATGGCGAGAAAGAAGGAAAATTCGGTGGCTGTCTTGCGCGACAGACCGAAAATCATGCCTCCCATAATCGTCGCCCCGGAACGCGAGGTCCCAGGGATCAATGAGAAGCACTGCGCCAGACCGACTTTCAGCGCATCTTTCCAGTCCATCTCGTCCACGCTGTCGATGCGCGGATGAAATGCCTTCTTCTCCACCCAGAAAATCACCAGCGCGCCGACGATGAAAGCGATGGCCACTGCAAACGGGTTGAACAGGTGCGCCTTGATCGCCTTGATGAACAGCAGCCCCAGAAAGGCGGCTGGCAGGAACGCGATAAAAAGATTGAGAACGAAACGGCGCGCCGCTCCGTCGCTGGGCAAACCGCGTACCACGTGAGCCAGCCTGGCGCGGTATTCCCAGCACACGGCCAGGATGGCACCCAGCTGGATGACGATCTCGAATACCTTGCCCACTTCATCGTTGAAGCTCAGCAGGTCGCCGGCGATGATCAGATGTCCGGTGCTGGAGACCGGCAAAAACTCGGTGAAGCCCTCGACCAAACCGAGGATAAGAGCCTTACCTAACAAAATGAAGTCCAAGTTGTTTCCTTAATCAGCTCTTCTGATAAATCTGGCCGCCCCTGGCGACGAATTCCACCGACTTCTCCTCCATCCCCTTGCGTAGCGCCTCGTTCTCCGACACGCCCTGGGTGGCGGCGTAGTCGCGCACATCCTGGGTGATCTTCATGGAACAGAAATGCGGGCCGCACATGGAGCAGAAATGCGCCACCTTCGAGGAATCCTTGGGCAGCGTTTCGTCGTGGAATTCGCGCGCCCGGTCCGGATCGAGGCCGAGATTGAACTGGTCTTCCCAGCGGAATTCGAAGCGCGCCTTGGACAGCGCGTTGTCGCGGATCTGCGCGCCAGGGTGACCCTTGGCCAGGTCGGCGGCATGGGCGGCGATCTTGTAGGTGATGATCCCGTCCTTCACGTCGTCCTTGTCCGGCAGGCCGAGGTGTTCCTTGGGTGTGACGTAGCACAGCATGGCGCAGCCGAACCAGCCGATCATGGCGGCGCCGATGCCCGAGGTGATGTGGTCGTAGCCGGGCGCGATGTCGGTGGTGAGCGGCCCGAGCGTATAGAAGGGCGCCTCGCCGCAGCATTCCAGCTGCTTGTCCATGTTCACCTTGATCATGTGCATCGGCACGTGGCCGGGGCCTTCGATCATGGTCTGCACGTCGTGTTTCCAGGCGATCTGGGTTAGTTCGCCCAGCGTTTCCAGCTCGCCGAACTGCGCCGCATCGTTGGCGTCGTAAATCGAACCTGGGCGCAGGCCGTCGCCCAGGCTGAAGGACACGTCGTAGGCCTTCATGATTTCGCAGATGTCTTCGAAATGAGTGTAGAGGAAATTTTCCTTGTGGTGCGCCAGGCACCACTTGGCCATGATCGAGCCGCCGCGCGACACGATGCCGGTCATGCGGCTCGCGGTCAGCGGCACGTAACGCAACAGCACGCCGGAGTGGATGGTGAAGTAGTCAACGCCCTGCTCGGCCTGCTCGATCAGGGTGTCGCGGAAGATTTCCCAGGTCAGGTCCTCGGCCTTGCCGTTGACCTTTTCCAGCGCCTGGTAGATCGGCACGGTACCGATCGGCACCGGGCTGTTGCGCAGGATCCATTCGCGCGTCTCGTGGATGTTCTTGCCGGTCGACAGATCCATGATGGTGTCCGCGCCCCAGCGGATGCCCCAGGTCATCTTCTCGACTTCGTCGTTGATCGACGAGGCAAGCGCGGAGTTGCCGATATTGCCGTTGATCTTGACCAGGAAATTGCGCCCGATGATCACCGGCTCCAGCTCAGGGTGGTTGATGTTGGCGGGAATGATGGCGCGGCCGCGCGCCACTTCATCGCGCACGAACTCGGGCGTGATGACGGGCGGAATCGCAGCGCCGAAATGCTCGCCGGGATGCTGGCGGGTAAAGAGTTCCGGCAGATTGTCGCGGCGCTGGTTTTCGCGGATGGCGATATATTCCATTTCCTGCGTGATGATGCCCTTGCGTGCATAGTGCATCTGCGTCACGTTCATGCCGGATTTCGCCTTGCGCGGCTGGCGCTGCAGGTTGAAGCGCAGTTCGGCCAGGCTGGGATCGTTCAGGCGCTGGTGGCCAAACGCGGAAGTCGGCCCCGGCAGCGGCTCGGTGTCGCCCCGTTCCTCGATCCACGCCCCGCGCACCGAAGGTAGCCCGGCGCGAATGTCGATTTTCACCGCCGGATCGGTATAGGGGCCGGAAGTGTCATAGACGAAAATCGGGGGATTCTTTTCCGCGCCCATGTTTGCCGGCGTATCGGACTGGCTGATCTCGCGCATCGGCACACGGATATCGGGACGCGAGCCCTGCACGTAAATCTTGCGCGAATTAGGCAAAGGCTTGACCGCCGCCTCATCGACATGGGCGGACTGGTTAAGGAATTCGGGATTGGCATTCATGGAAAACTCCTTCAATAGAGCACAAGGAGCATTGCGACCGACAACGCTTCCCTGCGGCGGCATTATCCGCGTCAGGTTCAAAGGGTTTATCTCACCCGGATGAAATCGCATCCAGGACCCCCAGCAAAGGAGTGTGAAGCTACTGGAATTGTGGAATAATTGCAAGCAACAACAGCTTTCAACTTGGGAGTAGGTATGGATTTCGCACACGCACGATTCAACATGGTGGAGCAGCAAATCCGCACATGGAATGTACTGGATCAGCACGTACTCGACATGCTGCTGGATATGCGGCGCGAGGACTTCGTTCCGCCCGCTTACCGCAACCTGGCTTTCGTGGACATGGAAATCCCGCTCGGCCACGGCGAGGTGATGCTGACGCCAAAACTCGAAGCCCGCATCATCCAGGAACTGAACATCAAGAAAACCGACAAGGTCCTGGAAGTCGGCACCGGCAGCGGCTACATGACTGCCATGCTGGCGCGCGAAGCGCATCACGTTTACAGCGTCGAGATCGTGCCCGAATTCAAGGAGCAGGCGGGGGAGAAACTGCACGCCCACGGCGTGCACAACGTCACGCTGGAAGAGGGCGACGCCGCTAAGGGCTGGGATCGCCACGGGAAATACGATGTGATCGTGCTCACCGGTTCAGTACCGGTTCTGCCGGAGGCGTTCTTCGCCAGCCTGAACCCCGGCGGCCGGATGTTCGCCATCGTGGGCGATGCCCCGGTGATGGAAGGAAAACAGATCACCTGTCTCGGCGACGGTGCCTGCCGCACCACGATCCTGTTCGAGACCAGCGTACCACCGCTACGCAACGCACTCCAACCCCAGCGCTTCTCGTTTTAGGCAGCGGTGATCCAGCTTCACCCGTTCGAACTCAAGGCATGGCTGGAACACCCTGCACGCAGGCAGCCCGTTCTGGTGGATGTGCGGGAAACCTGGGAGTTCCAGTACTGTCACATCGAGGGCTCTCTGCTGATACCGCTGGGCAAGATACCGGACCGCATCGCCGAACTAGACCCGGGAGCGGAAATCGTGCTGATCTGCCACCATGGCGTACGCAGTTACCGCGCCGGCTTGTTCCTCGTACAGGCGGGATTCGCTAACGTGTACAATCTGCAAGGCGGCGTAGAGGCCTGGGCACGGGATGCCGACCCTACCATGCGTAAATATTAAGGGCTCGCAAATGAAACGACTCGCCTTAGCCTTATTGCTCAGCGCAGCTTTAGCATCCTCGGTAGAAGCCAGCGACGTGCTGGATATTTATAATCAGGCGCTGGCCAGCGACGCCGCACTGGCATCCGCGAAAGCCGCCTACCAGGCCGGACTGGAAAAACTGCCACAGGGCCGGGCCCAGTTGCTGCCCAGCGTCAACCTCAACGCATACAGCACCTGGAATCAATTGGATATCCGCTATCGCGGCCCCTCCTCCTTTCCCGGCGGACAGCTCGGCTACAATACCAACGGCGTCGCACTGTCGCTGAGCCAGCCCATCTACCGTCCCCAGAACTGGGCGCTTTACGAAGAGGGCAAGTTGCAAAGCGCGCAGGCCGAAATGCAATACATCGCCGCGCAGCAGGACCTCATCCTGCGCGTGGCACAAGCCTATTTCGACGTCCTGCTGGCACAAGACGCGGTCGCAGTGGCAAAGGCACAAAAACAGGCGATTGCGGAACAACTGGCGCAAGCCAAAATGAGCTTCGAGGTCGGCACCGCCACCATCACCGACACCCACGAAGCTCAGGCCCGCTACGATCTGAGCAATGCCGCGGAAATCGCCGCGCTCAACGATCTGGAACTGAAACAGTGGGCGCTGGAAAAAATCATCGGCACGCTGCCGCAATCCCTCGCCGCCCTGTCGACCAGCATGCCGCTACAAGGACCGGAACCCAGCGATATGACCAAATGGGTCGAGGCAGCGCAGCAAAATAACCTGCAGGTGCAGGTCCAGCGGGCAGCCGTGGAAATCGCCAATCAGGAAGTAGCGCGCAATCGCGGCGGGCATCTCCCCACCCTTGACCTGGTGGCAAATTACAGCGACACCGGGGCCACGGCCAGCACCAACCTCGGCGTCGGCAACGACACCAAGGCCACGACGATCGGCCTGCAGCTCAATCTGCCGCTTTATCAGGGCGGGGCAATCAGCTCGCGCGTGCGGGAAGCGGTCGCCAACCAGGAAAGAGCGCGCCAGGACCTGGAGCAGACGGTGCGACAGACCGCCCTAACGACGCGCGAAGCCTATTTCGGCGTTACCAGCGGCATCTCGCAGGTCAAGGCGCTGGAGCAGGCTCTGGTCTCGAGCCAGAGTTCGCTCGATTCCACCAAGCTGGGGCTGGAGGTCGGCGTAAGGACCAACGTCGACGTACTCAACGCCCAGCAGCAGTTGTATTCCACCAAGAGCGATCTGTACAAGGCGCGCTACAACTACCTGCTGAACCGCCTGAGACTGAAATCGGCTGCCGGCACGCTGGCCGAGGACGACCTCCAACAAGTCAACCAGTGGCTGAAATGATGCCCCCCAGCCTGCCCGTCTTCTCCCTGCTTGAAACGCGTGTGCTCGGTGTGCTGGTCGAGAAGCAGCACACCGTTCCCGACACCTACCCGCTGACGCTGAATGCCCTGGTCGCCGGCTGCAACCAGAAGACCAGCCGCGACCCGGTCATCAATGCGAGCGAGTCCGAAGTGCAAGCGGCGATCGATCGCCTCAAGGCGCTGACGCTGATCGTCGAATCGAGCGGCGGGCGGGTGCAGCGCTACGCCCACAATGTCG
>JBDKRR010000048.1:0-2880 GCA_039683315.1 Sulfuricella sp.
GGGGTAATCGCTGGTGGCTAGCTGGGATGTGTCGGTGGTCGGCATGCTGGTGTTGCGCTTGTCATGGATGATTCGTGCAGGTCAGGTGGTTAAGCTGGGCGTTGTGCAGTTCAGTGTGCTCGGGCCAGCGGAAAAGCCCTAATTCCCTGGCTTGTGCGAGTGACCGAGGATGTAGGGGGCCATTTTTTTGTCCATCTCGAGAATATGTTTCCACAACCAGTCGCTGAGCAGAAATGTGTAAAGTTCCCCTGTGGATTCCCTGTCACCCGCGGCTCTGTTGTGCTCGTAATCCTGCAGTTTGCGGATGATCATCTCGTGAACGGCCTTGTGCCCTTCATATTCGGGAAAGCCGACGGCTTTCATGACCCGCTCCTCTTCCGCGAAGTGATAGTGAGAGTAATCGAGCAGCGCCTGGATCGTTTTGGCGACAGCTTCCTCGCGATTGTGGCCTAGCAGTTCGTCATGTAATTGATTGACGATGTCGAAGAGCTTCTGATGATGGCCGTCCAGGGTCGGATCGCCAACGCTGTAGATATCCGACCAGTTGATAAATGACATAATAATCGCTCCGCTTTTATAAGCGCTTGTCGTATTGCGACAAAGAATCACACGGATAATCAGACTTGTAAAGGCTCGGTGTGCAGCATGACAGGCAATATAATAGCTGCGATCTCGAAAGGAGCCATCCACCCCAATGTCGGTTAAATTATTTCCCCTGAACGGTGTGCCCGATGACGAGGCGGAAGACGTGCGTGCCTTGCTGACGGCCGGCGGAATCGATTTTTACGAAACCCCGGCGGGAAACTGGGGCATATCGGCGCCGGCAATCTGGCTCAACGACGAAAGCCAGTTCGCGCAAGCGCGGGCGCTTATCGACGCATACCAGCACGAGCGTTCGCTCAGGGTGAGGGCGGAATACGCGCAGCAGCAAAAAGAGGGCCGCAACCGGACCGTCATCGACGTGATCAGGGAAAACCCCTTGCGATTTTTCGTCTACCTGGCGGTGATCGTCGCCATCTTCTATTTTTCCACCAAGCCGTTCCTGGATATCGGAAAATAGCGCCTTCCACTAACTCGGAATAGAACATGATCGCCAATGAAAAAACCTTGCTGCTTGCAGTTTTGCTGGCTGCGCTCTTTTACTTCATCGAGCACACCGTGCTCCACGCCGGGCAGGGCGCATCCTGGCTGGCGTTCGCGGTGCTGTTCGCGGTCATCGTGGCGACATCGATGCGCGTGGCGGCGCACGCCGAAGTGCTCGCCCACCGGCTAGGCGAGCCCTACGGCACCATGATTCTGACGTTCTCGGCGGTGGTGGTGGAAGTGCTCATGCTGGTCATCATCATGATGAATTCGGATGCGCCCACGCTGGCGCGCGATACCGTGTATGCGGCGGTGATGATCGACATCAACGGCATTCTCGGCCTGGCGGCACTGATCGGCGGCATCCGCCACGGCGAGCAGAAATACAACCTGGATAGCTCCAACGCCTATATCGCCATGCTGTTCGTGGCCATCGGCATCGCCATGTTCGTGCCGGAATTCATCCCGGCCCAGTCGTGGAAAGCGTACTCGGTGTTTACCGTGCTCATCGTCTTCGTGCTCTACGCCGCGTTCCTGCGCATCCAGACGGTCGAGCACCGGGGCTTCTTCGAATATCGCTACGAAGACGAGGAAGCTGACGAGGAACACGGCGGGCGCTCCACCCTGTATCACGTCGTGGCGCTGGTTTTCAGCGTCGTCATGATCGGCATACTGGCCGAGTTCCTGGCGGCGTTCCTTGAGGCCGGGATGCGCGGCAGCGACTTGCCGCTGGCCATTCCCGCGGTGATGGTGGCGGTGGTGTCGGCCAGCCCGGAGATACTCACCGCGCTGCGGGCGGCGCTAGCGGATCGCATGCAGACCGTCATCAACATCGCCCTGGGGGCGTCGCTGGCCACGGTGCTGCTCACTATTCCGGTTATCGAGGGCGTCGCCCTGCTCACCGGCCAGCGCATCGAGATGGCGCTGACGCCGCTCCAGACGGCGATGACGGTCCTAACCTTGCTGACCGCCCTGATCAACCTGCACGACGGCCAGACCAACGTGCTCGAAGGCATAGTGCATTTCGCCCTGTTCATGACATTCGTGGCGTTGGTGTTCCTGGCCTGATTGCGGGCTGCAAGAATTTTTCGTGTTTTTCCGGAAAGAAATGGAGACGATCATGTTGACGCTATTACGCAAATCCCTGCTGCTCGCCGCCGTCTTCCTCGGCCTGGCCCAGTTCGCCCACGCCGCCAGCGAAGCTCCCCTGGCGTCGGGACTGGTCCATCCCGGCTACGAGGAACAGCCGGCGTGGTTCAAGAATTCCTTTCTCGATCTGCGCGAGGACGTGGGCGAGGCGGCGAAGCACGGCAAGCGCGTGCTGCTGTACTTCTACCAGGACGGCTGCCCCTACTGCAAGAAACTGCTTCAGGACAATCTCGGTCAGCGCCCCATCGCCGACAAGACGCAAAAATATTTCGACGTGATCGCCATCAACATGTGGGGCGATCGCGAGGTGACCGACCTGAGCGGCGCGGCAACGACGGAAAAGGATTTCGCCAAACAAATGAAGGTGATGTTTACGCCGACCATGGTCGCGCTTGATGAAAAGGGCGGCCAGGCCTTGCGCGTCAACGGTTATTACGCGCCGCACCAGTTCGATGCGGCGCTGGACTACGCCGGGCTGCACAAGGAGCACGAGTTGTCGTTCAAGGAATATCTCGCCCAGGTCGCCCCGGCTGCCGCCCAGGGGAAACTGCATGGCGATGCGCGCTACCTCGCGCCGCCATACCGCCTCGACCGGGCAACGAAGCGTGGCGGCAAGCCGCTGCTGGTGCTGTTCGAGCAGAAGCAGTG
>JBDKRR010000049.1:0-16100 GCA_039683315.1 Sulfuricella sp.
CTGCGCGAAGCCCGGATGTATCAGGATGCTTTCGATGTGCTGGGTAAAGGCATGGAAAAACTGCCCAACAATCCCGAGCTGCTCTACGACCATGCGATGGCGGCGGAAAAACTGGACAAGCTCGACGTGATGGAAAAGGATTTGCGTCACCTGATCCAGCTCAAGCCCGACAACGCCCACGCCTACAATGCGCTGGGCTACACCTTTGCGGAGCGCGGCATCCGCCTCCCCGAAGCACGCGACCTGGTGGAAAAAGCCGCGGCACTGGCACCTGAAGACGCGTTCATCATGGACAGCCTGGGCTGGGTCTATTTCCGCCTCGGCCAGCCCGCCAAGGCACTCGAAATCTTGCGCCACGCCCTGGAACTGAGCCACGACCCGGAAATCGCGGCGCACCTCGGTGAAGTGCTGTGGAGCCAGGGACAACACGACGAAGCGCGCAGCGTGTGGCAGTCCGCCCTGAAGCAGTCCCCGGAGAATGAAGCTTTACGCAATGTCATGCAAAAATTCAAGTAGCTGGCTAGATGTGACACTCGCGCAACGAGCCTTCGCCCCCCTCTCCCGCATGCGGGGGAGGGCTGGGGTGGGGGAAACGGTCATGGCGAATTTTAAAATCTGTTGCAATACTCTTGCCATGACCGTTTTGCTGGTGTGCCTGCTACTGCTGGGCGGATGCGCTGCACCGCCGGTCAGGCAGATGGGGGCCGCCGTACCGCCCGACACGTTTCAACTGCAGGGCCGTATCGGGGTACGCTACGGAACACAGGGCTTTTCCGGCAATTTCAACTGGCGGCATGGCGCTCAGGACGACGAAATCCTGCTGCTCTCCCCCCTGGGGCAGGCGGTGGCACGGATCGTGCGCGACCCGACTGGCGTGCAACTGGACACTTCCGACGGCCACCATGCAGCGCAGGACGCGGCCGAACTGACGCAACGCATTCTGGGCTGGCGCCTGCCGCTGGACGGGATGCAATACTGGGTGACTGGGCAGCAGGCGCCGGACGGCGCAGCGAACATCACGCACGACGCCGCCATGAACGTCATCCGCCTGCGGCAGCAACAATGGGAAATCGAATATCCTGAATATCGGGCGGAGGGTGCCTATGTCCTGCCGTCCCGCGTCGTGATGCGCAACGGCACCCTGGAACTCAAGCTGGTGGTGGATAAATGGACTTTACCGTGAACGCGATTACCTACCCGGCACCCGCAAAACTCAACCTGTTTCTCCACGTCGTGGGACGCCGCCCGGACGGCTACCACCTGCTGCAAAGCGTGTTCCGCTTTCTCGACTACGGCGATCGATTGCACCTCGATCTGCGCCA
Source organism: Sulfuricella sp. (assembly GCA_039683315.1). Taxonomy (GTDB): domain Bacteria; phylum Pseudomonadota; class Gammaproteobacteria; order Burkholderiales; family Sulfuricellaceae; genus Sulfurimicrobium. The sequence goes on from JBDKRR010000049.1 coordinate 1,323, forward strand.
GGACGGGCGGGTAACGCGCACCTCCGATCTCCCCGGAGTCCCGCAAGACAAAGACCTCGTGGTACGCGCCGCACGCCTGCTGCAAGAAGCCACCGGCTGTACGCTCGGCGTCGATATCGCGGTGGAAAAACGCCTGCCCCTGGGCGGCGGCCTGGGCGGGGGAAGCTCCGATGCGGCAACGGTGCTGCTGGCGCTGAACCGATTGTGGCATTTAGACCTGCCGCGCGCCGAATTGCAGCGTCTCGGCTTGCAACTCGGCGCGGATGTGCCGGTGTTCGTCTTCGGCGAGAGCGCCTTCGCTGAGGGCGTGGGTGAACTGCTCCAGCCCGTCAGCTTGCCGCCAGCCTGGTATGTCGTGATCGCGCCCGCGGTGGCAGTTGCGACCGCAGAGATTTTTGCTGCGACGGAATTGACACGCGACACGACTTCGATCAAAATGTGCGACCTCTCGACAGCCCAGCTTCGCAACGACTTGCAAGCCGTGGTATGTGCGAGGTATCCCGAAGTGGCAGCATGCCTCGACTGGCTCGGACAGTTCGGCAATGCCAGGATGACAGGATCAGGCGCATGCGTATTCGCGGAATTCGCGACGCAACACGAAGCGCAGCAGGTACTGGCGCGCAAACCTGCGGAATGGCAGGGATTCGTGGCGCAAGGACTGGATCGGCATCCACTGCGGGACTATGCAGACTAATCATTGGGGAGTCGCCAAGTGGTAAGGCACCGGATTTTGATTCCGGCATTCGTAGGTTCGATCCCTACCTCCCCAGCCATACATTCAGGGGCGGGCATTCCGCCCCTTTGGTTTTTTTATTCGCTGAGATAGGCACCCTCATGGCGTACGGCAGCATGATGGTTTTTACCGGCAACGCCAATCCACGGCTTGCCGAAGAAGTGGTCAAGCACCTCAATCTCCCTCTCGGGCGCGCGGTAGTTGGGCGCTTTTCCGATGGCGAGGTGATGGTCGAGCTCATGGAACATGTGCGTGGCAAGGACGTCTTCGTGCTCCAGTCCACCTGCATGCCCACCAACGACACCCTGATGGAAGTCATGGTGATGGTGGACGCCCTCAAGCGCGCTTCCGCCGGACGCATCACCGCCGCCATCCCCTATTTCGGCTATGCCCGCCAGGACCGCCGTCCGCGCTCCGCCCGCGTCAGTATTACCGCCAAGGTGGTGGCGAACATGCTGCAAAGTGCCGGCGTCGACCGCCTGCTGACCATGGACCTGCACTCGGATCAGATCCAGGGATTTTTCGACATCCCGGTGGACAACATCTACGCCTCCCCGATCTTGCTCGGTGACGTGTGGAAGCACGACCACAAGAACCTGATCGTGGTGTCGCCCGACGTCGGCGGCGTGGTGCGCGCCCGCGCGCTGGCCAAGCGCCTGGAATCGGACCTGGCGATCATCGACAAACGCCGCCCCAAGCCCAACGTGGCCAAGGTGATGAACATCATCGGCGACGTGTCCGGCCGCACCTGCGTGCTGATGGACGACCTGGTCGACACCGCCAACACCCTGTGCGAAGCGGCAGCAGCCCTGAAAGACCACGGCGCCGTGCGCGTAGTGGCCTACTGTACCCACCCGGTGCTGTCCGGCAGCGCCGTGGAACGGGTGATGAATTCCCACCTCGACGAGCTGGTTGTCACCGACACCATTCCGTTACGCGAGGAAGCGAAGGCCTGCGGACGCATCCGCCAGCTTTCCGTGGCCGAACTGCTGGCCGAAACGATGCGCAGAATCAGCAACGAGGACTCGGTGAGTTCCTTGTTTATGGAGTAACGGCAGCGGGAAACCGCAGCCGTGTTTGTCAAACCGCCTGGTCGCGGGCGGTTTTTTGTTAACTTTTGGAGTAGAAAATGAAAACTGAATTCAATGCAACCTTGCGTACGGTGCAGGGAACGGGTGCGAGCCGCCGTCTCCGCCGTGCAGGCAAAGTACCGGCCATCGTCTATGGCGCCGGCCAGGATGTCGCAGTGATCGAGCTGGATCACAACGAGATTTACCACGCCCTGCGTCGCGAAACTTTCCACGCTTCCCTGCTCACCATGAACCTGGGCTCGGCCAAGGAAATGGTAGTGCTGCGCGACTATACGATGCACCCTTTCCGCCAGCAGGTAATGCACGTGGACTTCCAGCGCGTGGACCAGAAAGCAAAAATGCACATGAAGGTGCCGTTCCACTTCATCAACGCCGACCTGGCTCCGGGCGTGAAACTGACCGGCGGCACGGTAAACCACGTCATGACCGAAGCCGATGTGAGCTGCCTGCCCAAGAATCTGCCCGAGTTCATCGAAGTGGACCTGGCAAACCTGGCTGCCGGCCATTCCATCCACCTGTCCGAAATCAAGCTGCCCAAGGGCGTCGAATTCGTGCAGGTTGTTCACGGTGAAGATGCTCCAGTGGCCAACATCAAGGTACCTCGCGGCGGTGCTGCAGCTGCCGAAGGTGCCGAAGAAACAGCGGCTGCCTGATCCTTCCTGCGCTGCGGCGCAGGAACACGAAAAAGCCCGTCACTCCCTGATTGACGGGCTTTTTTTATCAATGGAGAAAAACGCAGATGCCCGGTATTCGGCTGATTGTCGGCTTAGGCAACCCCGGTCTGGAATATGAGGACACCCGTCACAACGCGGGTTTCTGGTGGGTGGAGCGGATTGCCGCCGCCTGCAAAGCCATGTTCAATGCGGAAAAAAAGTTTCACGGCCTGGCGACGCGCACCCACTTCGACGGCCATGAAACCTGGTTGCTCAAACCGCAGACGTTCATGAACCGCAGCGGCCAGTCCGTTGGCGCGCGTGCCGGTTTCTACAAAATCACGCCAGAAGAAATCCTGGTCGTCCATGACGAACTGGACCTTACGCCCGGCGATGCGCGCCTCAAGAAAGGCGGCGGCCACGGCGGGCATAACGGGCTCAAAGACATCATCGCCCACCTCGGCACGCACGACTTCTGGCGCCTGCGCATAGGCATCGGCCACCCCGGCGACAAAAGTCAGGTCGCGGATTACGTTCTGCACCCCGCACGCCGCGAAGAGCAGGATTTGATCGACGCAGCCGTGGACAGGAGCCTGCCCCTGCTGCCGCAAATACTGGCAGGCGATTTTCCCGCTGCCATGCTCAAACTGCACACCAAGGTCGCGAAATGAGCCGACAGCCCCTTGACCGTATCCTGCAATCGCAGGGCTTCGGCACGCGCAAGGCCTGCCGGCGCATGATCGACGACGGCGAGATGTCGATCGAGGGCAAAACGGTCAGCGACCACCGCGCCGTTTTCGAAACCGCCGGCCTCGAGTTCACGCTGTTCGACGAACGCTGGACCTACCGCGAGCATGTGCACATCGCGCTGCACAAGCCCGCCAATTACGAGTGCTCACGAAAACCCAGCCACCACCCCGGCGTACTGTCGCTGTTGCCGGAACAGTTTACCTGGCGCGACGTACAGCCGGTGGGCCGCCTCGATCACGACACCACCGGGCTGTTGCTGATGTCCGACGACGGCGCCTTCATCCACGCCCAATCTTCCCCCAAAAGGCACATCCCCAAGATCTACGTGGCCACCACGCACGACCCGGTAACGCCCGCGCTGGTCGAACTGCTGCTGGCCGGCGTGAAGTTGCACGACGAGCCCGCGCCGCTGGCCGCGGTGACCTGCCGCCAGATCGCGGCGCACCAACTGGAAATCGTGCTGGAGCAGGGAAAATACCACCAGGTCAAACGCATGTTGGCGGCCGCCGGCAACCATTGCACCGCTCTGCACCGCGCGGCGATCGGCGCGTTGACGCTCGATGCATTGAACCTGGATGCGGGAGCATGGTGTTATCTCGACAAGGCGCAGCTGGCTTTGCTGACGCCCGATGCCGAGCGGGGCAACACACCTGCAAAGTGAACCGCACGCCGATATTCACACTATTGTCATATTATCGTGGATCGGCTACTCTCAATTGATAACAAAGAAGTGCTGACAGGCTCCGCCAGCTATCGCCTGCCGCAGGATAAACTTAGACCAATGTTGGCGAGCAACTGTCGAGAGGAGAGAGGCATGTCGGGCAAACACAAGCATCGTACCGGACTGGACCGCCGCAAGCGCGATGGCGGGCCGCCGGCCGGCTGGAAGGAGCGCAGGCGCAATCCCGAGCGCAGAATGCCGGAAGTAGAAGAGATATCGATTGAGGAATTTCATCGCCTCATGCGAGCCAGCGGCGCTGCAACGCCAAGCCATGCGGAGAGCACGGAAGAAGAAGCAGTCTTCGATTGGGATGAAGTCAGGAAGCTTTAGCCGTCGTTCTTTGGAGTGAGAACCCCGCCGCGCTATAATCGCGAATTGCCCGGAGCGACACGCCCACGGGAATTCCGCGACATCCGCGTTGGATGCGCAGGAGCATCACTATTTAAAGGATTTTCATGAGTCTCCAATGCGGTATCGTCGGCCTGCCCAACGTCGGCAAGTCCACCCTGTTCAACGCCATCACCAGCGCCGGCATCGCGGCGGAGAACTACCCCTTCTGCACCATTGAGCCCAACGTCGGCATCGTCGAAGTACCGGACCCGCGCATCGATGCGCTGGCGGAAATCGTCAAACCGCAGAAACTGCAACACGCCATCATGGAATTCGTCGACATCGCCGGCCTGGTGGCCGGCGCGAGCAAGGGCGAGGGCCTGGGCAACAAGTTCCTCGCCAACATCCGCGAAACCGACGCCATCGCCCATGTGGTGCGCTGCTTCGAAAACGTGGACGTGATACATGTGGCCGGCAAGGTCGACCCCATTTCCGACATCGAAGTGATCAACACCGAACTGGCGCTGGCCGACCTGGAGACGGTGGAGAAGGCCATGCTGCGCAGCAACAAGCTGGCAAAATCCGGCGACAAGGATGCCCAGCGCATGATGGCGCTGCTGGAAAAAGTGCGCGCCACGCTGGATCAAAGTCTGCCCGCCCGCAGCCTGAAACTGGACAAGGAAGACGCCGCCCTGCTCAAGCCGCTGTGCCTGATGACACTGAAGCCCACGATGTACATCGCCAACGTGGATGAAGGCGGTTTCAGCAACAACCCCCACCTCGAAAAAGTCGAACAGCTGGCCGCCAAGGAAGGCGCCCCGGTGGTCGCGATTTGCGCCGCCATCGAAGGCGAGATCGCCGACCTCGACGAAGCCGACAAGAAAGAGTTTCTCGCCGACATGGGCCTCGAAGAGCCCGGTCTCAACCGCGTCATCCGTGCCGCCTACAAGCTGCTCGGGCTGCAGACCTACTTCACCGCCGGCGTCAAGGAAGTGCGCGCCTGGACCATCCACATCGGCGACACCGCCCCCCAGGCCGCGGGCGTGATCCACACCGACTTCGAACGCGGCTTCATCCGTGCCCAGACCATCGCCTTCGAGGATTTCGTTGCCTGCAAGGGTGAACAGGGCGCCAAGGAAGCCGGCAAGATGCGCTCGGAAGGCAAGGAGTACGTGGTGAAAGATGGCGATGTCCTAAATTTCCTGTTTAATGTTTAGTCAGATTGCATTAGCATTGCTTTTCCTAATTTAACGGATGAAACGGGAGAGACGCATGAAAAAAATGATCGTTGCCGCCATTGCCCTGGCATTAACCAGCCCTCTGGTTTTTGCCGGCCCACAGCAGGAAAAGATGAAGGAATGCAGTGCGAGCGCCAAAACACAGGACCTCAAGGGAGATGCTCGCAAGTCCTTCATGAAGGAATGCCTGAGCGCCAAGAAGCCTGAGGACAAGAAACCTGAAGAAAAGAGCGCCCCGACGACCCAGCAGAACAAGATGAAACAGTGCAACCAGGAAGCCGGCGACAAAGCGCTCAAGGGCGACGATCGCAAGAAATTCATGAGCGACTGCCTGAAAAAATAATCACAAGGGCGGGTCAACCGCCCGACTGACTGGACCTGAATGGGGCCTGCGTAACAATAGCGCCGGCCCCATTTTTTTGACCAGTTGTTCGCATGCAAGTCCGAAACTTGAATTAAGAATTCAGTAATACCCCGCATTGATTTTTTCCACCCCCGATGCTAGCTTGGTCCGACCTACCACGGAAGGGAGCGGTTTATGCCAAAGCGTTGCTGCACTTGTGCCACAAGACGACGCCCCTCCTTCGCGGGCTTTACGTCGTGACCTCTCATCCACCGTCCTTGCGCGTCATGGTACTCGGCATCGGCAACACGCTGCTGCAGGACGAAGGCGCGGGCGTTCATGCCATGCACCGACTGCAACTGGAGTCCGCAGACCTGACCGGGATCGAGTTCGTGGATGGCGGCACGCTGAGCTTCACCCTGGCAGGCCCGATCGGAGATGTCGATTGCCTGCTGGTCATCGACGCCGCCGAACTGGGCGGGCCGCCCGGCACGGTGGAAGTTTTTCGCGACGCAGAAATGGATCGCTTCCTCGGTGCCAACCGCAAGTGCAGCGTGCATGAAGTGGGTCTGCTCGATCTGCTGGCGATCACCCACCTGACCGACAAGCTGCCGCCGCAGCGCGCATTGATCGGCATCCAGCCCGCCGTGCTGGACTGGGGCGAAGTTCCTTCTGCTGCAGTGGCGCAAGCCCTGCCGCTCGCCTGTGCCACGGCACGGGAACTGATCCGCGGCTGGCAGTCATGAACGGCAACGCCGCACCGCTGCTGCACGAAATCGCCGCGCTGCTGGACAGCCTGGCGCGCACCGGCGAAGGCGGCAGCGTGCAACTGAATGGCCTGCCGCTCCTGCCGGGCGATTACGAGGCGCTGCAGGAAGCGCTGGGAGAAGGCGAACTCAGTGCCGAACTCCAGGCGCTCGGGCTCACGCAGATCCGCGAAACCGCGCTGCACGGCGTGTGGTGGGTGACCCATCGCAACAGCGCGCATGAAGTCATGACGGAATCGATCGAGGTGACGCGCTGCCCGGCGCTGCTGCAAACCCCGGTGGAAGATGTGAACGAAGCGGCGCAGCGCTTGCGGGAAAGATTACAGGCGAACTAACGGTTATGAGATATTCCATGACCATCTCCCCCACCCTAGCCCTCCCCCGCATGCGGGAGAGGGGGATGCAGGCTCGCTATGCGAGTTTTACATAGCACAGGAGATCGTCATGGCTGATGAAAACTCGTTGGGCGCGATACTGCGGGCGCAAGGCGTATCGCGGCGCGGCTTCCTCAAGTTCTGCAGTGCCATGGCCGCCCTCATGGCACTGCCGCCGAGCATGGTGCCGGCCATCGCCGCCGCTCTGGACAAGGCGCCGCGGCCATCGGTAATCTGGCTGTCGTTCCAGGAATGCACCGGCTGCACCGAGTCGCTCACGCGCTCCCATACCCCCACGCTGGAAGCCCTGATCTTCGACGCCATCTCGCTTGATTACCACCACACCCTGCAGGCGGCGTCGGGCGAGGCGGCCGAAGCGGCGCGCGTAGAGGCGATGCAGAAGTTCTTCGGCAAATACCTGCTGGTGGTGGACGGCTCCATCCCGCTCAAGGACGGCGGCGTGTATTCCACCATCGCCGGCAGGAGCAATCTCGACATGTTGCAGGAAGCGGCTCAGGGCGCGGCGGCGATCGTGGCGGTCGGCACTTGCGCGGCTTTCGGCGGCATTCCCCACGCCAATCCCAATCCCACCGGGGCGGTGGCGGTGTCGGACATCATCAAGGACAAGCCGATCATCAACGTTTCCGGCTGCCCGCCCATTCCGGTGGTGATTACCGGCGTGCTGGCGCATTACCTGACTTTCGGCACGCTGCCCGAGCTCGACGATCTGGGGCGGCCCAAGGTGTTTTACGGCGAATCCATCCACGATCGCTGTTATCGCCGCCCCTTCTACGATCAGGGCAAGTTCGCCAAGACCTTCGACGACGAGGGCGCGCGCAACGGCTGGTGCCTGTTCGAACTGGGCTGCAAGGGGCCGACCACCTTCAACGCCTGTGCCACCACCAAGTGGAACCAGGGCACCAGCTTCCCCATCGAATCCGGCCATGGCTGCCTGGGCTGCTCGGAGCCGAATTTCTGGGACGCCGGCAGTTTCTACCAGGCGCTCTCGGTGCCGATCACCCCGGTCGGCAAGGCCGCCGCCGTCGCTGCGGCCGCGGGCATCGTCGGCGGTGCGGCTATCGCCATGCACAACCGCCACGTCAAGGGCGCCGCCAAGTCGGGGCACCAGACCGTGACGGTAAAAGACCTGGAGAAATGACATGAGCGACATGGAATTGCTGCTTTGGGCCCGCGGTCCGGGCCTGCAGATCGCCCTGGCGATCTTCATCTTCGGCATGCTGCTCAAGCTGTTCGAAATTTTCAGCCTGGGACGCAAGCCGGACCTCTCCGTAGCGCGTCCGGGCAACGCCGCTGCCGGCTGGATAACCATATTCAGCCGCTCCCTGCCCAACCGCACCCTGCTGAAACGCACGTTCCCGACCTACCTCATGGGCTACACCTTCCATATCGGATTTTTCGTCGCCCTGCTGTTCTTTGCGCCCCACATCGAGCTGTTCCGACACACCGTGGGCCTGGGCTGGCCGGCGCTGCCGAGCCAGCTGGTGGACGGTGTCTCCCTCCTCACCATCGTGGCGCTGCTGCTGATGCTGGCCTACCGGCTGTATCACCCGGTCAAGCGTTTCCTCTCCACGTTCGACGACTATGCATCATGGGCGCTCACGCTGGCGCCGCTGCTGACTGGCTACCTGGCTTTCCACCACCTGCTGCTGCCCTACACCCTGATGCTGGCGGTGCACATCCTGAGCGTGGAGCTGTTGCTGGTATTCATGCCTTTCACCAAGCTGGTCCATACCATGTCGCTGTTCGTTTCACGCTGGTACAACGGCGATGCGCTGGGACATAAGGGAGCGAGATTATGAGCAAGGAGCAGGGCCCGCGCGCAGCGTGGGTGCGACTGGCCGCGAATAATATCGGTTGCCGACACTGCAACGTGGGGCGTTCCATCTATTGTTCGGAGGCAACATTATGAGTGCTTCTCTGGAACGTGGCATCAACGCCTTTCGCGAGGTGATGGACGCACCCATCGCCAGTTTCTTCAACAGTTGCGTGCACTGCGGGCTGTGCGCCGACGCCTGTTTGTTCCACACCGAAACCGGCGACCCGAAATACACCCCGATCCACAAGCTGGAACCCTTGCGCAAGCTGTGGAAGCGGGAATACACCCTGGTCGGCAAACTGACCTCCCTGCTGGGGCTGGGCGCAACCATCAGCGACGAAGAGCTGGAGGAATGGAGCCCGCTGGTGTACGACAGCTGCACCCTGTGCGGGCGCTGCACCCTGATGTGCCCGGTGGGCAACGACATCACCTACATGATCCGCAAGATGCGCGAAGGCATGGCAGCGTCCGGGCACGCGCCGGCGGGACTGATCGAAGCCACGCGCCGTTCCATCGAGCTGGGCAGCCCGATGGGCATCAAGCCCAAGACCTTCATGGCCCAGGTCCACGAGCAGCAGGAGGAAACCGGCATCGAGATCCCGGTGGACAAGGCCGGGGCGGATTACATGGTGATCATGTCCTCGATGGAGATCATGGGCTACCCGGAATATCTCGGTTCCCTGGCGCGCATCTTCAGGCAGGTGGGCATCAGCTGGACGGTTTCCAGCGAGGCCTTCGAGGCGACCAACAGCGGAATCCAGATCGGCGTTTCGGATATCGCACGGCAAATCGTCTCGCGCGTAGTCGATGCGGCGGAAAAACTCGGCGTGAAATACGTCATCAGCCCGGAATGCGGCCACGCCTTCACCGCCCTGCGCTGGGAAGGCCCGAACCTCATCGGCCGGCCATACAAGTTCGAAGTGGTGCACGTGCTGGAACTGCTCGACCAGCTGCGCAAGGACGGACGGCTCAAGACCGAGGGCAAGACGGCAGAATCGCTCACCCTGCACGACCCCTGCCAGATCGTGCGGCGCGGCGGCATCGTGGCCGAGCCGCGCAACCTGATCGACATGGTCGCCAGCGATTTCCGCGAGATGGAAGACCCCGGCGTCTACAACTGGTGCTGCGGCGGCGGTGGCGGCGTTTCAGCCAACCCGCGCGCCGAGGAGCTGCGCTTCCAGGTGTTCAAGATCAAGAAACGCCAGATCGAGGGCACGGGCGCGGGCACCATGATCACCGCCTGCGCCAATTGCCGCAACGTGCTCGAGGAAGGGCTGGAGCACTACAAAATGGACACCAAGATGATCGGCATCACCGAACTGGTAGCCGAATACCTGAAAAAGGATGAACCGGCATGAACCAGCGCGTCGTCGTCGACCCCATCACCCGCATCGAAGGGCACCTGCGCATCGAGGCGGAAACCAACGATCAGGGCGAAATCACCCGCGCCTCCAGCGCCGGCACCATGGTGCGCGGCATCGAGATCATCCTGCGCGGCCGCGATCCGCGCGACGCCTGGGCCTTCGCGCAGCGCATCTGCGGCGTGTGCACGCTGGTGCACGGCATCGCCTCGGTGCGCGCGGTGGAAAACGCGCTCGATTACAAGATTCCGCCCAACGCCCAGCTGATCCGCAACCTCATGATCGCGGCGCAGTACGTGCACGACCACGTGATGCACTTCTACCACCTGCACGCGCTCGACTGGGTGGACGTGGTTTCCGCGCTGCAGGCCGATCCGAAAAAGACTTCCGAGCTGGCGCAGAGCCTGTCGAACTATGCGAAATCCTCACCGGGCTATTTCGCCGACACACAGAAGAAGCTCAAGGTCTTCGTCGAATCCGGCCAGCTCGGCATTTTCAGCAACGGCTACTGGGGCCACCCGGCCTACAAACTGCCGCCGGAAGCCAACCTGATGGCGGTCGCGCACTATCTCGATGCGCTCGCCTGGCAACGCGACGTGGCACAACTGCACACCATTTTCGGCGGCAAAAACCCCCACCCCAATTTCGTGGTCGGCGGCGTGCCCTGCGCCATCAGCGTCCACCCCGAACACCAGGGCCACGGCAACGGCCCCCATTTCCGCGGCGGCTCCGGCGCGACCGCGCTCAACATGGTGGGGTTGGAAAAGGTCAAAAACCTCATCGTCCAGATGCGCGATTTCGTCGATCAGGTTTACGTGCCGGACACGCTGGCCATCGCCGGCTTCTACAAGGACTGGGCTGCCCAGGGCGAGGGCATCGGCAATTTCATGACCTACGGCGACTTCCCGGAAAAGGGCATGGACGACCCGGCGAGTTTCCTCATCCCGTCCGGGGTGATCCTCGACTGCGACCTGTCGCGCATCCACCCGGTGGACCTCAACGCCGACGACCAGATCCAGGAATTCGTCGCCCATTCCTGGTACGACTACAGCGCCGGCAAGGACAAGGGTCTGCACCCTTACCAGGGCGAAACCACGCTGCACTACACCGGCCCCAAGCCGCCCTACCAGCACCTGGACACCGACGCCTCCTATTCCTGGCTCAAATCGCCGCGCTGGAAAGGCAAGGCGGTCGAAGTCGGCCCGCTGGCGCGGGTTCTGATGCTATACGCCAAAGGCCATGCACAGACCAAAGAGCTGGTCGGCATGACGCTAAGCAAACTGGACCTGCCGGTCAGCGCCCTGTATTCCACCCTCGGCCGCACCGCGGCGCGCACGCTGGAAACCAAGATCATCGTCGACGCCATGCAGGGCTGGTATGACCAGTTGTTGGCCAACATCAAGGCGGGAGACCTGCGTACTTTCAACGAAGCCCTGTGGGAGCCTTCCTCCTGGCCGAAACTGGCCAAGGGCGTGGGCCACATGGAAGCGCCGCGCGGCGCGCTGGCGCACTGGATCGTCATCAAGGACCAGATCATCGACAACTACCAGGCGGTGGTACCCTCCACCTGGAACGCCGGGCCGCGCGACGTCGCTGGGCAGGAAGGCCCTTACGAAGCGGCGCTCAAGGGGCACAAGCTGCACGACCCGAAACAGCCGATCGAGATCCTGCGCACCATCCACAGCTTCGACCCGTGCATCGCCTGCGCCGTGCACGTGGTCGACCCGGCAGGGGAAGAACTGGTGCAGGTCCGGGTCATATAGGCAACTACTCCGCGAAGGAGTCGATCGGCAGCCTGAGCGTAAACACCGCCCCGCCAGCGGGGTGGTTTGCCACGCCGAGTTCTCCGCCGTGGCGCGCGACCAGACCGTAACTGATGGAAAGCCCCAAGCCAGTACCTTTGCCCACGGGCTTGGTGGTGAAGAATGGATCAAAGAGCTGGGTCTGATGTTCAGGATCGATGCCCGGCCCGTTATCGTGAAACGCCACAACCGCCCATTTGTCCTGCACGCTGCCGCTTATTTCCAGCACGCGCGAAGCCTGCCCCGCGGTGGCGTCGAGCGCGTTCTGCAGCAGGTTGATGACGACTTGCTGAATTTGCCCGGTATTTCCGACCATCGGCAAATGCTCTGGCATGTGGCTGATGACTTCGAGTTTTTCCGGCCCTGAACCGACCACCCATTGCACCACCTTGGCGATGAGCCCGACCAGGTCGAACCGCTCGGTCTGCTCGGCGTCCCGCGCGGAAAAGCGCTTCAGCCCCTCGACGATGTTCTGGGTGCGTTCCGCCCCCTCCATGGTGCCGTCGATGAGCGGCTCGATATCCTCCAGGATTCGGTCGATCCTGAATTTCTGACGCATCTCTTCGCGCGCCCCCAATTCCGCGCCGTCGTGAATCGCGTCGAGGTAGGTTTTGAGGCGCTGGGTATAGCGTTGCAGCGCATGCACGTTGCCCAGGACGAAGCTGATCGGGTTGTTGAGTTCATGGGCGACGCCGGCCACCAGCCGCCCCAGCGAAACCATCTTTTCGGAATGTACCAGCCTGCGCTGGGTCAGCTTCAGCTCCTCGTGCGCGTCGTGCAGGGCTTCATAAGCACGGCGCAGCTCCCCGATGGGCCGTCCGACCAGGACGTAACCGACTTCTTCTCCGCGCTGGTCATAGCGCGGCGTACAGTTCATGGCGACCGGAATGATGCTGCCGTCTGCGCCCCGCAACAGCATTTCGCAGTCCTCCATGCAGCAGATCGGACCCTGGGAATGCTGCATGCCTTTTATCGGCGGCAGGATCGAGTCCTCGGCCAGCAGGTCCGCCAGCGCGGTACCGCGCAATTCGTCTTCGCCGCGTTTCACCAGCCTCACCAGGGCGCGGTTCACTTCCTCGATCCGTCCGGCGGGGCTGCAAACCAGCAGCACATCGGACATCGAAGCCATCACGCTCGACATGAACTGGCGGGTTTCATTCTCCTTTTCGTGCTGTTCGTCCATTTCTGTTCTTTCTTCTGACCGTGCAGGCGCACAGTGTGCGTGGAGCGCGATGCAATAACCGTGCGCGCCTGACTGCTGGACGGCTGAACGGGATTTGCTGCGGTGCCAGGCGAATAATTGGAAGCATGGTAACCATTCCAACACAAAAAGTGAAAGCCGACATTCCACAACAAAAAGGGCAATTTCGCGGCGCCCCTTTGTTTTCGTCAACTCCCTGCAATGGCACGATTCTTGTATAGGTCTTCTACAAGTGTTGGTCCTATCACCAGGAGGGGCGTCATGGGCAAGAACGAGAGTATTGAAGCGCTGGAGCATAGCGACGGAGTGGCGGCGCTGGAGCGGCGACTGGGTGTTTCGCGCCGCGAGTTTCTCCAGCTGTGCGCGGCCATGGCCACGACCATGGGCCTGCCCAAGGGCGCAGACGCAGCCATGGCCGAGGCTGTGGCGAGCGCCAAGCGACCTTCCGTGATCTGGCTGCACTTCCAGGAATGCACCGGATGCACCGAGTCCCTGTTGCGCGCCGAGCACCCGACGCTGGACAAGCTAATCCTGGACGTGATCTCCCTCGACTACCATGAAACCCTGTTCGCAGCGGCGGGCCATCAGGCCGAGGCGGCGCGCAAGGACGCCATGAAGACCAACAAGGGCAAGTATCTGCTGGTGGTGGAAGGAGCCATTCCCGTCAAGGACAAGGGCATCTACTGCAAAGTTGGCGGCCAGACCGCGGTGGACATGGTCAAGGAATGCGCAGCCGATGCCGGCGCCGTGATAGCCATCGGCAGTTGTGCGTCCTGGGGCGGTATGCCCTCCACCGGAGGAAACCCGACCGGCGCGTCCAGCGCCGGCGAGGTGCTGGGCAAGGTGATCCCCAATATTCCCGGCTGCCCGCCCAACCCCTATAACTTCCTTTCCACCGTGGTGCACTACCTCACCTTCGGCAAGCTGCCCGACGTGGACCAGTTGGGACGCCCCAAATTCGCCTACTCCCGCCTCATCCACGACAACTGCGAGCGCCGCGCGCACTTCGACGCCGGACGTTTCGCCATGGAGTTCGGCGATGTCGGCCACCGCAAGGGCTATTGCCTCTACAAGCTGGGCTGCAAGGGCCCGGAAACCTATGCCAACTGCCCGACCATCCTGTTCGGCGACGTCGGTTGCGCCAGCTGGCCGGTTGGCACGGGGCACCCCTGCATCGGCTGCACCGAGAAAGGGGTCGGGTTCAGCAAACCCATCCACGAGCTGGCAGACTTGAAGAATATCGTGCCGCCGCTGTCCTTCCCGCGCATCTTCGAGGATCAGGGCAAGGGCATCTCCTTCGGCTCGGCAGCGGCTCTGGCGGCCATCGCGGGCGCCGCGGCGGGCGGCGGCGCGATGCTGGCGCGCAACCTGGGTGCAGCACATGACGCAGAAGACAAAACCGCGCCCAAGGACAAAAAAGAGGGGGCCGAATCATGAACATGAAGCGGCGCGATTTCCTCAAGGGCGCTCTCGCCGGGGGGGCGCGTCTGACCAGCGGAGGGAGCGTCGAAGCGCGCGGCAACAAGCCCATGCCGCCCGGAGCGCTGGGACGGCTCTATGACAGCGCCCTGTGCATC
>JBDKRR010000050.1:0-6455 GCA_039683315.1 Sulfuricella sp.
CCCGCTGGCGGTGCACGGCCTGATGCACAACGTCATCACCAACGCCTGGCGCGGCGACCCCTACTCCATCGACACGCTGCTGATCTTCATGTCGAACATGGCGTGGAACTCGACCATGAACACCGTCTCGGTGCGCGACATGCTCAACGACAAACGCGAAGACGGCGAGTACAAGATCCCCTTCCTCATCGTGTGCGATGCGTTCCACTCGGAGATGACCGCCTTCGCCGACCTGGTGCTGCCGGACACCTCCTACCTGGAACGCCACGACGTGATGTCCATCCTCGACCGGCCGATTTCAGAATTCGACGGCCCGGTAGACGCAGTGCGCATTCCGATCGTCGCGCCCAAGGGCGACTGCAAGCCGTTTCAGGAAGTGCTGATCGAACTGGGCACGCGCCTGAAACTGCCGGCCTTCACCCAGAAAGACGGCGCGCGCAAGTATCGCGACTACCCCGACTTCATCGTCAACTACGAGACCGAACCCGGTTCCGGCATCGGCTTCCTCGCGGGCTGGCGCGGCAAGGGCGGCGAGAAAACCATGCGCGGCGAACCCAATCCGCGCCAGTGGGAAATGTATGCCCAGAACGGCGGCTTCTTCCATCACGAGCTGCCGCGCTCGTACCAGTACATGCGCAACTGGAACCAGGGCTACCTGGAATGGGCGCAGCGCAACCGCATCACGCGCTACGCCGAGCCGATCTCGATCCACATCTATTCGGAAGTGCTGCAGAAGTTCCGCCTTGCCGCACAGGGCAGGACGGACGGGCGTCAACCGCCGCAACACCTGAAAAAACGCATCGAAACCTATTTCGATCCGCTGCCGTTCTACTATGAGACCCTCGAGTCCCAGCTCACCGATACCCAGAAGTATCCGCTCAATGCCATCACGCAGCGGCCGATGGCGATGTACCACTCGTGGGACTCGCAAAACGCCTGGCTGCGCCAGATTCACGCTCACAACTTCCTGTTCGTCAATCCGAAAACGGCTGCCGCGCAGGGTATTGCGGATGGCGGCTGGATGTGGGCCGAATCCATGCATGGCAAGGTGCGCTGCATGTGCCGCTTTTCCGAGGCGGTGGAACCGGGCACGGTGTGGACCTGGAACGCCATCGGCAAGGCAGCCGGCGCGTGGGGTCTGGATGCCGATGCCAACGAGGCGAAAAAAGGCTTCCTGCTCAACCACCTGATCGGTGAGGAACTGCCGGCGCACGATGCCGGCCCCCATCTTTCCAATTCGGACCCGATCACCGGGCAGGCCGGCTGGTTCGACGTGCGCGTGCGCATCTACCCGGCGGGCGCGGATGAACCGCAGCACACCTCGCCGCAATTCGAACCCCTCAAGCCAGTACCGGGGATGACGCAAAAAAGGCCGAACTGGTTTGCCTTCTTTGCCGGAAAAGGAGACTGGAAATGACCCAACTCGCCCTCGTCATCGACCTTAACGTGTGCGTCGGCTGCCATGCCTGCGTCACCAACTGCAAGGAATGGAACACCTCCGGCATGGCCGGACCGCTGTCCGACTTCAACCCCTACGGCGCGGACCCGACCGGCACGTTCCTCAACCGGGTGCAGACCTTCGAGGTCGGAACCTTCCCCAACACGGAAACGGTGCATTTCCCCAAATCCTGCCTGCATTGCGAAGAGCCGCCGTGCGTGCCGGTGTGCCCGACCGGCGCATCCTACAAGCGCAAGGAAGACGGCATCGTGCTGGTGGACTACGACAAGTGCATCGGCTGCAAATATTGCTCTTGGGCATGCCCTTACGGCGTGCGCGAAATCGACGAGAAGCAGAAGGTGATGAAGAAGTGCACCTTGTGCGTGGATCGCATTTACGACATGGGATTGCCGGAAAAGGAACGCAAGCCCGCCTGCGTGCTCGCCTGCCCGACCAGCGCGCGCCGGTTCGGCGACGTGCCCGATCCGGTGGCGGCCGTTTCGGTTGCAATCCGCGATAGCAGCGGCTACCCGCTCATGCCGGAATGGGGCACCAAGCCGTCCAACCACTACCTGCCGCGGCGCAAGACGCAGCTGCGTATCCACGACGACGAACTGGTTCGCGCCGACAACCCGCTCAAGAAAGAACGCCTGCTGCCCAAGCCGGACAAGAGCGAGCCGTCGCTGGACGATGTGACCTCGTGGTAATGGCTAATTGAAATAATGGAGTAATAGACAGTGAATCCCGCTTTTTCCGTGATTTTCCTCACCACCTTGATCGGTGTCGGCCAGGGCTTGTTCCTGGCACTGTACACCGGCCAGGTCTATGCGCTGTTCCACGTGCTTTCAGCAGAGGGAGACCGCCAGTTCTATGCCGTGGGCAGCCTGATCGCGCTGGCATTCCTGATCGCGGGCCTGGTTTCTTCGTTCTTCCATCTCGGCCACCCCGAGCGCGCCTGGCGCTCCGCCGCGCAGTGGCGTACTTCCTGGCTGTCGCGCGAAGTGATCGTGCTACCGGCGTTCATGGCCTGCGTGTTCGGTTACGGCGTGGCGCATTATTTCGGCTGGAATGTTCCGCTGTTCACGCTGGGCGAAACCTTGCAAGTTGACTTGATCATGCTGATCGGCGCTGTCGGCACGCTGTTGTGCTTCGCGCTGTTCGTCAGCACCGGCATGATCTACGCCTGCCTGCGTTTCCTGCAGGAATGGCACACCCCGCTGACGGTGAGCAACTTCATCCTGCTCGGCGGCGCCTCCGGGTTCGCCCTGGCCGCCGGCTACGCCGCACTCGCGGCGCCGGCATTGACGAGTTTTTACGGCAAGTGGGCGCTCATCATCACCGTACTCGCCTTTGTTTCGCGCAGCGCATCGCTGGTGAGAAACCACAAGCTCAAGCCGAAATCCACCCTGCAAAGCGCCATCGGTGTGCGCCACACCGTCATCGCGCAAAAATCGCAGGGCTTCATGGGCGGCTCATTCAACACGCGCGAATTTTTTCACGGCAAATCTGCCGTCATGCTGCGCTCGGTGAAATGGCTGTTCATTGTCCTGACCTTCGGGCTGCCATTCGTTTTCCTCACCTGGGGCTTATCAACCAGCAACCCCGGCCTGCTGTTGATGGCGTTCTTCGTGCAATACGCTGGATTGATCGCGGAACGCTGGTTCTTTTTCGCCCAGGCCAACCACCCGCAGAACCTTTACTACCAGACGGTTTCCTGAAGCCCATGCGCGGTGGCGGCCCGACGAACGGAATGCAAATATCATGTTTAATGAATGGGTTGCATAAAAACCGAAATTTGGTATATTAGCAATCTCTAAAGTTCTACCTGATTTAACGCGAGGAGAAACAATGTTCGGTATCCAGGAAATTGACATCAGCGGTCTGGAAAAAATGCGCTCGGAAGGCAAGATAAAGCTGATCGACGTCCGTTCAGAGGGCGAAGTGGCGCGCGGTTACATCGAGGGCGCAGAACATATTCCGATGCACCTCATTCCCTTGAAGGTGAGCGAGTTGTGCGCGGACACCCCCACCGTTTTTTACTGCCAGAGCGGTGCACGCTCGGGGCAAGTCACCGCATTCCTGTCGCAACAAGGGTTTCGCAACGTGATGAACCTGCAAGGCGGCATCATGGCATGGATGCGTTCCGGCCAGATGTTGGCCACTCCAGCCTAAATTCAGGTTGCAATAATTCCGTAACTCATCTATAAATAATCCCCTTTTTCGTTTGCTTTAATTAACCTTCTGAGGAGAGCACCATATGAACGCTGATAAAGAACTGGATGCACGCGGCCTGAACTGCCCATTGCCGATTTTGCGCGCCAAGAAAGCCCTTGCCGAAATCGGTTCCGGTCAAGTCCTGAAGATCCTCTCTACCGATCCAGGTTCCGTTAAAGACTTCCAGGCCTTTGCCAAGCAAACCGGCAACGAATTGATGTCATCCACCGAAGCCGGTGGCGAATACACCTTCTTCATGAAGAAAAAATAATAAAAATATATTGCTGCAGAAACAAGCGTCCGCTAAATCATAATAGCAACGAGGGGTTAAGAAGAGATGGATGACCAAAAGAAACTAACGATTATCGCCACCAAGGGAACGCTGGACTGGGCTTACCCGCCTTTCATCCTGGCTTCCACCGCTGCGGCGTTGGGCTACGAGGCGACGATATTCTTCACTTTCTACGGCCTGCAATGTTTGCGCAAGGACCTGTCCTGCCTCAAGGTCAGCCCACTCGGCAATCCCGGCATGCCCATGAAAATGCCGTTCGGCCCGCAGTGGTTCCGCGGCATCAACTGGAATATCCCGAACATCATCCAGGCCAACGTGCCCGGCTTTGAGACCCTTGCCACTACGCTGATGAAAAAAACCATCAGCAATAACGGCGTGGCGACCATCGCGGAATTGCGTGAACTGTGCCAGGAAGCAGAGGTCAAGTTTCTGGCTTGCCAGATGACGGTCGAGCTGTTCGGCTTCAGCCACAGCGACTTTATCGACGGTATCGAGTATGTCGGCGCAGCCACCTACTTCGAGTACGGCGGCGAAGCTGATATCAGCCTGTTCATCTAAGCGACTGGATGACGAGAAAAGCCGGCCTTGCGCCGGTTTTTTTTCGCCCCTACAATGGCTTAAGCGGCCGGCCGGCCTGTAAAGTTTAAATCCAGCCTCCTGCGCGCGTCATACTATCTGTCCCCAAAAAACGGAATCAAAGGGGATTCCGACCAGATGAACAATCAGGCGCCCCTTCCGGGCACCGACCTCGGAAGCCGCCGGGGTCTCGTCATAAATGGAAACCTTGATGAAAACGCTCTCCTTAGTTCGCCTCGCGGCATTGTGCTTATGCGCCGTGCCGGCCATATCGGGCTGCGAAAAGAACAGCAAGGAGGTCCAGTCAGGACCACCCCCGGCCATCATCACCGTCACCCAGGCGGTAGCACGCGATGTGCCCGTGGTCGAACATTCCATCGGCGAAATCGACAGCGTAACCACCCCCAAAATCGGGGCCGAAGTTGCGGGCCGCATCACCAAGGTTCTCGTCGATGTTGGCGATCCGGTCACCAAGGGCCAGTTGCTCGCGGAAATCGACGCGACGGATTATGTCGCCGATGCCAGACGCCTGAAATCCGACGCCGTAACGCAGCAAAAACTCGCCACGCGCTATCGCGAACTGGCCAGGAAAGGTTTTGTATCCTCCTCGAGCCTGGAAGGAATTGAAACGCAGAACATATCGGCTCGCGAACAGTACGCGCGCGCCGCGAAGAACGTGCTCCGAACCCGCATCGAATCGCCGGTCGACGGCCGCGTGGATAGCCGCTTTGTATCAAAGGGCGACTGGATCGATCTCGGCAAGCCGGTTTTCCAGATCGCCACCAGTCAAGCACTGCGCATCCGTCTGCCGTTTCCCGAAACCGTATCGCACCTCATCAAGGTGGGCCAGACCGTCAAACTGTCCACGCCTACGGCCCCGGGGGAGGAAATCAACGGAACGATCGCGCAACTTCGCCCCATGGTCGGCGCGGATAGCCGCTCTTTCGATGCCATCGTGGAAATCGACAACCCTGGCGACTGGCGCCCCGGGTCATCCGTTAACGGGGAAGTGTTGCTTGAAACCCATTCGGGCGCGGTCACCGTTCCGGAAGAAAGTATCGTGTTGCGCCCGGCAGGCGATGTCGCCTATGTCGTAGCTGACGGCAAAGCCTTGCAGCGCGTGGTTAAAACCGGCGTCAAACAGGAAGGTTACGTGGAAATAATCGATGGCCTGCGCGTCGGCGAGAGTGTGGCAGTCGACGGCGCAGGCTACCTGACCGATCAGGGGCGCGTAGAGATCAAGCAGGCAACACCAGCCGCCGAGCCGGCAAAATGACACTGCCGGAACTATCGATCAAACGCCACGTACTCGCCTTCATGTTGTCGGCGGTACTGGTACTGCTCGGCGTCATCAGCTACCAGCGCCTGGGCATCGACCGCTTCCCCAACATCGAATTCCCCATCGTGTCCGTCACCACGACACAAAAGGGAGCCAACCCGGAAGTCATCGACGCCGCCGTCACCAGCATCATCGAATCCGCCGTCAACAGCACGCCGGGCATCGAGCACATCAACTCCACCTCATCGCCCGGCGTGTCGATCGTCGCCATTACTTTCGAGCTCGACAAGAACGTCGACGTGGCTTTCAACGAAGTGCAGGCAAAGATCAACCAGATTCTGAAAACCCTGCCCAAGGACGCCGACCCGCCAGTGGTCGCCAAGGTGGAGACCAACGCCAACCCGGTCATGTGGCTGGCATTGCAGGGCGACCGCACGCAGCAGCAACTCAACCTGTACGCCACCAACGTCATCAAGAAACGCCTTGAAACGATAGATGGCGTGGGCCAGATCCTCATGGGCGGACTGCGCGAACGCACCATTCGCGTCAATATTCTGCCCGACCGGCTGGCCGCATATAGCGTCACCGCCCAGGACCTGATCAACGCCTTCGACCGCGAACACCTGCAACTGGCGGGCGGCTTCGTCACCGGCGCC
>JBDKRR010000051.1:0-7037 GCA_039683315.1 Sulfuricella sp.
GACACGGTGCAGGGCTTGTGGCAGAAAGTGCCTTCCGGGTCGGTGCCCACCAGGCGCCAGGAAGGCGCGCCGGGGTGCTTCTGCATTTCGACCTTGTAGCCGTTGGGCTGGACGTAGATCTTGCCCGGCTGCAGCTTGATCGACTGGCGCGTGTCGCCCTGGAGCCAGCTGATGGTCTGGTTCGGCAGGTCCATGCGCAGGTCCTGCGGCACGTAGACCACTTCGGGGTGCAGCTTGTCGACGGCGTAGCCTTGCGGCTGCAGGTCCATGAGCGCGCCGTAGTTCGCCACCATTTCCTCGAAGCTGTAACCGGCTACGCGGGTGACGCTGTCCACGCCGAATTCCTCGCCGTGGTTGTGGCGCGGGAAGGCCAGCGCGCCGCCGGCGTGTTCCTCTTCGGCCAGGCCGAACAGGTTGGCGGCGTAGCTGATCTGGGTTTTGACTTCCTTTTTGCAGTAACCGTAGTAGTTGTCTGCAAGAATGGTGACGATCACGCCGCGCTCGTCGCGCGCGGTGATCTTGAAGGCGGCGCCGTCGTTGTACAGCTCGCCTTCGTCGCTCCAGCACATGCCGTCCGCCAGCTGGCGCGGCGTGGCGTTGTCGCGGTGGGGCAGGCCGAGTTCCTTCTTGGTAAGCTGAACCAGGTGCGGTGCGAGGATGACGCAGCCGCTGTGGCCGGACCAGTGATCCACGTCGAGACCGGCATCGGTGGAGGCCAGCACAGGATTGCCGCCATTGCCGAAAATGCTTTCGACGAAATCGAGGTTGCTCACCAGGCTGCCCGGGGCAAAAAAGCGGATTTCCATGCTCTTTTCCGCTTCGTGGCCGGGGATCTCGGGGCACACGACTGGGCGCAACAGCAGTGAGACGAACATCTTCGCTTCATGTTTCTGGGCGGCGGTGAAGGGCAGGCGCAACAGGTGTTCCGGCGGGTTGAGTGCCGCTTTCAAGAGGCGCGCAAAAGTGAGTTTGGGCACGGCCTTCTTGTCGCCGGGGATGGGCAGGCCATCTTCGGCCACGTGGAACGAGCCCTTGGTGGTGCGGCGGTCGCTGGTGGGGTTGTGCAGCACGCCGTTACGGATGCGATAGCTGCTGACGTATTCGCTTTTGAACTCGTCCGACCTGGCCGGCAGGGAAAGCTCACGCGCCACGCCGTGGCGGTCCAGGACCAGCGTATTCTCCGGCAGTCGCGGGACGCCGCCCTCGGCAACGTCGGCCAGGTAGTCGTCAAGGAAAGACTGGATGCGCTGGTCGGGCGGGCATAGATAGCCGGACAGTAGACGCGATTTTTCCCGGTAGCTTTTGAGCAGACTGTCGGCAACTTCGAGGAAGTTGCTGTCGCTACCTTGCTCGCAGGCCGGCTGGCCGGACGAGGATAATTTCAGGTTGATGTATAGCTGCAGGCGTTCGCGCGCTTCCTGCTCATCTTCAGAACCGTCGCCCAACCCAAGAAATTGATTTAGATCCATGAATTCTCTTACCTTTGTTCGTGCTTGACGACACCGGACGAAAAGGGCGTGATTTTACCCTGAAATCGGCGGTTTTTTGACACTCTGGAACTTTCCGTGGCCAACTTTCCAGCGCGAAATGCGAATCGCATGCCTGCTCGTCCCCGTGGACTGCAAAAAAATGCCGTAAAAACAATCTGATATTAGATTGCAGAAGCAATTTATTCATGACCGGCAGTACCCGAAATTCATGTTAAAAAAACTGTGTAAAACAGTCAAGAATGACGCTCATTTTCGCGGCAATCACGTCGCCGCGGCTGCATTGCATAAGCCGGTAAAAGGTCGCAAGATGTCACTATGAGACGCTGACGCATCCGGAGTAAGCGTCGTGGGTTAAACGGATGGAGTAGCTGATTACCGAAGAAACATTCTCAATATTTAACGTTTGCGATCTTGGCGACGCCGATCCAGACGAATGAAAATAGATGGGAAAAATGCCAGCAATCACCACAACTCAGAAACCAATTTCCGGCATGATAATGGACCTGATGGTGTATTTGCTGCTAACCATCGCCTACGTCGCCGGCGGCAAATTGGGATTAATGCTGGCGCTCCCGCCCGGCTATGCATCCCCGATATTTCCTCCCGCCGGAATCGCTATTGCTGCTGCATTCATTGGCGGCAAAAAAACATTGCCCTGGATTTTTCTCGGTTCATTGCTGCTTAACTTATGGGTAGACTATTCGAGCCACCAGCAAATCGGCACCATCGGTTTCATGGTGGCGTCAATCATCGCTATCGCCTCAATGCTGCAGGCTGCGATAGGGGGATGGGGTTTGCGACGAATAGTCGGCTACCCAGCCTCTTTCAATAATTTCCACGACATCTTGCGTTTCCTGCTGCTGACACCAGCCGTTTGTGTGACCAGCGCAAGCCTTTCGGTGAGCGGCCTTTGGACTCTCGGCGTCATTGACACAGCCAGCTCTGTAGCCAACTGGGTGTCTTGGTGGGTCGGAGATACGCTCGGTGTGCTGGTAATGTTCCCACTGGTCATGATCGTCGCCGGTGGGCCGCGCGCACTCTGGAAGAGTCGCACTCTCACAATCGCCGTTCCGATATTGCTGGTGCTGTCGACCGGTCTCATTACAATTTATTTTTTGCAGAATGCAGCGATTAGCGCCGCGCGCCAGATTCAGCTGGACAACTTCGATTATCAGGGCCGCGAGATCGCGTTGCGCATCGAACAGCGGCTGGCAGCCTATGAACAAATTCTGCGCGGTGTCAGGGGTTTGTATGCCGCATCGGAAAATGTTGATCGGAATGAATTTCGTGATTACGTGTCGACCCTGAACTTGGCCAAAAACTATCCGGGCATCCAGGGGCTCGGGTATTCGCTGCTTATTCCGTCGCAAGAGAAAGCCAGACATATCGAGGCTATCCGCAAGGAGAATTTCCCCAACTACCGCGTCTACCCAGAAAGCGAGCGCGATTTCTACACCTCGATCATCTATGTGGAGCCGTTTGCGGGCCGCAACCTGAACGCCTTTGGTTTTGACATGTATTCTGAAACCGTGCGCCGTACTGCCATGGAGCGGGCGCGCGACTTGGGTAAAATGGCCATGTCAGGCAAGGTCAGACTGGTACAGGAAAACGATCAGGATGTTCAGGCAGGCTTTCTGATGTATTTGCCGGTGTACCCCAAAGGTAGTGCGCATGAAACCACGGCGGACCGCCGGGCCAACATCGTCGGCTGGGTCTTTGCCGTGTTCCGCATGAACGACCTGATGCGTGGCATACTCGGCGAACAGACTCACAATTTTGACCTCGAGATTTTCGACGGCAGGACTGTGACTTCGGAAACGCTGATGTACCACAGCCGTTCCGCCCATAATCATGCAGGCACAGCGTTATTCAGTTCCACTCATCAATTTGAAACCATCGGTCACGCGTGGACGATCAAGCTGCATTCTCTCCCCCTGTTTGAAGCGAAGATTGACACCGGACGAGTCACCCTAATACGGATCAGCGGCCTCCTGATGAGTTTGCTGCTGTCACTGCTGGTCTGGCAGCTCGCCGGTGGACGGGCACGGGCGCTTAAGCTGGCGCAGGACATGACCAGTGAATTGCGGAAGAGCGGAGAACAGCTCAACGAAGCGCAACGCATGGCGCGCATAGGCAACTGGGAGCTCGATATACCAAGTAACACTTTGACGTGGTCGGATGAAATTTATCGCATTTTTCAGATCGATCCCGCCTCTTTTGGCGCCTCCTATGATGCCTTCTTGAATCTTGTACACCCGGAGGACCGTGCTCTGGTGGACAGCTCATTTATCGAATCGGTTAACAGCCGTTTGCCTTACAGCATCGAACACCGCTTGCTTTTTCCCGACGGGAGAATCAAATTTGTCCATGAAAAAGGTGAGACTTTTTTCGATGCTGAAGGGCGGGCATTCCGGTCACGCGGTACGGTTCAAGACATTACCGAACAGAAGATGACGCAGGAGCGTATTGAACACATGGCTCACTACGATACGTTGACCAATTTGCCGAATCGTGCATTGTTCTATGATCGCTTGCGGCAGGCTCTGTCGCTGGCAAAACGTAGCGAAGGTGGGTTGACGCTGCTGTACATGGACCTGGACGGTTTCAAGAACGTGAATGACACCCAAGGACACCATGCTGGTGATCTGTTATTGATAGGGGTGGCAGAGCGCTTATCCAAGTGTGTCAGAGAAAGCGATACAGTATCGCGTCTGGGTGGGGATGAGTTCACCATCATTCTCAGCGAGATGCACAAGCATGAAGATGTAGTAGGTGTTGCACAGAAAATTATTCAGGCCATTTCCGTTCCATTCGACCTTGAGGGAAGCGAAGCGCGTATCGGTATTAGCATAGGTATCGCGCGTTACACTGAAGAAGCAAGAAACGAGGATGATTTGGTGAAGCAAGCTGATCTGGCAATGTACGAGGCAAAATTGGCAGGCAAAAATACCTACCGGATTAGATCAGTCGACTAGACGATCCGGCCATTGGTTTGTTGTTTCTGCCCAAGCGATCGGCATTCAAGCTCCTGCATGCCAGTATGAGCAACGGAAAGCAGTTGCTGGGGTTGCTCGGGGGGCGCCGGTCACGATGACAAGAAGCGCTGCAGTGCCGAGTCGTATGGTTTCTGAATTGAAAATGGGCGCCGCGCTAGAGGTGCCCATTTTCGCCATGGATGGCGCCCCGAAGACGAATCGAACGTCCGACCTACCCCTTAGGAGGGGGTTGCTCTATCCACTGAGCTACCGGGGCGAAGGCGGGATTTTACGCTAAATTTTCGGGCTGTGGGCGGCGGCTGATGCGGGAGGGGGCTATGTTAAACTTCAACATTCTTCGGGAATTGCCCGGGATCGAGGGATTTATGAAAACGTTTACGGTGGAACAGAACAGGCAGCTCGAAGAGGCGCTGAAGCAGCGCTACCAGCAGCTGCTCGATGAAGTGAGGGTCGAGTTGTCCGGGGCCGGGGAGCAGCATTTCGCCGACTTCGCCGAATCGGGCGGCTCTGACGAGGGCGACGAATCGATGGCCGATGCGCTGGCGGATATCGCTGCGGCAAGGGCGGACCGGCAAATCAATGAAATGCGCGATATCGAAGCGGCGCGCAAGCGCTTGAAACAGGGCGAATACGGCGTTTGCATCGATTGCGACGAAGCCATTGCGTTCGAACGCCTGCTTGCTTACCCCACGGCTTTGCGCTGCGTCCGGTGCCAGCAGACTTATGAAAAAACCCATGCCAGCGAAGGTACGCCGTCACTCTAACTTATGCCATTAATTCAACTAGATAAAGTATCTCTCGCATTCGGGCACGTGCCGCTGCTCGACCACGCCGACCTGGTGCTGGAACCGGGCGAACGGGTCGGCCTGATCGGCCGCAACGGCACCGGAAAATCCAGCCTGCTCAAGATCATCGCCGGGACGGCACAACCCGACGACGGCCGCGTGTGGCGCGCGCCGGGGATGAAGCTGGCCTATGTCCCGCAGGAGCCCGAGCTCGACCCCGGGCACACGGTGTTCGAAGCGGTGGCCGAGGGGCTCGGCGACGCCCACCAGATACTGATCGACTACCATGAAGTCACCCATGCCATGGGCGACCCGGATGCCGACATGGACGCCCTGCTGGAGCGCATGCACGACCTGCAGGTTGCGCTGGAAGCGCACGACGGCTGGAACATGAAGGCACGCGTGGAGGCCACCATGAGCCGGCTCGCGCTACCGGAAGACGTCAAGATCGGCGCCTTGTCCGGCGGCCAGAAAAAACGTGTGGCCCTGGCGCGCGCGCTGGTGATGGCGCCGGACATGCTGCTTCTGGACGAGCCGACCAACCACCTGGACCTTTCCGCCATCGAATGGCTTGAAGGGCTGCTCAACGAGTTCAACGGCAGCGTGCTGCTGATCACCCACGACCGGCGCTTTCTCGACAACGTGGCGACGCGCATCGTCGAACTGGATCGCGGCCTGCTGGTGGGCTTCGACGGCAATTTTTCCGCCTATCAGATCAAGAAGCAGGAACTGCTCGAGATCGAGGCGGTGCACAACGAAAAATTCGACAAGGTGCTGGCCCAGGAAGAAGTCTGGATCCGCAAGGGCATTCAGGCGCGCCGCACCCGTAACGAGGGGCGCGTGCTGCGGCTCGAGGCATTGCGCCGCGAGCGCGCCGCACGCCGCGAGCGTAGCGGCACGGTCAATCTCAACGTCGACCAGGGCGAGCGCTCTGGCAAGCTGGTGGCGGAGCTGGAAAATGTCAGCAAGGCTTACGGCGACAAAGTCATCATCCGGGATTTCTCCGGCCGCGTGATGCGCGGCGACAAGATCGGCCTGGTGGGGCCCAACGGCGCCGGCAAGAGTACGCTGCTCAAGCTCATCCTGGGCGAACTGCAGCCGGACAGCGGCACGGTCAAGCTGGGCACCAAGATCGCCGTGGCTTATTTCGACCAGTTCCGCGCCCAGCTCGACGACGAGGCCACCCTGATCGACACCATCAGCAAGGGCAGCGATTTCATCGAGATCGGCGGCGAGCGCAAGCACGTCATCAGCTACCTGGAAGATTTTCTGTTCGCCCCGCAGCGCGCCCGTTCGCCGGTGAAATCGCTGTCCGGCGGCGAGCGCAACCGCTTGCTGCTGGCGCGCCTCTTCACCCGCCCGGCCAACGTGCTGGTGCTGGACGAGCCCACCAACGACCTCGACATCGAAACCCTGGAACTGCTAGAAACGCTGCTCCAGGACTACAGCGGCACGGTGCTGCTGGTTTCCCACGACCGGACTTTCCTCGACAACGTGGTGACCCAGGTCATCGCCTTCGAGGGCGACGGCAAGCTGCAGGAATACGCCGGCGGCTACGACGACTACGTGCGGGTCAAGCGCGCGCAGGAAGCGCTGCCGGAGAAGAAAGCCGAGACGCCGCAAAAAACCGCCGCCAAGCCCGTCAAGCCGGCCGCCCGGGTCAAGCTGAATTTCAACGAAACCCGCGAACTGGAAGCGCTGCCGGGCAAGATCGAAGCGCTGGAGCGCGAACAGGAAGAGATCGGCGTAAAGCTGGCCGATGGCGA
>JBDKRR010000052.1:0-2268 GCA_039683315.1 Sulfuricella sp.
GAGGACACGGTGCAGTTTCGCGGTCACTTGCTGGATGCCGACACGCTGGCCGTTCAGTAACCCGTTCGGGAAATTTATACCGAAGTTAGGCGATTATTGGCGGCTTATGCGCGATCGGTAAAACGAAACGCAGACAAACTAGCGACACTTATCAATATCTGCCTGCGTTTTATTCGCTCCGATTCCCGGCCTTGATTTACGTCATCCAGAGCGGGTTATCCACAAGTTTATCAAGGGATTCTGTGGATTAGTCGCGGTGTAGGTCTTTGGCTTTCAATTGGAGCAAAAAGCACGTATTTATTGGCTTTCAAGCGTGCGTGATGTAATTTTGATGCAATTCGTCAAGCGGCTTTCGCGGTAATGCGTAACTCATCCAGCGCGGCGGCAACATCCCGAACGTCAGCAGTTAATGGGCTGCCAGTCATCGGAACAGGGAATTTCCCAAGCGTCCTGTGCGAATAGCCGGTTCCTTCTGCAATGCCAAGCGAATGACAAACCTCTTTGAATGTCAGCCGTGGCTTGTTGTATATCGCGAGCAGCATAAATTCGGTATTCATATCATTCCCCTTGCATTGCCAAGATAGCGTACTTGCCAGACCCAACTTTGCAGCCGTCTGGAATATTGAATGTCCATGTGCCTTTCTCAAAGTCGGCGTGATCCGACTCTACGATCTGCGCAGACTCAAGCGCCACGGAACGGCTGGCTTGCCATGTCTCAAAAGCGAGATACGTGTCGTATTCCCGATAATCACCGTTGACTTTCTTGGCCGTGTCCAGTCCGCGATCAATGGCGAAGCGCTCGAAATCTATCTGGTTACGCATAGTTCCATTTCCTCCATACAGTGAATGGCGGCATCAATCCCGGCGTCGATTTCGTCCTCGGTCGGCGCTTCCCCGTTGTCTATCTGCGCAACGAACTCCGCGAAAAATGAAACGTTGTCGGAAGCTGCTGCCCGGCGCCATGCGCGGTATCGGGCGGCGTCTATTTGGTCAGTCATATTTTTTCCTTTATGAGAAAATCGCAATGATTAGAACAACGAACTAGGTTCAGCGTCGAAACCCATGGGTAAATCCCATGTTCGTGTTCTACCGGGTTGCGCTGAATATAACGCTCACACGTCTCCCGCAAGCTCACGGGGCATCCTGACCCCATGCATCGGAAAGTGTCATTTGGTAGTTTCATGTCGGCCTTTCCGCTTTCCTTGCATGTCTTCATACAGCTCCCGCTTTACATCCACGAAGGACAAAAGCGCCACTTGGGATTCGTGCAGGTGGTCATAGACAGCAGAGATAATCCCTTGCATTCGTTTTATCATTTCCATTTGCGCTGCAATGCACCGCTCGTTATCTGCCAGTGCTTCAATCGCATCGGCTTTCCATATTTTCAATAACTCCATTTCTTTTTGCATTTTCCCTCGCTTCCGCGTTACGCTCTTTGCAACACATAACGCACATATGCTGGTTGACATACCGCTCGCCGCCGTGTTTCTTTGGGCAGTCGCGGCCAATATATTTGTACTCTCCCCTCGCAATTGCGCGGTGTACGTTGCGGCTGGCTTCAGAGTACGTCACCGCACTCCTCGATGGCTTGCTTGGCTTTCTCAAGTCGCTCAAACTGCGATTTCTCCCTCTGTGCCATTGCAGCGCCCACCATTCGCGCCCAAACGTCTGTCATGTACTGAGTCCAGTTATATTCGGACGATAGTTTGACCATCAGCGCGAAGGAAACGGCAACGTCGAGCATTGCTGTCGTTGGACGGACTGGAACAATCGCGAAGCCGTCGCTGATCGGTTTGCCGCCTCCGGCAAAGTGATCGCCGGGCGCAGGGGCGGGGCGGCGGTTCCAGTTGCGCCCTTTTGAACCGCATGTTTTGCACCGGCTCCAATCAGCATAAAGTGTGTCAATTTTCTCAATATGCGCTCCGCCGCAAATTGGGCAGGGCAGCAGGTTCAGATCTTCGGTCATGTCAGTCCTTCACAATAGGCGCGGCCTTGACTGTTATCTCAAACGCCGGTGTTCCGTCTTTGTGCGTTATCAATATCGGCGCTCCAAAAGCTACAGCGTGCTCAGCAACAGCAATCAGTGCCGCAACGGTCACATCGGTTTTGTTTGCGCCCCATGTCCTCCCGTCTTTTAGCACTGTGCCGCAGTAGATGGTGTTGGTAAGGGGGCTGGTTGCAACGTGTAATCGCTTCATCATTCACTCCTTCGGTGCTGGTGGCGCGGGTATGGGCATCCAGTGGGTGACTTCCACTATAACGTCCATA
>JBDKRR010000053.1:0-3204 GCA_039683315.1 Sulfuricella sp.
GACAGCTCGGGCCTGAACACGCTGGAGCGGCTGGGCCGCACCGAGTTCAAGGACATCCCGCAGTTCCAGGCCCGCCTTGCGCAACTGCGCCCGCAGCTGGACCATGACCAGCTCCTCGCCCGGACGCTGACAAAGCATCCGGTGGTACTGGGCTACTACTTCACCGATTTCCAGGGCAGGGAATCCGGCAAGCTCCCCGAACCGGCATTCGGTGCAGGATCTTTCACGGACAGCAGTTCGGTTTTCGTCACGGCGCGCGGCTACGGCGCCAATCTGGCGGAGTTTCAGCGCGCCACGGGCAATGCGGGGCATTTCACCCCATTTCCCGATTTCGACGGCGTCGCCCGGCGCGAGCCGATGCTGATCGAGTACGGCGGCGCCTATTACGAAGCCCTTTCGCTGGCGATGGTGCGGACGCTTTATGGCGCTCCCCCGATACAGGCCGTGATCGAGCAGGACAGCGGCGGCGAAACGCTGGAAGGGCTGCGCGTCGGCAAGCTGAAAATCCCCGTGGACGAGAACGTCAGCGCCCTGATCCCATACCGCGGCAAGCAGGGTAGCTACCCCTACATTTCCGCCAGCGACGTGCTGCATGGCCGCGCCGGCGCCGGGGCAATGGCCGGCGCCATCGTGCTGGTCGGCACCACGGCGCCGGGCCTGATGGATTTGCGCTCTACCCCGGTCGGCGCCGTGTATCCGGGGGTGGAAATTCACGCCAACCTGATCGCCGGCATGCTGGATCACGACATCAAGGAAAAACCCGCGTACATGCTGGGGGTCGACCTTGCCCAAACGCTGCTGCTCGGTCTGCTGCTGGCCATTCTCATGCCCACCCTCAACCCGGTGAGAGCTTCGCTGCTGGCTCTGGGCGCGCTGCTGTGGACCTTAGCCGTCAATCTCGCGCTGTGGCAATACGCCAACATGGTCATGCCGCTGGCGGCCACGGTGACCATGGTCCTGACGCTGTTCGTCCTCGGCATGTCCTACGGATTTTTCGTCGAGGCGCGCGCCAAACGCCAGATCTCAGGGCTGTTCGGGCAGTACGTGCCGCCGCAACTGGTGGACGAGATGAGCGACGATCCCGGCTCTTTCACCATGGAAGGCGAGAACCGGGAGATGACGGTGCTGTTCGCCGACGTGCGCAACTTCACCTCGATGTCGGAGGGGCTGGACCCCAAGGCATTGTCGAAGCTGATGAACGACTACATGACGCCGATGACGCGCGTCATTCACCAGCACCGCGGCACCGTGGACAAATACATCGGCGACGCCATCATGGCTTTCTGGGGCGCCCCGCTGGCGGACCCGGACCATGCGCGCCACGCCGTCACCGCGGCGCTGGAAATGCAGCAC
Organism: Sulfuricella sp.; assembly: GCA_039683315.1. Taxonomy (GTDB): domain Bacteria; phylum Pseudomonadota; class Gammaproteobacteria; order Burkholderiales; family Sulfuricellaceae; genus Sulfurimicrobium. Next base: position 1,354 of record JBDKRR010000053.1, read on the forward strand.
ACCCTCGCCGCCCTGCGCCCGCAGTTCGTCGCCCGCGGCTGGACGGATATCCGCATCGGCATCGGCATCAACAGCGGCATGATGAACGTGGGCAACATGGGGTCGGAATTCCGCACGGCTTATACCGTGATGGGCGACGCGGTCAATCTCGGCTCGCGCCTGGAAGGCCTGACCAAGGTATACGGGGTCGGGATCATGGTGAGCGAAGACACGAAAAACTTGCTGCCCGACATCGTCTTCCGCGAACTCGACAAGGTCAGGGTCAAGGGCAAGGACATCCCCGTCAGCATCTATGAACCGCTCGGCCCGGCGGAAAAGATCGATCCTTCGAAGCTGGACGAGCTGCGGGAATTCCAGCGCGCGGTCGAGCTTTACCGCACCCGGCAATGGGACCTGGCCGAGGCCTGTCTGCAAAGCCTGCAGCAAGCTGCGCCGCAGGACACGCTGTACCCCGTATACCAGCAACGCATCGCGCGTTTCCGCGCCAATCCGCCCGCTGCCGACTGGGACGGCACATTCGTGTTCCTCAGAAAATAACAGGCGAATCCGGTGCGCGAAAAACAGGTAAAATTCACAAAATTTGCTGCGACCATCCAAATAAAAACATGTAGATATCGAGTCAAACAATGGATTCCATCTTTCGCCAACTAGGCAGACTTATTATCTGCTTCGCGCTGTTCTCCGCCAGCCACGCGATGTCTGCGCCACCCGATTTGCTCCAGGCGCAGTCCTTGATGGCGACAGGCCGGGCAGCAGAAGCCTATGCCCTGCTTGCACCGGCTGAATTCGAAATGGCAGGCAACGTGGATTACGACTACCTGCTCGGTGACGCGGCGCTCGACAGCGGCAAGCCGGACAAGGCCACGCTGGCATTCGAGCGGGTGCTGGCGGTGGACCCCGGCCACTACGGCGCCCGGCTGGACCTGGCGCGCGCTTATTACGCGCTCGGCGACGACGCACGTGCCGCGAGCGAATTCGACCAGGTCATGAAGCAAAATCCGCCCGCGCTGGCCCGCACCATCATCGAACAATATCTCGCCGCCATCGAAAACCGCACCAACCCCAAGACCCGCTTCACCGGTTACGTCGAAGCCGCCTTCGGTTACGACACCAACGTCAACGTGGCGAGCAGCAGTAGCACAATGTACATCCCGATCTTCGGGGCCACCTTCTCGCTGGTTTCCAGCAATCTTGCCGCACGGGACAATTACATGACGCTGGGCGGCGGCGGCGAAGTGACCGTTCCGCTGCGTCAGGATCTGTCCCTGTTCGTCGGGCTGGACGGCAAGAAACGCGTGAATTTCGTGCAGGACACATACAACACCGACAGCGTCGATGGCCGCATCGGCTTGAACATCGGCAGCGGTTCCAGCGTTTTCCGCGTCGCCCTGCAGAAAGGCGGCTTTTACCTGGACGACAAATACAACCGCGACACCACCGGCGTGACGGGCGAATGGCGTTACATTCCCGACCCGCGCAACCAGTTCAGCGTGTTCGGGCAATATGCCCGGCTGCGCTATGGTCACGACAAGGCCGGCAATGATCTGTCGGCCAACGACGTCGACCAGACCATCGCCGGGGGCGGCTGGCTGCATGCCCTCGACGAAGGCGGAACAATCGTGTTGTTCGGTAGCGCCTATGCCGGCCAGGAAAAAAGTGTCGCGCCGATTCAGCGCATCGATGGCGACCAGAATTTCGCCGGCATCCGCGCCGGGGGACAAACACGGTTGAACGACAGCAGCAGCGTGTTCGCCTCGCTGGGCTACAAATACGGCGACTACAGTCGCCGCAACCTGCTGTTCCTGGATTACCGCCACGACCACCAGTACGACCTGAACGCCGGCGTGAACT
>JBDKRR010000054.1:0-4197 GCA_039683315.1 Sulfuricella sp.
CTGCAGCATGAAGTGCATGTCGTCGATCAGCGGGGAAAAGCCGGCGAGGTGAAACAGCAAGGGGGTCGAAATGTTATAGGGCAGGTTTCCGACCACCCGCAGCGAGCTGCCAAGGCTGCCGAAATCGAACTTGAGGGCATCGCAGGCGTGCACGGTGAGGCGCGCCGGATCGTATTCCCGGTGCAAGCGCGTGACGATATCGCGGTCAAGCTCGACCACGTGCAGATGACGCAATGTCTGGAGCAAGGGTTTGGTGATCGCCCCCAGGCCGGGACCGATCTCCACCATCAGGTCGTCGGGTAGCGGACGAATGACGGTGACGATGTCGGCGATAACCTGGCGATCGGTGAGAAAGTGCTGGCCAAACCGTTTACGCGGGATATGCTTCATCGCTGCACCATGGCACAAGCCAGATCCAGCGCCGCCAGCAGGCTGCCCGACTCGGCATCGCCGCTGCCCGCCAGGTCGAGCGCCGTGCCATGATCCACGGAAGTGCGGATGATGGGCAGGCCCAGGGTCACATTGACCCCGCCGCCGAAGCTCGCGTGTTTGAGCACGGGCAACCCCTGGTCGTGATACATGGCAAGCACGCAGTCGCATTCGGCCAGCATGCGCGGCGTAAACAGGGTATCCGCCGGCAGCGGTCCGCGCAAATCCATGCCCTGGGCACGCAAAACGTCCAGCACCGGTGAGATCACCTCGATTTCCTCTCGCCCGAGGTGGCCGCCCTCTCCCGCATGCGGGTTGAGCCCTGCGACCAGGATGCGCGGATGAGAAATGGCGAATCGGGAAACCAGGTCGCGATGCAAAATCCAGATGACTTCGCTCAAGCTGTCGCTGGTGATGGCGGCAGGCACATCTTTCAGCGGCAAATGAGTGGTCGCTAGGGCAACGCGCATCCCGCCCCCCACCAGCATCATCACCACCCGCGGCGTACCAGTCTGTTCGGCCAGAAACTCGGTATGGCCGGTGAAGGGAATGCCCGCATCGTTGATCACGCCCTTGTGCACCGGCGCGGTCACCAGCGCGCCGAAAGTGCCGTTCAGGCAGCCTTCGACCGCACTACGCAAGGTATCCAGAACATAGCGGCTATTGGCCGCATCGAGCTTACCCGGCTGAACCGGAGCTGCCAGGGGAACATGCATGACTTCCAGCGCTCCCGGCGGGGCGGGTTGATCGGCCAGGGGGGCATAATCCATGATTGCCAGCGGCAGCTTGAGCGCCTTGGCGCGCGCCGCCAGCAATGTTTTGTCCGCCAGCACGATCACGCGCGCCGGGTACGCCTGCTGGGCAAGCAGCACGCACAGGTCAGGTCCGATGCCGGCGGGCTCGCCGGCAGTAAGCGCAATGATGGGTAGACTCGAGGACAATGTGCAGGCGCTCAACAGGCTAAAGGATCGACATGATCCCGGGGACGGTCAATCCCTGCCGCTGTCATTTTTCATCGATCCGATACTCGACATAGGCCCGGTCGCGCAGCTGGCGCAGCCACTCCTGATAGGCCTCGTCGGCCTTGCGCACGCGGATTTCCTGGCGCGCCTGCATACGTGTGCGTTCCTTGCTCACGTCCTGGTTGCGACGCTCAAGCACCTCGATGAGGTGCCAACCGAAAGGGGAACGCACCGGATCGGAGATTTGGCCCGATTTCAGCGCGTCCATGGCTTTTTCGAATTCAGGCACGGTATCCCCCGGGGATATCCAGCCCAGGTCGCCCCCGCGGCTGGCGGAACCGTCCTCGGAATTTAGGCGGGCCAACTCCTCGAATTTCGCGCCATTGTCGAGCCGCTCCTTGAGTTGCAAGGCGCGATTCTTGGCGTCCTGTTCCGACACCACCTCGTTCACCTTGATCAGGATATGGCGGACATGCGTTTGCTGCACCACGAACGGCGCCTCCTTGCCACGCTTATCCAGCAACTTCAGGATATGGAAACCGTTCGGGCTGCGCAACACCTGGCTGGCCTCTCCCGGCTTGAGACCATTGAGCGCTTCGACGAACAGGGCAGGCAATTGTCCTGCGGTACGCCACCCCAGCACGCCGCCTTCGAGCGCGTCCGGTGCGTCGGAATAACTTGCGGCAACCTGGCGAAAGTCCTTGCCGGCCTGCACTTCTTCCAGCGCCTTGAGGGCGCGCGATTTCAGCTTCTGCAACTGTTCCGGACTTGCCTGTTCCGGCACCCGCACCAGAATGTGCGCCAGGCTGTACTCTCCGCCGCCCGCCACCGCGCCACGGGTGTTGAGGTAGTTGTCCACCTCCCCGTCGCTCACGGTCACCCGGTTGTCGACTTCCCGTTCGCGCAACCGCGCCATGATGATCTCGTTGCGGATGTCCTCGCGGAACTTGCCGAAATCCACGCCGTCCTTTTCCAAAGCGGCACGAAACTGTTCCGGGCTGAACTTGTTTTCCTGGGCAATGCGCTGCAACGTCTTGTCGAGCTGAACTTCGTCAACTTTCACCCCGGTTTCCTGGGCAAACTGCAATTGCAGGCGATCCATGATCATGCGTTCCAGCAGCTGTTTCTCAAGCAAGTCGCGGGGCGGTGTCGGCGTGCCCTGTTTTTGCAGCTGCTGGATCACCGTGCGCAGACGCTCGTCAAGTTCGAGCTGGGTAATGACATCGCTGTTTACTACCGCAACGATGCGGTCCAGCGCGGTCACGCGTGCCGGTTTTGTTTCCGCGCTGGATAAATGCGTCCAACTCAACAGGGAGGCTGCCAGAAAAAAGGAAAGCACTTTGGATTTAGAACTGGTCATAAGTTGTAGCCGGTGTGGAGGGTTTAAGAGTTGGCGCATAGCCGGAAATATTCCGTTTCAGGATATCCAATGGATCGGAGCCGAGTTTGCCCAGGCCGAACAACTCCAGTTGAAAGAAAATCGAGTTGCTGGTCTGAGCTGTCGCAGTAGCCAGTCGGTGCATCACCACCCGTGCCGCCCAGCAACCGCCATTATATTCAAGCCCGGCCAAGCCCTCCAGAATAATGCGGTCCTGCAATGAGTAATTCCACCGCCCCACCCCTTGCCAGCGTCCGCGCAAGGGCCATTGTGCAGAAATATCCAGCTGCTTGATCGGATTGAGCATATCTCGGGTAAAACGGTAACCCAGGTTGAGCACCTTGCCTACTGACGGCTGGTAGCGCACGCCGACGCCGGTCTTCTGGAACTGCTGTTGACCGGTGTTGTACTGCACGCCGGTGTCGACGTTCCAGAATGGCGCAACCCGTCCGCTGAATGCCGCCAGGATGTCGGATGATTTGTCGGTCCGGCCGGCACTGCCGTCCAGCGTGACCTGCTGCTCCTTGAAATAATAGCGCTGCCCGATGGCTGCCCGTATCCATTCCTGGCCATTTTCCGGGTCGAGCAAGCGCGACGTCAGGGCGGCAGTAAGCTGGTTCGCATCATTGATGCGGTCGCCACCGACGAACTGGTTCTCGCTGAACATCTGGGCGTAATTAAAATCCGCCAGGCCCGTATCGAAGAGGGGCAACCGGCTCTGGTCGCGATAGGGCACGTAAAGGTAATACAGCCGTGGCTCCAGAGTCTGGGTAAACTCGTGGTTGCGCAGCTGCACATCGCGTTCGAGAAAGAGTCCGCTATCGACGCTGAAGATAGGCAACGTGCGCGTCGCATCCGGCAAGCCGGCAACATTGTTGTCGCCCAGTGTGTAACGGGTCATATGCATGCCCAGCTTGGGGGTAACATAAGCGAAGCTTTGCAGCAGGGGCATGCTTACATTAGGGTAAAAAGTCAGGCGCTTGCCGTTGACCAGTGTCGGGTGGCGGAAGTCCACCCACTCGCCGGTCAGTCCCAAATCCACGGCGGGAAAATTACGCCACAGGCCGTTAACCAGCAGTTGTGGCGCCAGACTGTAGGGCTTGCCCACCGGCGCCAGCGGATCCTGCAGGGTCTGATAACTCAGCATTCGACCCAGAAAACTCAAGCCGTGACCGTTATAGGTCAGCATGGCATCGCGCGGCAGGTTGACTTGCGAAGTGCTGGCCAGGGTAGTGGTCAGGTCACGAAAATAATTGTCGTCCGATGCTTTCTGAACATTCAGGCTGCCCGCCCAGCCCGCACCAAAATTCTGAATGTGGAGCAGCGACAGAGCATAGCGGCTTTGGCCGGCAAGACTGTCGTTGGGCAGCAATTCGGCGCGACTTTGCCCGGAATACATTGGGTTCAGATAGCGATACTCGCCTTTCA
>JBDKRR010000055.1:0-3669 GCA_039683315.1 Sulfuricella sp.
TTTACAAGAAGACCATTGCCCAGACCCTCACCGCGCAAAAGGCGATCCAAATCGAGGCCACCAAGAAACGCCGCCAGGTCAAGCCCGAAACCCTTGAGGCCGCTGGCTACGTCATCGTGCTGACCACACTCATGCAGCCCAGTGCTCAGGCCATTATGGAGCTCTACCGGAAGCGATGGCAGATCGAACTCGCTTTTAAGCGACTAAAGTCTTTGTTGCAACTCGGGCATCTGAAGAAATTCGACAAGGATGGCGCGAAAGCTTGGCTACAGGGGAAGCTTTTGGTGGCCTGCCTGATCGAAACGCTCATCCTCACGGCCGAGCGATTTTCCCCCTGGGGATACCCCAAAGACGCACTCAGCATCCCCGCGTCGGCGCTCACGTTGGCGTGAGTACGCTCTGATGCTCATGCTTCTGAGTAAAGCGTGCAACCCACCGCTATCCTTACGGCGGTGTATGCAGCAGTGGAGAGATATTGCCGCCAAGTTGCGCGAGCCGCCGCGCAATCGCCCTTACCAATGTACAGCGCAATTCGTGTGACTGTTATGTTAGCGCATATGCCCTTCGGGGTCCCCTGCGCTGCTCGTCAAGCCGGGCGGCTGCGGAACTCGCGCTTTGCGCTCAGACAGTCCTCGCCGACTACCCCCGGCTCGCCTCCGCTGCTCGGCGGTGGACCGAGGGAAGCTTGGGGCAGATCCACGTTCTTACTTTCAAATCACTGGTCCTGGCGGACCACCCGGTTTCCCCTCTGCGCCGCTTCGGATTGGCTGGCGAATTGGGGGGTGTCGGCTGCGCCCTGTTCGAGTTCCGCGGCAGCCCGCGTTTTGTGCGGGCTGCTAGGGCGAGTTGCGCAGACGCCCAATTCGCCAGCCAATCCGAAGGTACCCGTAGGGCGGCGCGGCGGGGTGCCCTTTTGTTTGGTTACTTTATTTTGGCGCAAGCAAAATAAAGTACCCAGCAGCCAGGCTGCCCCCGGCAATCAATCACATGCGCAAAGCGCATTCAGCCAACACTCACCAGTCAATTTCCCAAGCCGTCTTATACCCCACCACGCAAGCCTCCAGCCCGACCGGAATTCGTGCCTCGTCCGGCGAGATGGCGATACGCCCCGCCATGATTTCGGCCGTACGCTGCGGGTAATGCGGCCCGTCACCGCGCTCGCCGAAGCCTTCCGGGTAAAGCGGCTGGTTGGCGGCGTCGTACTTGTCCGAAGCGCCCAGGGCGTGAAATAGTTCATGCGTGATGACCACGTTGTTCTGCGAATTCTGTTTGGCTTGGGCGAAGGCATGCACCACTCCCACCAGCCCCTTGTGCAAGCCGAGGGAGTGTTGCAGCGCCTTGCCGTCCTCTCCCTGGTGATACACCACGAACAAGCGGACCGTGCCGAGGCTGCCCCAGAAGGGCGTATGTTTGAAAGTGTAATAGCGCAACCCGAGACTCCACCGGATGGCCGAAAGGGCCGAAGGGCGGCCGTCCGGCGGCATCGGCGGGAGCGTTCTTATTTCCTTGGCAAGGCGGATGTTCACTTGCGGCGGGGCCTTGCCGCGATAACGTTCGAACTGGCTTGCGATGAAGCTGCCAATCTCCTGAAAATCATCCTGCTTCAGGCCACCGATATAGTCGTCCACCTCCGCCGTGCCGTCCCCGTTCACCGGATAAATGCTTACTTCCAGCGGCCGTACCCAGTTGCGCACCACCATGCTCTCCCAGTAAGTCACGCCGGCTACGGCAACAAGCAGAATCAGCAACGACAGGATGCGGACAGCGCGGAAAGACATGCGGTTACTCGCTGTGCGGTGGACCTTGCCGACGCCAGCCAAGAACCCTACTCCCCCAGATAGGCGTGGCGCACCTGCGGATCATGGAGCAGCGTGGCGGATTCGCCGGACAGGCAGATCGTGCCGCTTTCCATGACGTAAGCGCGATGGCTGATTTCCAGCGCCAGTTTGGCGTTTTGTTCCACCAGCAGGACGGTTACGCCTTCGTCCGAGATGGCGCGTATGGTGGCGAAGATTTTTTCCACCATCAGTGGGGCCAGGCCCATGCTGGGCTCGTCGAGGAACAGCAGCTTCGGCTTGCTCATCAGGGCGCGGGCGATGGCCAGCATCTGCTGCTCGCCACCGGACAGGGTGCCGGCCTGCTGCAGCTTGCGTTCGGACAGGCGCGGGAAGAGGTGGTAGCTGCGCTCCAGGTCGCGCCGGATGGCGGCACTGTCGTCGCGGCTGTATGCGCCCATGAGCAGGTTTTCTTCCACCGTGAGACGGCCGAAAATGCCACGTCCTTCCGGCACCAGCGCGATGCCCTGGCGCACCAGTTCGAACACCGGCAGGTCGCTGATCGACTGGCCCTGGTAAAGGATTTTCCCCTTGGCCGGCAGCATGCGCGACAAGGCCTTGAGGGTGGTGGTCTTGCCTGCGCCGTTGGCGCCGATCAGGCACACCAGTTCGCCGGCGGCCACTTCCAGGTCGATGCCCTTGACCGCCTGGATGCCGCCGTAGGATACGGACAGGCCGCGTACCTCCAGCATCATGGCGCAGCACCTCCGAGGTAGGCTTCTATCACCTTGGGGTCGCGCTGCACTTCGACGGGGGTGCCCTCGGCGATTTTCTTGCCGTAATCCAGCACCACCACCCGGTCGCACAAGCCCATGACCAGTTTCATGTCGTGCTCGATCAGCAACAACGTCACGCCATCGGCACGGATCATCTGCAGCAGTTCTTTCAGGACCACGGTCTCGCTCGGGTTCATGCCGGCGGCCGGTTCGTCGAGCGCCAGCAGCTTGGGCTCCGTGGCCAGCGCACGAGCGATTTCCAGGCGCCGCTGGTCGCCGTAGGAGAGGTTTTTCGCCAGCGCATTTTCATGCCGGGCGATGCCGACATAGACCAGGAGTTCGCGGGCACGGTTGCGGATGGCAGCCTCCTCCCCGCGGGTCCACGCGCCGCGCAGGATGGCGCCGAGCACGCCGGCATGGGTGCGGACATGGCGGCCCACCATGACGTTTTCCAGCGCGGTCATGTTGGCGAACAGGCGAATGTTCTGGAACGTGCGCGCCAGCCCCAGGCGCGTCACCTGGCTCGGCTTATGGCCGTGCAGGACGTGGCCGTCCAGGGTTATATGGCCGGCATCGGGGGTGTAGAGGCCGGTCAGCACGTTGAACAGGGTCGTCTTGCCCGCGCCGTTGGGCCCGATCAGGCCATGGATGTCGCCGGCCCGGATATCGAACGACACATCGCTCAGTGCCGCGAGCCCGCCGAAGTGCTTGCTCACTTTGTCCGCGCGCAGGAGCCCTTTAGCGGGAGGCGTCATACAAGGCCTCCTGCTCGTGTTCCAGCACCGAGGGTTCGCTGTCGAATTCGCGCCGCCGCGTCTTCGACGGCCACAGGCCGGCGGGGCGGAATATCATCACCACGATCAGCGCCAGGCCGAAAATCAGCATGCGCAGGTCGGCTGGGTCCACCACGACGCGGCCGAACAGGGCCTGCTCGAGCGGGCCGATGTAGCGCAGCGCTTCGGGCAGCACGGTGAGCAGGATGGCGCCCAAAATCACGCCGGGAATATGCCCCATGCCGCCCAGCACCACCATGCACAGGATCATCACCGATTCCATCAGGTTGAAGCTTTCCGGGCTGACGAAGCCCTGGAAACCGGCGAACAGGCCGCCGGAAATGC
>JBDKRR010000056.1:0-3386 GCA_039683315.1 Sulfuricella sp.
CATGATAAGGCTTCAAAGGGCGCCCAGGCTTACCTCGCCTTGGCCGGTGAAATTATCGGCAAGAGCGACGCGATTGCAGTAGCTGGCGCATGACTTGATTAAGGAATAAATAAGAATGGTCAGACTTACAGGATTGGGACGCGGACTGGATGCGCTATTGGCTGGTGGCGATGCCGGAATAGAGGGAGATACCCTGCGGCAGCTCGCAGTGACGATGCTGCAGCCCGGAAAATATCAGCCCCGCACGCATATGGACCAGGAGTCATTGCAGCAGTTGGCTGATTCAATCAAGGCGCAGGGTGTAATGCAGCCGGTGCTGGTACGCCCGGTGGCTGAAAACCGTTATGAAATCATCGCTGGAGAACGGCGCTGGCGCGCGGCCCAACTAGCCGGCCTGAGCGAGATTCCCGCCTTGGTGCGCAAAATCGCAGATGAAGCCGCGCTGGCGATGGCCTTGATCGAGAACATCCAGCGCGAAAACCTCAATCCGCTGGAGGAGGCGCTGGGCATTCAGAGATTGGTCGATGAATTTGCACTTACCCACCAATTGGCCGCAGAAGCGGTTGGGCGTTCGCGCAGTGCGGTTACCAATCTGCTGCGCTTGCTGAATCTTGCGCCGCGGGTGCAGGAGATGATGATGCAAAATTTGCTCGACATGGGGCATGGCCGGGCGTTGCTCGGGCTGACCCAGGTCAAGCAGATCGATGCTGCTCACGAAATCATCAATAAGGGATTGTCTGTCCGCGAAGCGGAAAAGATGGCGCAGCGCATGCTCAAGCCGCCAGAGGTCAACAAGGCCCAGCCGGATCGTGATGTGCTGCGCTTGCAGGAAGAGTTGGCGGAGAGGCTCGGAACGCGCGTGACGCTGTCGCCTCGCAAAGGCGGCAAGGGTCGGCTAACCATCGATTATGACAATCTGGAGCAACTCGATAACATCCTGGGTCGACTGTGATAGGTTGCCATCCGCATAACCTAAGTCATTCAATAGTAAGCAAGGTTTGTCGACTTGGCGAGAGTATATTATTATTTCATGATATTTTGCCTTGCCGATGATGTATGCGTCCGTTGCGCGTAGCCATTGAACAGGTGGTCGTGACTGCTGTAGCCGCGGCATTGACGTTCTCGTTCATCGATGGACATGCGGCCAAGGCCGCATGGTTTGGCGGACTAGTGGCGGTGGCGAATACCCTGATGCTGGCTTGGCGCATGCGCGTCGGAGCGCAGCCAAGCGGAAAAAGCCCAGGCCAGGAGTTGGCCGGGATAGTGCTTTCCAGTCTGGAACGTTTTTTTATGGTCGCGCTGCTCATTGCGGCGGGATTGGGATGGTTGAAACTGATGCCGGCACCCTTGCTGCTCGGTTTTGTGTTGGGGCAGATAGTCCTGATGGTTTCAACAATAATACGTGGAATAGAGAAACAATAAATGTCTGGCGAATCGCTCACCTCCGCAGAATATATCAAGCACCACCTGCAGAATCTGACTTTTGGCAAGCTGCCGGATGGCACGCTCGGGCTCGCTCATAGTGCCGAGCAGGCCAAAGAGATGGGTTTCTGGGCCATTAACCTGGACACCACGATCGTCGCGTTCGTTCTGGGTGCGGTGTTCATGCTCTTTTTCGCCAAGGCGGCACAAAAGGCATCGGCTGGCGTACCGAGCGGACTGCAGAATTTCGTCGAATGGATCGTTGAGTTCATCGATACCAGCGTGCGCGGCTCGTTTACCGCCAGAAACGACATGGTCGCCCCGTTGGCGCTGACCATTTTCGCCTGGATTCTGTTGATGAATCTGATGGACCTGCTGCCGATTGACTACATCCCGCAGATCGCGCATGCTGCAGGCCTGCCTTTCTTCAAGGTGGTGCCAACCACCGACCCGAACGCAACCTTCGGTATGTCGATCGCGGTATTCGTTCTGGTCGTGTTCTATAGCATCAAGATGAAGGGGCTGGGCGGCTTCGTGGGCGAGCTGACGCTACAGCCCTTCGGCAAGTTTGGCCTGCCAGCGAACATTTTCCTCGAGGGCGTCAACCTCATCGCCAAGCCGGTTTCCCTCGCGCTGCGTCTTTTCGGCAACATGTACGCTGGCGAAATGATCTTTATCCTGATCGCCATCATGGGCGCATCGGCCAGCGTGACCCTCGGCAGCTCCGTGCTGTTCGGTTCGCAAATCGTGCTTTCGCTGGGGTGGGCCATTTTCCACATCCTGATTGTCACCCTGCAGGCCTTCATCTTCATGACGCTCACCATCGTCTACATGGATATGGCGCACCAAGAACATCACTAAGACTTCTATTACCAATTTCACTTTAAATTAACCAGGAGATATATAAATGGAACATGCACTGCTTTTCATCGCTGGCGCAATCATGATGGGTCTGGGCGCGCTGGGCGCTGCTGTCGGTATCGGCATTCTGGGTGGTCGCTTCCTCGAAGGCGCCGCCCGTCAGCCTGAACTGATCCCCATGCTGCGCACCCAGTTCTTCGTGGTGATGGGTCTGGTCGACGCGGTGCCGATGATTGCCGTTGGTATCGCCATGTACGTTCTGTTCGCAGTGGCCGGCTAAGCTTGGCTGCATTTCTTAACTCTAGAAAGGTTTATGCATGAATATCAATGCAACCCTTCTCGGGCAAACGATCATGTTCAACATGTTCGTGTGGTTCTGCATGCGGTTTGTGTGGCCGCCCATCATGCAGGCACTGACCGAGCGTAAAAAGCTCATCGCCGATGGCCTCGCCGCCGGTGAGCGTGGCAAGCACGAGCTGGAGCTGGCCTCGCGCCGTGCAACCGAGTCCATGCATGACGCCAAGCAAAAGGCTGCTGAAGTGATCGCCCAGGCAGAGAAGCGCGCTGCCCAGGTGATTGATGAAGCCAAGGGTATCGCCAAGGAAGAGGGCGACCGTCTTATCGCTGGCGCCAAGGCTGAGATCGAGCAGGAAATCAACCGCGCGCGTGAAGTGCTGCGTCAACAGGTGGCCGAATTGGCTGTCGCGGGTGCCGAGAAAATTTTGCGCCGCGAAGTGGATGCCAAGGCGCACGCCGAGTTGCTGACCTCGCTCAAGAACGAAATCTAGGCGGCGATAACTTATGGAAACCGTTACGATAGCAAGGCCTTACGCCGAAGCTTTGTATCGCTTGGCAAGCCAAAAGGCCGCGCTGGCCGAATGGTCGCAAATGCTGGCTACCGCCTCTGCGGTGGCGAGCGATGCCACGATGAGCGATGCCATTGCCAATCCCAAGTTCACTCGAGCCAATGTCGAGCAAGTATTTCTTGCAGTGATGGACAAGGAGCTGAACGAGGAAGGCAAGAACCTGATCCGCCTGTTGCTCGAAAATGGCCGTCTCGCCCTGCTGCCGGTAATCGCCGAACAGTTCGAAAAACTTAAGGC
>JBDKRR010000057.1:0-2187 GCA_039683315.1 Sulfuricella sp.
AGCCTTTTTGGTGGCGGGATTGAACAGAGCCACATTGGAAATATCCAGAGGCATCTCCATCTCAACGATGCCACCAGCCTGACCCTTAACAGGATTCGGCTTCTGGTGCTTTTTAACTTTGTTAGCACCCTCAACCAAAACTTTGTTTTCCAGCATGCGCAGGATCACTCCACGCTTGCCCTTATCTTTTCCGGCGGTAACGATAACGTCATCACCTTTGCGAATTTTATTCATTTCGCCCCCTTACAGAACTTCAGGTGCCAGCGACACGATTTTCATGAACTTTTCACCACGCAGCTCACGCGTAACCGGGCCAAAAATACGTGTCCCAATAGGCTCAAGCTTGTTGTTCAGAAGAACCGCCGCATTGGCATCGAACTTGACCAATGAGCCGTCAGGACGGCGAACGCCCTTGGCGGTACGAACCACCACGGCATTGTAGACATCACCCTTCTTGACGCGACCACGCGGGGCAGCATCCTTGATGGTGACTTTGATGATATCGCCGATTCCGGCGTAACGACGCTTGGATCCGCCCAACACCTTAATGCACATAACGGAGCGCGCACCGGTATTGTCTGCCACATCCAGCCGAGTTTGCATTTGAATCATTTATTTCTCCAACTTAAGCCGTCAATGCCCGGTTCCTTGCAGAACCGAAGCCATCGCCAACGGTCAGTTTTGGACCCCATGGGCAGCGACGGCCGCTTCAGGGGGTGACGCCAACAAAAGACGGCTATTGTATATTGGTTTTAGCGCTAACGCAAGGAACAGTGATCAAACAGCCTTTTCTACCAGCTTGCTTACACACCATGCCTTGGTTTTTGCCATCGGACGACTTTCCTGGATTTCAACCAGGTCGCCTTCGTGAAACTCGTTATTCTCGTCGTGTGCATGGTATTTCTTTGAACGGCGAATAATCTTGCCGTACAGAGGATGCTTTACCTTACGTTCGACGAGCACGGTAACAGTCTTGTCCATCTTGTCGCTTACCACGCGCCCTACGAGCGCGCGCGTCGTTGCTTTAACCTCGCTCATGCTTGTCTCGCCTTCTCACTCATAATGGTACGCACTCGGGCAATGTCCTTACGCACTTTGCCCAACTGGTCCACCTTGTTGCTCTGTTGGGTGGAAATCTGCATGCGAAGGCCAAATTGCGCACGCAGCAATTCAACCATCTCCTGATTCAGCTCTTCAGCCGACTTGGCTCTCAATTCGCTGGCATTCATAATTAGCTACCTACATGTCGAAGGACAAAAGTGGTGGCAATCGGAAGCTTGGCGGCCGCCAGGCGGAAAGCCTCGCGTGCCAATTCTTCACTTACCCCATCCATTTCATAAAGCACTTTGCCAGGCTGAATTTCAGCCACAAAGTACTCCGGATTACCTTTACCGTTACCCATCCGCACTTCGGCCGGCTTGGAGGAAATCGGCTTGTCCGGAAAAATCCGGATCCAGATGCGGCCGCCGCGCTTGATATGGCGCGTCATGGCACGACGGGCCGCCTCAATCTGGCGTGCAGTCAAACGACCACGGCCAATCGCCTTGAGTCCGAATTCACCGAAATTCACCTTGTTACCGCGCGTTGCGATGCCGGTATTGCGGCCCTTTTGCTGTTTGCGGAATTTTTGTCTAGCTGGCTGCAGCATGTTTCGCTCCTGGCTTTCTCGCTCTCTTTACCGGCTCAATGGCAGGCGCCGCCACTGGCAGTTCACCCTTGCCAAGTGCTTCGCCCTTGAACACCCAAACTTTGATGCCGATAATTCCGTAGGTGGTTTTCGCTTCCGCTACGCCATAATCGATATCAGCGCGCAGGGTATGCAGCGGCACACGACCTTCACGATACCATTCTGTACGGGCGATCTCGATACCATTGAGACGTCCGGCGCTCATGATCTTGATGCCTTGAGCGCCAAGGCGCATGGCATTTTGCATGGAACGCTTCATGGCACGACGAAACATAACGCGCTTTTCGAGCTGAGAAGCAATATTCTCGGCGATCAGGGTCGCATCAATTTCGGGCTTGCGGATTTCTTCAATATTCAGATGAACGGGCACGCCCATCATTTTTTTCAGTTCGGTTTTCAGAGCTTCAATATCTTCGCCCTTCTTGCCAATCACCACACCCGGACGCGCGCTATAAATCGTAATCTTTGCATCGCGGGCCGGACGCTCGATCATGATGCGA
>JBDKRR010000058.1:0-10550 GCA_039683315.1 Sulfuricella sp.
GGACTTGGCCCAGCCCTCCCCCGCTCCCAGCACGTCGCCGTATGAGAACCCGCCGCACGCCACCAGCCCCTTGAAGTCCTTGAGAGACACACGGCCGGCGATGATGTCGCTCATGTGCACGTCCACCGCCATGAAGCCGGCTCGGTCGAATGCGGCAGCCATCTCCACCTGGCCGTTGACGCCCTGCTCGCGCAGGATGGCCATGGCGGGGCGTACACCGCTGTTGATCTAGGGCGCGGCAATATCGTCGTTGATGTCGAAAGTGGGTTGCGCCTGCAAACCGGGATCGGCAGCATCGAGAATGCGGTCGAATTCCTGTTGCGCGCACTCCGGATTGTCGCGCAGTTTCTGCATCTGGCTCGTGGTTTCAGACCAGGCACGCTGCAATTCGACGCGACTTTCGTGGAAAACTTCCGTCTCGTTGCGCATGATGCGCAGGCTATCTTCGCTATTTAGCGAGCCGATGACGTGGAACTCGCTTCTCATGCCGACATCGAAGAACGCGCGCATCACCGCCGGGGTATCGCTGCGCCGCACTTGCAGCACGGCGCCGAGCTCTTCGTTGAACAGCACCCCGAAGATGCGGCTCGAATAGCTGCCTGCGGGGATTTCCGGCTCATCCTTGCCGTTCTCTTCCACATCGCTGCGAATCTGCTCGTAGCAGAGTTCGTCCACGTCGAGCGTCACGCCGACATGGCCGGCGAACATCATTTCGCACAGCGTCGCGAACAGTCCGCCATCGGAACGGTCGTGATAGGCAACGATCGCGCCTTCGCGGTTGAGCTTCTGGACCGTCTGAAAAAACGACCTGAGGTGTCCGGCGACCAGCACGTCCGGCGCGTCGTCGCCCACCTGGCCGTATACCTGCGCCAGCGCCGAACCGCCGAGGCGCGCCCGGCCACGACCAAGGTCAATCAGGATCAGATCCGTGTCGCCCACATCGCTGCGCAGCTGCGGGGTCAGGGTGCGGCGTGCGTCCGGGGTGGGCGCGAAGGCGGTGATGATGAGCGAGAGCGGCGAAGTCACGGCCTTTTTGCCACCGTCGTCCTCCCACACCGACTTCATCGACATGGAATCCTTGCCGACCGGGATGCTTACCCCGAGTTCCGGACAGAATTCCATGCCTACCGCGTGCACCGTGTCGTACAAGCCGGCGTCTTCTCCGGGATGCACGGCCGCCACCATCCAGTTGGCGGACAGCTTGATGTCGCCGATGTCGTCGATCAGCGCGGCGGCGATATTGGTCACCGCCTCGCCGATCGCCATGCGCCCGGAAGCCGGCGCATCGAGCAGCGCCAGCGGGGTGCGCTCGCCCATGGCGAAGGCTTCGCCGACATACGTGTCATAACCCATGGTGGTCACGGCCACGTCCGCGACCGGCACCTGCCAGGGACCGACGAACTGATCGCGCGCGGTGAAGCCGCCCACGGTGCGGTCGCCTATGCTGATAAGGAAAGTCTTGTCGCCCACCGTGGGCAGGCGCAGCACGCGGTATGCCGCTTCTTTCATCTCCAGCCGCTCCACATCGAAGGGTGTCAGCACGCGCTCGGCATGGGCCACATTGCGCGTCATGCGCGGCGGTTTGCCCAGCAGGACGTGCATGTCCATGTCCACCGGCTTGTTTTTGAAGTAGCTGTCCTCCACCACCAGTTGCGACTCGCTGGTGGCTTCGCCGATCACGGCGAATGGGCAACGCTCGCGTTCGCACATGGCGGCAAACGTCTCCAGGCTTTGCGGCGCGATCGCCAACACATAGCGCTCCTGGGACTCGTTCGACCAGATCTGCATTGGCGACATGCCGGGCTCTTCCGACGGTACCGCGCGCAGATTGAAACGTCCGCCGCGCCCCGAGCCGTGCACCAGCTCCGGCAGGGCGTTGGAAATACCCCCTGCACCGACGTCGTGGATGGAAAGAATGGGATTGCCGTCGCCCATCTGCCAGCAGCGGTCGATCACCTCCTGGGCGCGACGCTGCATTTCCGGGTTGCCGCGCTGCACCGAATCGAAATCGAGGTTCTCGGCATTGGAACCGGTGTCCATGCTGGAGGCCGCGCCGCCGCCCAGGCCGATCAGCATGCCCGGCCCGCCGAGCTGGATCAGCAGTGCGCCGGGCGTGACGTCGCCCTTGAAGGAGTGGCGGTCGGCGATGTTGCCCACGCCGCCGGCGAGCATGATGGGCTTGTGATAGCCGCGCATCTCGCCCGCCACTTCCTGTTCGAAAGTGCGGAAGTAGCCGCTCAGGTTGGGGCGACCGAACTCGTTGTTGAATGCGGCGGCGCCGATCGGGCCTTCGAGCATGATCTGCAGCGCCGACGCGATGCGCCCCGGCTTGCCGTAATCGCCTTCCCACGGTTGCTTGAAGCCGGGGATATTGAGATTGGACACGGAAAACCCGCTCAAGCCCGCCTTGGGCTTGGAACCGGTCCCCGTCGCGCCCTCGTCGCGGATTTCGCCGCCCGAGCCGGTGGCCGCGCCAGGGAAAGGAGAAATGGCGGTGGGATGGTTATGGGTCTCCACCTTCATCAGGATATGGGTTTTTTCCGTGACGTAGCGGTAGCGTTTGCCATCCGCATCCGGGTAAAAGCGTGCGATGTCGGCGCCCTCGATCACCGAGGAGTTATCCGAATAGGCGACCACGGTGCCGCGCGGCGCCTTGGCATGGGTGTTGCGGATCATGCCGAAAAGCGAATGCGGCTGCTGCTTGCCGTCGATCACCCAGTCGGCGTTGAAAATCTTGTGGCGGCAGTGCTCGGAATTGGCCTGGGCGAACATCATCAGCTCCACGTCGGTCGGGTTGCGCCCGATACGCGTGAAGTTATCCACCAGGTATTCGATTTCGTCCACGGAGAGTGCCATACCCCATTCCCGGTTGGCCACTTCCAGAGCGGCAGCCCCGCCGCCCAGGATATCCACCGAGCGCAAGGGCTGCGGCTCGACGTGGTGGAACAACTGCTCGGCCTGGGCGAAGTCGCCCAAAACCGTTTCGGTCATGCGGTCGTGAATCAGGGGCAGCAAAGCCGCCTTGTCCTGCGCAGTCAGCGCCGAGCCGTCGCTCTTCTGCACATAGAAAGCGATGCCGCGTTCGATGCGTTCGACCGCTTCCAGTCCGCAATGCCGCGCGATGTCGGTCGCCTTGGAAGACCACGGCGAGATGGTTCCGAAACGCGGCGTCACCAGCAACAATTCCCCCTGCGGCTGCTCTTCCTGCGCGGCGGGGCCGTAAGTCAGTATCTGCGCCAGCCGTTCCTGCTCGCTCGCATCCAGAGGACGTGCGGTCGCCACGAAATGCCAGTATTCGGCGTAGACGTGTGAGACGGCAGGAACACTGCCGGCCAGGGCACGCATCAGTTTGTCGTAGCGGAACGGGGAAAGGGCATTGCGTCCGCGCAGCGAGATCGCGCGCGGCAAATTGGCTTGAGACGTCATGGAATGTCCGGGGCAGGTACGGAAATCCGAGATTTTACCCCAAAACCTGAGCGAATTTGGCGCCTTTCAGGCTGCGATGTTGGTCCTCGAGCGCAGCAAACCGGTCAGGCGCCAAAATGCATTCAACTGGCGATAGCCGAAATTCTCCAGCAGCGCGGCGGCAAACAGCTTGAACACGCTGCCTAGCCTTGGGTAGGTACGCGATGACATCTCATCCAGCGCCAGTCCGCTCACGGAAAGCAGCATGCCCAGCCCGATGGCAAGCAGCATGAAGGTCCAGAACGCCTCCAGCGAAATCGCGCCGAACATCCACAGCGCGGTCATCGCGACATAGCCCAGCAGTTCGACCAGCGGCCCCAGCCACTCGAACAGCAGCACGAAGGGGAACGCCAGCGCGCCCGCCGCGCCACCCGTGCGGCTGAACAGCAGACGGAGATTCAATTTCAGGCTCTCATGTAGGGCACGCTGGCACTGAATTTGCCGGTTTTTTTGCGTGTGCATCTTTTCTGGCACTGCCGCCCAGCACACCGTGTCGGGCACCAGGGTGATGCGGTAAGGCGCTTTTGCCTGACGAGCCAGGCGATGCAAGCGCACCAGCAGTTCCATCTCGGCGTCCGCGACATCGGTGCGATAAGCGCCGGCGGCGACCACGGCCTCCTTGCGGAATATGGCGAAAGCGCCGGGGAACACGAGCATGGCATTGATATCCGACCACCACGCCCGGCCGGGCAGGAAGGCGCGCAGCTGCTCGACGATCTGGAACAGGACGAGCATGTTGCGCGGCAGCCCGATCCTGTCAATGAAACCGTCCTTCGTCACCGCGCCATTGGCTGCCCCCGTGGCACTGCATGCAGCCACGGCAAGCGGGTTGTCAGCAAACGGTCGCGCCATCTTGCGCAGGCTGTCGCGTTGCAGGACATATTCCACATCCACGCCGCAGTAGAGCGGATAGCGGGCACAGTTGATTGCGGCGTTGATGGCGTCCGCCCTGCCGCCCTTTTCCTTGTCCACGAGGCGCAAATTCGGGTATTCAGTCGAGGCGTAAACGGATTTGACGTGTCGGGTCTGCAGGCGGTCGCGGTAGGCCTCGGGGAAAGGCACCAAGGAAAACTCGCGGAGCAGCACGTCCAGCGTTTCGTCATCCGATCCGTCGTTGACGATAATGATTTCGAACGCGGAATAATCGAGATGCCGCATGGCGTGCACGGCTGCGACTGCGGCGCTGGCCTGGTTGCAGACCGGCACGATGAGGCTGATGGGAACTTCGTCGCGCGCCTCGCCGTCGCCCGGCATGGCGACCTCCTGCTCGCGCCGATAACGCAGCAGGCTGAACAGCGACCTGAGGTTGAGCAGGATATAGCTGCCGTTGTAAGCGACGAAATAAAGCAGGAAAAACCATTGCAGCAGCGGCACGGCATCGGACAGCGCATTGTGCAGCGAGGCCAGCGCCTGCCCCCAATCGAACTCAGGGGCCGGTGCCGGAGGCGGCGGTGGCAGCGAAGCCAGTATTGGGTCGTGCTGCAGCACCAGGGGCGCGCCGTCCGAGGCGAAACCTTCCGCGAGGTCCGCGGGAACCGGGCCTGCCTCGTGCCCGAGCGTAGTGTCGAGACGCAGCAGCAGTTCAGACATGCAACCCCGCCTGCAAATCCAGTTCCGCCATCACCTGATGCAGCATGTCCCGCGCATAACGGACGGTCTGCATGTCCTTGATGCGCAGCAGTTCCCCGATGGTCATTCCCGGCAGCAGCGACAGCGCACGCGCCGCGCGATAACGCACCCACCACTGGCTGTCGCCCAGCATGCCTGTCAGAAGAGTCTTGTCGTCACACGTACCGAACCGGCCAAGCGCGGTGGCCGCGTGCACCCGCACATGCCAGTTCGCATGACGACAAAGCATGCGTACCGATTCCAGTTCGTTGCCATGGTTTAATGCCTGCAGAGAGACGCTGAGCAGAGCGTCGTCGGCCGGGCTGGCGAGTTGCCGTGCGATGATCGGCGCCGCTTCGGTGGGGGCGATCTCCGTCAGGTAGCGAATCAGCCGTGGCGCCTGTTCCGGCGAAACCTCCTCTATGGCCTTGACCAGCAAATCCGTGACCTGCTCGGTTTCTGCCTCGCGCAGAATTTCCGTTACGCGTTGCGGGGGCCAATCGTCACGTTCGATCAGATGGGAGATTAACAGCGGGCCGGCACGCGGCGCGTCGATCCGGACCAAAGCCTGGGCCGCGGCAAGCGACATCCCCGGACTATCGTTTTCCAGCAAATCGCACAGCGCGTCCCATGCAGTGGCAAGACGCAAATTCCCAGCCGTCCGCACCGCCAGCAAACGCCGCTCGAAGTTTCTTTGCCGCAGCATCAGGCTTACTGCTGCCGGGACGCGCAACGCGCCCGCCACCCGATTCAGACTGCCCCTGGCCTCGTTCCCGAGCGAGGCGTGCAAGTGATTCCACAACGCGAGGAAATCCGGCAAGTCGAAACGGGAAAGTGGCGGCAACGATTCGGGATGTTCATACAAGCTGGCCATCAACAACGGGCGCCAGCGGTTGAGGGCACGTTTGCGCCACTGCTGCTTCACCCCTTGCACCAAACGCCTCAGCAGAATCGACAGCATCAGCATACCGGTCAGCAGCACAGACGCCGCTCCCACCCAGAAGGCTACCGCCGCCAGCGGATCGGCGTTAGAAAGAGGGGGAAATATCAAGCGAGAGACCTTGAGGATGCGGCGCTTCGATCTGCAATTGCGGCTGCGGTTTTAGCGGCAACAGTGCCTTGCCTTCGAGATATTCGCCGTTATCAGGTTCTTTCTCCAGCAGGCGTTCATATTCCAGCAGCGCTTCGTTGTTCTTGCCTTGCCAGGCGAACACTCGTGCCAGCAGGAAACGGGCTTCTTGATCCTCGAGATGGCCGGCGAGCCACTGCTGCAGCATCTCTTCCGCATCGCTTAAACGCGCATTCTCGACCATCACTTTGGTCTGATCGAATGCGGAAGACGCGCTCCATGCTTCAGGAATCACTGCCAGAGAGGCTCCCAGCAGCAGAATGGCGAGAGAAATAAATTTCATGAGGACGGATTATAAACACAAACGGAATCCGCCCGGCATACTCGACAGGCAGATTAGTTCCTGCTGCCCATAGCGATGCTGTACAACTCACTTATTGCTCTTGAACGGGACTGCCCTTGATTTTCAGATTATCCCGCCACTGGCCGAGACATTCAAGACCACAAAAATGGTGCACATAATCCATTGCCTCAAAACTATGGGAAACGCTTGCAGGAACTTCTGTCATGCAAATTTCGCACTGCACCACTTCACACACGTCATCGCTAACGCAAGATGCAATAACCGCGCCTTCATGCGTAACGTTCTCCATACAACCTCCTTCGGGGTGTTTCCCTTAACTTGAGCCCGCTATAGACTATGACCAATCGGACAGGAGACGCACCCATGCTCGTTGCAAATTTCCCGAACGGCCTGCCACTTTACCGCAGCCACGACATCCGCCTGATCGAGCAGGCTGCAGCGGAGCGCTCCCCCGCCCCCCCTCTTATGGAGCGCGCCGGCGAGGCAGCAGCAGAACTGGCTGCACATTTATTAGGCAACTGCTATGCGGTTTTGGTTCTGGCTGGCCCCGGAAATAACGGCGGAGACGCACTGGTAGCGGCGCGCCATCTCAAGGAGCGCTTGTTTCAGGTGACCGTGGTGTTAGCCGGCGACCCGGAAAAATTGCCTCAAGACGCAGCGGCTGCGCTTCGGGCATGGCAGGATGGCGGCGGAAATGTTTTGCCGGCCATTCCCGCCGACGGGCACTGGGATCTGGTGCTTGACGGCCTGTTCGGTATCGGCCTGGAGCGGGATCTCAGCGGCATTTATCTGGAACAGGTGAAACAGGTCAACCGGATGGGAATTCCTGTCCTGTCGCTAGATATTCCCAGCGGCCTCGATAGCGAAACCGGCCAGCCTTTTCGCGCGGCGGTGCGTGCCGACCATACGCTTACTTTTATCGGCTTAAAACCCGGGTTGTTCACTGCCTATGGCCCAGATTACTGCGGCCGTGTTCATCTCGCCGACCTGGACCTACCCCCGGAACTGCTGCCGCCAGTCAAGGGGCAACTGATCGGATCAAGCGATGTCGCGTCGTATCTCAAGCCGCGCCCGCTCAACAGCCACAAGGGCATGCTCGGCAGCGTGGGCGTGCTGGGCGGCGCGGAATCCATGTGCGGCGCGGCGTTCATGGCCGCCCGCTCCGCCCTGTTGCTGGGAGCCGGCCGGGTTTATCTCGGGCTGCTGGCAGAAAATGCGCCCGGTGTGGATATCCTCCAGCCCGAACTCATGCTGCGCACGACGGACCAGTTGCTGGAAATGGAACTCGACTGCCTGGTCATCGGCCCCGGCCTGGGGCAGTCTGCACAGGCCCTGGGCTACCTCGAACGGGCTCTGCAAAGCGAGATTAAACTGGTGATCGACGCCGATGCGCTCAACCTGCTCGGCAGCCATGCGGAACTGCAAAGCCTGCTCAAAAATCGCACGGCGGCCAGCATACTCACTCCCCACCCGACCGAGGCTGGGCGTCTGTTGAGTTGCAGCAGCCACGAAATCCAGCAGGACCGCATCGGCTCCGCTCAAGTGCTGGCCAGCCGCCTCAACAGCCTGCTCGTACTTAAGGGCGCGGGGACGGTTTGCGCCTGGCCGGACGAAAGCTGGCACATCAACCCCAGCGGCAACCCCGGCTTGAGCAGCGGCGGCATGGGAGATATCTTGTGCGGCATGATCGCCGCCTTGCTGGGACAGCGCCTGACAGCCGAAAAGGCCACGCTGCTGGCGGTCTATCTCCATGGCCGCGCCGCGGATGAACTGGCGAAAAACGGCACCGGCCCGATCGGCCTGACGACCTCGGAAGTGGCGACAATGGCGCGCACATTATTGAACCGCTGGGTGTATGGCGACGCCATTGCTTGACTTCACCCCCGATCCTGATAGAATGCGCTTCGTTTCGGGGGTATAGCTCAGCTGGGAGAGCGCTTGCATGGCATGCAAGAGGTCAGCGGTTCGATCCCGCTTACCTCCACCAAACATGAAAACGCCGGTTTCGACCGGCGTTTTTTTATGCCCATCAAAAATGTAGCGGCGTTCGCTGCATTCTCACCATAACCGCAAGTGTGGTGGCGGGCCTTCGTGTATAGGTATCAAGCAATGCCTTGCACGAACTGTTCAAAGTTTTTCAGCGGCAACGGCCGGCTGAAGAAATAGCCCTGATAGGCATGGCAGCCTACAGTGGCCAGGAATTCCAGTTGCGCGGCTGTTTCCACGCCCTCTGCAATTACTCCCAGGCCGAGGCTCTGGGCCAGTGCCACGATGGTTTTGGCAATGGTGGCATCGTTCGGGTCGCTGAGTACATCGCGCACGAAAGACTGATCGATTTTCAGTTGATCTAGCGGCAGACGCCTCAGGTAAGAGAGCGAGGAATAGCCCGTACCGAAATCATCGAGCGAGAAGCCCACCCCCTTGGCCTTTAACGCGTACATCTTCCCGATGATGTCTTCCACGTTCGACACCAGCATGCTCTCCGTCAGCTCCAGCTTCAGACGATGAGGGGGCGCGCCGGTATCCTTGATCACTGTCAGCACCTGGTCCACGAAATCGGCCTGGCGGAACTGTTGGACGCTGACGTTCACCGCAACTGTGAGATGAGCCATCTCCGGCTGATCGGCCCATACGGCCAGTTGAGCGCAGGCGGTGTGTAGCACCCAGTGACCCAGCGGCAAAATCAAGCCGGTTTCTTCAGCCAGCGGAATGAAATCTGCCGGCGATACCATGCCGCGCTGGGGATGCTGCCAACGCAACAGGACTTCGGCTCCCGTAGGACACCCCTCTTCCACCACCTGGGCCTGATAGTGGAGCAGAAACTGTTTTTCCTTAATAGCTACGCGCAGGTCATTTTCCAGAGCAGCGCGTTCCACCACGACACTCTCCATTTCCGCATTAAAGAAATGCAGGGTGTTGCGCCCCGTTTCCTTTGATTTGTACATGGCGAGATCGGCCTGCTTCAACAGGTCATCGACTGAGGCCTGACTGCCCCTGAAGAGAGTAGCGCCGATACTCGACGTGCTGTTGAAAGCCACATCGTTGAGCTGGTAGGTCTGATTGAGGGCGGCTAAAATTTTCCTGCCCACAAGCTCGACCTGGCTGGCGACTTCTCTCTCGTGCGCGCCCAGATTGGTCAGCATCACCAGGAATTCGTCCCCACCCACTCGTGCCACGGTATCTTCTGCACGGACACACGCCTGCAGACGCTGCGCGACCTGCCTCAGCAGCATATCCCCCATATCGTGGCCGAGGGTGTCGTTGAGCGTCTTGAAATTATCCAGGTCGATGAACAGCAGCGCGCCATGATTGCCGCTGCGATTGCTGGTCGTCATGGCCTGCCTCAGTCGATCCAGCAGGAGCGTGCGGTTGGGCAGGCTGGTAAGTGGATCGAAATAGGCCAGGTTGTGGATCTGCTCTTCGGCCTGCTTGCGGCTCGTGATATCGGTATAGATGCCGAGGACGCCGATGATCTGATTATCTTCGCCCCGCATCGGCACCTTCGAAGTGCTCAGCCAGATAGTGTGGCCATCCGGGGTAGTCTGCGGCTCCTCGAAATCCAGCTTCGGCTTGCCAGATTCCATCACTGCCTTGTCGTCGGCGCGGTAGATCTCGGCCTGCTCGCGCCACTTCATGTCGTAATCGGTCTTGCCGATCAGTTCTTCCGGTTCGGCCAGGCCGGCATCGTGCGCAAACTGGCCGTTGCAGCCGACAAAGCGCGATTCACGGTCTTTCCAGAACACGCGGATTGGCGCGTGCTGGATGATGGATGCGAGCAGATCTTTCTGCTTCCGAATTTCCTCAGCGCTGCTGCGATGCTGGTTCAACAACGCACCGACCTTTGCCGTCATCGAGTTGATGCCGTGCTGAAGCTGCCCCAACTCATCGTCGGACGACACGGGAATTCGGACGTCGAGGGCACCATCCTCTACTTCCTTCAAGGACTTCAGGGAAAAATCCACGCGCCGGGTAATAATACGTTTTGCGATGAGAACGATACCGGCAGAACTGAGTAGAATGAACAACAGCGAACCGAGTTGCCCC
>JBDKRR010000059.1:0-7049 GCA_039683315.1 Sulfuricella sp.
AAGATTGACCGCTCGTTGGTCCGCGGCATCAGCACCAACAACAACGACGCCGAGATCGTCCACGCCATCATCGCACTCGCGCGCGTCCTGAAAATCAGAGTGATCGCCGTCGGAGTGGAGACCGAAGAGCAGAAAGCCGCGCTGAAACGACAGGGTTGCGGACAGATACAGGGTTACCTGCTTTCACCGCCGTTGCCGGCAGAGGAATGCGAACGCTGGTTGCGCGCCCGGTCAAGCGCAGAGTGGGTCAGGACATTGCCGCAGAATCAGAATCTTTCCACCGCGTAATAACGTTTTTCTTCCGGCTCAAACGCCGCCACCAGCGCATCGAAAAGCTGGTGTGCCTTGGCCCGGTTGTCGCAGTGCATGTTGCAGACAAACACGTCCAGGGTGACGAAACGCTTTTCCGGCCAGGTATGCACGGCAAGATGGGATTCGGCCAGGATGACCACGCCGGTCACGCCGCCCGAGGAACCGAACTGGTGAAAGCGCTCCCCCACCGCGGTCAGCCCGGCCGCCTCGACCAGCGCGACGCAATGGCTGCGCAACGCCCCCACGTCGAGCAGCAGGCTGTCGTCGCCGCTGCAGCCATAAAGATTGCCCATCAGGTGCAGGCCGTCGATGCCGTCTATCGGTTTCATAGTGGTTGGATTATAGCCGCGCTTTGTAGGTAGAATAAGCAAAATTCATAAAACTGGGAGAGACGCCATGGGCCTGTTCGATTTCGTTGCCAAGCAGTTTATCGATGTCATTCAGTGGACCGAACCGGGAGACGGCATTTTGGCTGCCCGTTTCCCCATGGCGGACATGGAAATCCAGAACGGCGCCTCGCTCACGGTGCGCGAGTCGCAACTCGCCCTGTTCGTCGACGAAGGCAAGGTGGCGGACGTGTTCCAGCCCGGCCGCTACACCCTCAATACCCAGACCCTGCCGGTCCTCACCTACCTGAAGAACTGGGACAAGCTGTTCGAGTCCCCCTTCAAGTCGGACGTTTATTTCTTCAGCACCCGCCTGCAGCTCGACTGCAAGTGGGGCACGCCCAACCCGATCACCATCCGCGACAAGGAATTCGGCATCGTGCGGCTGCGCGCTTTCGGCATCTATACCTACCGCGTTACCGACCCGAAGAAGTTCTACACCGAAGTCAGCGGCACGCGCGAAACCTACACCGTGGACGACCTCGACGGCCAGTTGCGTAACACCCTGATCGGCTCCATGACCGACATGTTCGCCGAATCCGGCGTGTCATTCCTCGACATGGCTGCCAACCAGGACGAATTCGGCGCCAGGCTCAAGGATAAAATGCTGCCCGTGTTCGAGCGCTACGGACTGGCGCTGGACAACATGGTAGTGCAGAACGTCTCCCTGCCGGAAGAACTGCAGAAAGTGCTGGACCAGCGCATCGGCATGAACATGGTGGGCGACCTCGGCAAGTACACCCAGTACCAGGTGGCGAACGCCATCCCCACTGCCGCCGCCAACGAAGGCGGCGTGGCCGGCGCCGGCGCCGGTCTGGGGGCCGGCATCGCCATGGGGCAGGCGATGGCCGCCGCCATGACCCAGCCTGGCGCTGCTGCCCAGCCAGCTCAAGTGCCGGAAGACATACCCGCGCTGCTGGAAAAGCTGCATGGGCTAATGACCAAAGGCATACTGAGCCCGGAAGAATTCGAGGCCAAGAAGGCCGAACTGCTTAAAAAACTGGTTTAAAAAACGATTAACCACGGAGATCACGGAGCACACGGAGAATGCAGAACGGTTCCTCTCCGTATGCTCCGTGATCTCCGTGGTTTAAACAAAAAATGAAAACCGCCAACTGCCCCTCCTGCGGTGCACCAGTCACCTTCCGCTCTGCCGCCTCCATCCTGGCGGTGTGCGACTACTGCAAAAGCACTTTGATTCGCCACGACGCCGACCTTGAAAACCTCGGCAAAATGGCTGCACTGCTGGAGGATGCGTCCCCTCTGCAGTTGGCTGCGGAAGGCAAATACCAGGGAACGCATTTCGCCGTCGTCGGCCGCATCCAGTTGCAGCATGAACAAGGCGTCTGGAACGAGTGGTTCCTGCTGTTCGACAACCAGCGCACCGGCTGGCTGTCCGAAGCATCCGGCAGCTACGTTCTCACCTTTCTTGCGGCGGCCGAGGCCGTTATCCCGCCCTTCGACGAAGTGGCGCTGGGCCAATACCTGACGCTGGCCGGCCAGCTATTTCAGGCCGTCAACAAGGAAACCGCACGATGCATCGCGGGAGAAGGCGAACTACCCTTCAAGGTAGGCGGCGGCTACCCGGCGCCGGTGATCGACCTTTCCTCCACCAAGCGCTTCGCCACGCTGGATTACAGCGACGCCCAGCCCATGTTCTTCCTCGGCGAGGAAGTCGAACTGCCGACCCTCAAAATGACCGGGCTGCGCGCGCGGGAAGCCGCTGCCGGCAAGGCGCAGGTCAAGGCGTTCAATTGCCCTTCTTGCGGCGCGCCGCAGGAAATCCGCGCGCAGGGCTCGGCCGCGCTGGCGTGCGGAAGTTGCGGCGCAGTGATCGACATCGCCAATGAAAACCACAAGATCCTGTCCGAATATCACGGCAAACTCACACCTTACCCTCCCCTGCTCCCGCTCGGCAGCCAGGGCAAACTGCGCGGCGCGGCCTACGACGTGGTCGGTTTCATGCGGCGACGCGTGGTGGTGGAGGGGGAATCCTACGAGTGGAGCGAATACCTGATCTACAGCGAGCAGGAGAACTTCCGCTGGCTGTCGGAATACCAGGGCCACTGGAATTTCATCAAACCCACCAGCAACACGCCATCCATGGCCGGCGCCCTGACCAAGCCCAAGGCACGCTTCCTGGGCCGGGAGTTCACTCATTTCCAGACTGCAACAGCCACCGTGACCTACGTTATCGGCGAGTTCTACTGGCGCGTGAAGGTCGGCGAATCGGCGGAAGTGATGGACTTCGTCGCGCCGCCCCTGATGCTGAGCCGGGAAAAGAGCGGCAAGGAAATCTCCTGGTCGCTGGGCGAGTACATCGAGCCGGCGGAAATCGCTGCGGCCTTCAAGCTGCCCTCCCCTCTGCCCGCGCCAATCGGCGTGTACGCCAACCAGCCCTCCCCTCACAGCGGCCAGGCTGGCCGATACTGGAAAGCCTTCTGGATTTTCGCGCTGCTTGCCATCGCGATCCAGGTGTTTTTCCTCGTCAGCGCGGAGGACCGCACGGTGTTCCAGCAAAGCCTCGATTTTTCCCAGATCCCCAAAGGCCAGACAATTACCACCGAGGTCTTCCCGGTTGGCGGACATGCAAGCAATCTGGTCATCGAAAACCGCACCGATCTCGACAACAACTGGCTCTATCTCGACATCAACCTGGTGGAAACCGGTAGCGGACAGTCCTACCACTTCGGGCGGGAAGTCAGCTATTACCACGGATACGACAGCGATGGCTCCTGGTCGGAGGGCAACGCCCACGACGCGGTCGTGCTGTCGGAAATCCCGCCCGGCAATTACCTGCTGCAAATCGATCCCGAAACGCCGCCCGGTAGCAACGTCGCCATGAGCGACCGGATCGAAGTCAGGCGCGACGTACCGATGTGGACCAACTTCTTTCTCGCCCTGCTGGGCTTGCTGACTTTTCCCATCATCGCCTGGTGGCGCAGCTCGTCCTTCGAGCGCCGGCGCTGGGCAGAAAGCGACTACGCGCCCACGGACAGCAGCGACGACAGCGACAGCAGCGATGACTGAAAGGAGCCCTCTTCTTGTTTAAGACTTATCTGGCGACCAGCCTGCTGGCGCTCAGCCTGTTCTCCTGGGCCCAGTACCACGGCTGGAGCGTATACAGCGTCAACGAAGGCAAGCCTCAACCCGGAACGGCGCGCAGCGCTTATCACAAGTAAAACCTATCTAGGAGACATCTATGGACGTCATCAATCCCATCTACCTGATCAATTCGCTGCTCTATTCCCTGCTGGGCGTGGCGCTGTTCTGGTTTTCCTTCAT
This sequence comes from Sulfuricella sp., assembly GCA_039683315.1. GTDB lineage: Bacteria > Pseudomonadota > Gammaproteobacteria > Burkholderiales > Sulfuricellaceae > Sulfurimicrobium. The sequence continues at coordinate 3,984 of JBDKRR010000059.1, forward strand.
CGTCATAGACAAACTCACGCCTTATGACCTGTGGAAGGAAATCGTCGAGGACAAGAACCTCCCCCTGTCCATCATCGTCGGCGCCATGTGCCTGGGCATCGCCATCATCGTCGCCTCCGCCATTCATGGCTGAAGTGAACTCGCGCAGCGAGACTGCGTCCCCCGCATGCCAATTCCCCCCTTCCAACTTCCCCCCGCTTGCGGGGGGAAGGGCAATTGCCCCCTCCCCCGTCTCGCCAGAGCGAGCAGCTTTGCTGCCGCTCTCGGCGGAGATGCCCCTTGCGGGTACAGGGGGAGGGTTGGGGAGAGGGTTTGGAGGGCTGGGATGAGGGAAACGGTCATGGCGAATTTCATGATCTGGTGTGACTCGTTTGCCATGACCGTTAAACAGCGGGCGGCGGCATGAATCTCGCCCTGCTCGCCTCGGTATTCATCATTGCGTCCTGCGGGCTGGTCTACGAGCTCGTGGCGGGTGCGCTGTCGAGCTACCTGCTGGGCGATTCGGTCACCCAGTTCTCCACTATCATCGGCACCTACCTCTTTGCCATGGGCGTGGGCTCCTACCTGTCGCGCCACATCGTCAAGGGCCTGGTGGCGCGCTTTATCCAGATCGAGCTGATGGTCGGGGTGGTGGGCGGATTTTCCGCCGCGCTGCTGTTCCTGGTGTTCGCCTGGGCCGCAGGCCCCTTCAAAGTAGTGCTGTATGGCCTGGTGCTGCTGACCGGCATCCTGGTAGGGCTGGAAATCCCGCTGGTGATGCGCATCCTCAAGCAGCACTACGGGCTCAAGGACCTGGTATCGCAGGTGCTGACCTTCGACTATCTCGGCGCGCTGGTGGTGTCGCTGGCCTTTCCGCTCCTGCTCGCACCCCATCTCGGCCTGATCCGCACCAGCCTGATGTTCGGTCTGCTCAACACCCTGGTGGCGGGCTGGGCGGTGTGGCTGTTCCGCGCCCAGCTTGCCGGCCTGAAAGGGATGGCCGCCCAGTGCGTTGTCGTCAGCGCGCTGCTGGTCGCCGGACTGGCGGGCGCGGATCGCCTCACCACATTGGCGGAATCAAACCTCTACGCCGACGAAATTATCTATACGGAAACCACGCCCTACCAGCGCATCGTGCTGACGCGCTGGAAAGACGACGTCCGCCTGTTCCTCAACGGCAACCTGCAGTTTTCCTCGCGCGACGAATACCGCTACCACGAAGCCCTGATTCATCCCGCCCTGCAGTCCATCAAACAGCCGCGCCGCGTGCTGGTGCTGGGCGGCGGCGATGGCTTGGCGGTGCGAGAAATCCTCAAGTATCCGGAAATCGAGAGCATCACGCTGGTCGATCTCGACCCCAACATGACCAGGCTGTTTTCCCGCCTGCCGCTGCTGCGCGAACTTAACCAGGACGCGCTGCATTCGCCTAAGCTCAAACTCGTCAACGACGACGCCTTCCTGTGGCTGGAGAAAAACGGCGAGTTCTACGACTTCATCGTGGTGGATTTCCCCGATCCGACGAATTTCGCCCTGGGCAAGCTCTACACCAACACGTTCTACCGCCTGCTGGAAAAGCGCTTGTCGCAGCATGGCCTGGCCGTGATCCAGTCGACCTCGCCGCTCTATGCCCGGCAGTCGTTCTGGTGCATCGTCAACACCATCAGAAGCGTCGGTCTGCAGGCCACGCCGTACCACGCACTGGTGCCTTCGTTCGGGGAATGGGGCTACATCATTGCCAGCCATCATCCCTATGTCCAGCCTGATCATTACGCGGCCAACCTGCGCTTCGTCAGTGCCGACCTCACGCCGACGCTGTTCCAGTTCCCCAAGGACATGGCGCCCATGGAGACCGAGATCAACCGCCTCAATAACCAGGCGCTGGTGCACTACTACGAAGCGGAGTGGAAACACCAGGCACCATGAAGCGCCGCGACTTCCTGCTCTCCCTCGCTGCAGCCGCGTGCCTGCCGGGGTGCCACTCGCCTTCCAAACCCGGCCTGCCGCCCGGCAACCTTCTCGGCGCAGGGCTCGAACGTGGCCACCGCCTGCGCGGGCGCGATTTCCCGGCGCCGTCCGAGACGCGCCAGGTTGGTGTGGCCATCGTGGGCGGCGGCATAGCCGGCCTTTCCTCCGCCTGGAAGCTGAACAAGTCCGGTTTCGGCGATTTCCGCCTGTTCGAACTGGAAGACGAAACCGGCGGCAACGCCCGCGCCGGGCACAACGCGGTTTCTGCCTACCCCTGGGGCGCGCATTATCTCCCCCTCCCCGGACCGGAAGCGCGCGACGTGCGCGAACTGCTGGCCGATCTCGGCGTGCTGCGCGGCGATCCTCATGCCGAGGCGCCGGTTTACGACGAGCGCTTCCTCTGCTTCGCCCCGCAGGAGCGGCTCTACAGACATGGCATCTGGCAGGAAGGGCTGCTGCCGCAAATCGGCGCTACCAGGCGCGATCAGGAACAATACCGCCGCTTCTTCGACCTGCTGGAGCGCTACCGCCAGCAGCGCAGCGCAACCGGCGAGCGAGCCTTCGCCATTCCGGCCGTACTCTCATCCCGCGACCCGGAACTGCTTGCCCTGGACACCCTCTCCATGCGCGCCTTCATGCTGCAGCACGGTCTGGACTCGGAACCGCTGCACTGGTACGTCAACTATGGCTGCCGCGACGATTACGGCAGCCATCACGGGGAAGTTTCTGCCTGGGCGGGATTGCACTATTTTCTCAGCCGCGACGGCTTCGCGGCAAACGGCGACGGCGAACAGGTACTGACCTGGCCTGAGGGCAATGCCTGGCTGGCCCAGCAGATGCGACAGCGCTTCGATGAACGGGTCGAAACCGCAGCGCTGGTGCACCGCATCGCGGAATATCCGCGCCATGTCGAACTGGACGTCTACCTTGCGCGGGAAAACCGCACCGTGCGCTGGCGCGCCAACAGGGTCATTTTCGCCGCACCGGTCTTCGTCCTGCCCCATGTCGTGGCGGACCTGGACAGCAGTCTTCGGGATGCGGCAAGTGCTGTGCAGTACGCTCCCTGGCTGGTGGCCAACCTGACCCTCGGCGAAGCGCTGCAACACGGCAACGGCGCGGCGC
>JBDKRR010000060.1:0-2675 GCA_039683315.1 Sulfuricella sp.
GGAAGTGTGGCTGAACGGCATGGAAGTGACCCAGTTCACCTACTTCCAGCAGGTCGGCGGCATCGACTGCAAGCCCATCACCGGCGAGATCACCTACGGCCTGGAACGCCTGGCCATGTATTTGCAGGGCGTGGACAATGTATTCGACCTGCTCTGGACGGAAGGGCTCACTTACCGCGACGTCTACCACCAGAACGAGGTGGAGCAGTCGACCTACAATTTCGAACACAGCGACGTGGAATTCCTGCTCACCGCCTTCAACGCCCACGAGAAGCAAGCCAAACACCTGATGGAACAGCAATTGGCACTGCCCGCCTACGAACAACTGCTCAAGGCGGGCCATTCCTTCAACCTGCTGGACGCACGCGGCGCGATCTCCGTCACCGAACGCGCCGCCTACATCGGCCGCATTCGCAACCTGGCGCGCAGCGTCGCCCAAAGCTACCTCGACAGCCGCGCCCGCCTGGGCTTCCCCATGGCGCCGAAGAATTGGGCCGCCGAAGTTCTGGCGCAGATCGAAAAGAAGGCAGCATGAACATGACCACCAAGAACCTTCTCGTCGAGCTATTCGTTGAAGAATTGCCGCCCAAAGCCCTCAGGAAACTGGGCGAGGCATTCTCCGCCAGCCTGTTCGAATCCCTCAAGGCTCAGGGGCTGGCGGGCGAAGCGTCGATCGTTACCCCCTACGCCTCGCCGCGCCGCCTCGCCGCACATGTCACGCATGTCGCCGCACAGGCAGCGGACAAGCCGGTATCGCACAAGCTCATGCCGGTGAGCATCGGGCTGGATGCCAACGGCGAGGCCACCCAGGCATTGCAGAAACGCCTGGCGGCCATGGGGCTGGACGCATCCATCCTGCCCCGCCTCAAGCGCGAGGGCGAGGGCAAGGCAGAGGCCCTGTTCTTCGACACCGAAGTGCGCGGAGCAACGCTGCTCAAGGGGCTGCAACAGGCTCTGGACGAGGCTCTGGCAAAACTGCCCATCCCCAAGGTGATGAGCTACCAGTTGGCCGATGGCTGGAACACCGTCAATTTCGTGCGCCCGGCCCACGCCCTAGTCGCCCTGCACGGCGCGGACGTGATTCCGGTTTCGGTGCTCGGTCTCGCCGCCGGGCGCGAAACCCGCGGCCACCGCTTCGAGGCCGCCACCGCCTCCATCACGATCAAGGATGCAGACAGCTATGCTGCGCAGATGGAGAGCGAAGGCGCGGTCATCGCCAGCTTTGAAGAACGCCGCGCCGACATCGCCCGCCAGTTGCGGGAAGCGGCGAAAAAAATCGGCGGCGTGACGCCGATCGAGGACGACGCCCTGCTGGACGAGGTGACAGCGCTGGTGGAACGCCCCAACGTGCTGGCCGGCCACTTCGAAGAAGGCTTCCTGGACGTCCCGCAGGAATGCCTGATCCTCACCATGAAGGCGAACCAGAAATATTTCCCCCTGCTGGACAACTCGGGCAAGCTGACCAACCGCTTCCTGATCGTGTCCAACATCCGCCCCGCCGACCCGTCCGCAGTGATTGGCGGCAACGAGCGGGTAGTGCGCCCGCGCCTCGCTGACGCCAAGTTCTTCTTCGACCAGGACCGCAAGAAATCGCTCGAATCCCGCGTCGCCAAGCTCGCCAACGTGGTGTATCACAACAAGCTGGGCAGCCAGATGGAGCGGGCACAGCGCCTCGCCAAGCTGGCCGGTGAAATCGCCCGCCACCTCGGGGCCGACGCGGCCCAGGCCGAGCGCGGCGCTTACCTCGCCAAGGCCGACCTGATCACCGACATGGTGGGTGAATTCCCCGAGTTGCAGGGCATCATGGGCCACTACTACGCCGCTCACGACGGCGAACCCGAGGCGGTGGCGCGCGCCGTCGAGCAGCACTACTGGCCGCGCTTCGCCGGCGACGCACTGCCCCAGGACAATGTCGCTGCCGCTGCCGCACTGGCGGACAAGCTCGACACCCTGGTGGGCATCTACGGCATCGGCCTGGTACCCACTGGCGACAAGGACCCCTTCGGCCTGCGCCGCCACGCCCTGGGTGTGTTGCGCATGCTGATCGAATCGCAGCTGCCGCTGGACCTGGTGTCCCTGCTGAATCTGGCCAAGGGGCAGTTCCCGGCCGAAGTCATCGCCGACAGCGTGGTGCAGGACGTGCACGGTTTCATGCTCGAACGCCTGAAAAACTACCTGCGCGACAAGGGCTTCGATCCCGATGAAATCGAAGCGGTGGTCAGCCAGAATCCCACCCGCATCGACCTGGTGACGCCGCGTCTTGACGCGGTGCGCGAGTTCAAGAAACTGCCCGAGGCCGCGGCACTCGCCGCTGCCAACAAGCGCATTCAGAACATCCTCAAGAAAACCGACGCTCCGAGCGGAGATGCCGATCCGGCGCTGCTGCAGGAAGCGGCGGAGCGCGAGCTGTTCGAGGTGGTAAGCCGCCTCGCACCCCAGGTCACTTCCCTGTTGCAGAACGAGGACTACACCGGCGCCCTGACCCGTCTGGCCGGTGCACGCCAGGCGGTAGACAGCTTCTTCGACGGGGTGATGGTGATGGCGGACGAACCGCTGATCCGCAACAACCGTCTCGCATTGCTGAAATCCCTCGGCGACCTGATGAACCAGGTGGCCGACATATCCAAGCTTGCAGCTTGATCGTGAGGAGTAAGGCGTGAGGGGTGAGGCGAAGT
>JBDKRR010000061.1:0-14407 GCA_039683315.1 Sulfuricella sp.
ATCGCCGCCGATCTGGTCGTCCTGCTCCACTTCGCATTCATCCTGTTCGTGGTCGCGGGCGGATTTCTCGTCCTGAAATGGCGCCGGCTGGCCTGGCTGCATGTGCCGGCAGCCATCTGGGGGGCGCTGATCGAATTCACCGGGTGGGTCTGCCCGCTCACGCCGCTGGAAAACCTGCTGCGGCAGGCGAGCGGCAAGCCGGGCTACCCCGGCGACTTCACCGAACACTACATCCTTCCCCTGATCTACCCGGTAGATTTGACGCGCGAGATCCAGCTTGTGCTCGGGCTTGGCGTGGTGATTCTGAATGCGGCCATCTATGCGCTCTGGTTTGTGCAACGCAAAAAAAGAGGGGGCACATAGCCCCCTCGGTTATCTGACGCGCTTAGCGACCGCGTCCGCCGGAACGATGCAGCGGCGGCTTGCCGCCTGTTCCCGCCGGGCTCCTGGGCCTTGGCGCAGCGTTACCGGAACGGTTGCCGCCCGGTTGACCACGACCCTGGCCGGAACGCTGTCCTCCCCCGCCCCGATTTTGGCCATTCAGGATCGGCTCGGCCTTGATCGACGGGTCGGGCTCGAAGCCCGGCACTACGACCTCTGGTATCTCGCGCTTGATCAGCCGCTCGATGTCCGACAGCAGTTTCTTTTCATCGATGCACACCAGCGAAACGGCTTCGCCTTCAGAACCCGCGCGGCCGGTGCGGCCGATGCGGTGGACGTAATCTTCCGGCACGTTGGGAAGCTCGAAGTTGACCACGTGAGGCAATTCGCTGATGTCGATGCCGCGCGCGGCGATGTCGGTGGCCACCAGCACCTGCAGGCTGCCGCTCTTGAATTCGCTGAGGGCACGGGTGCGCGCCGCCTGGCTCTTGTTGCCGTGGATGGCTAACGCCGGGATGCCTTCCTTGGTCAATTGCTCGGACAACTTGTTGGCGCCGTGCTTGGTGCGCGTGAACACCAGCACCTGGTGCCAGTTGTGTTCCTTGATCAGGTGGGTGAGCAACTCGCGCTTTCTTTCGCGGTCGACCTTGTAGACCTTCTGCGCCACCGTGTCGGCGGTAACGTTGCGGCGCGCCACTTCGATCAGCACCGGCTTGTTGAGCAGGCCGTCCGCCAGCGCCTTGATCTCGTCGGAGAAGGTAGCGGAGAACAGCAGGTTCTGGCGATGCTTGGGCAAAACCGCGAGCACGCGCTTGATGTCGCGGATAAAGCCCATGTCCAGCATGCGGTCGGCCTCGTCCAGCACCAGAATCTCGACGTGCGAAAGATCGACCGTTTTCTGCTGCAGGTGGTCGAGCAAACGGCCCGGTGTAGCGACCAGGATGTCGACGCGGCTGCGCAGGCGCTGGATCTGCGGGTTGATGTTGACCCCGCCGAACATCACCATGGACTTGAGCTTCACATATTTGCCATAGGTGCGCACGCTTTCTTCCACCTGCGCGGCAAGTTCACGCGTCGGCGTAAGCATCAGCGCACGGATCGGCGCATGGCCGCCAGCTGGCGTCTTGTCCCCGCCGGCAGAAAGACGGTGCAGGAGCGGCAGGGTAAAGCCCGCGGTCTTGCCGGTACCCGTCTGCGCGCCGCCCATCAGGTCGCCGCCCATCAACACGGTGGGGATAGCCTGCGCCTGGATCGGGGTGGGAACGGTGTAACCGTGCTCGGTAACGGCACGGACGATTTCATCGGACAAGCCGAGAGAAGAAAAAGACATGGAATTCCTGGAAATGATATCGACCTGTCGCCTCGTCGGGCGCCAGTCTTAGGACGAATTGGGTTTTGATGAAGCCCGAAGGGCAGCGGCGCGAGGACTGGAGACAAATGCCGCAGGCCGGCATCTTAACAGAGTACGGGGTTGGCGCCTAATCTTGCGGCATCCGGGATCGAATGCGAAGAGGCACTGCCATCAACTCGCTCAGTGAGCGTAGATTCTCGTCTCGCCGGGCGGCCGGGTCTTGAAGCGCTTGTGCAGCCAGAAATACTGTTCCGGCATTTCCTTGACCCGCTCCTCGATGAACTGGTTCATGCGCATGGTGTCCGCGTAGCTGCCGCCGCCGGGAAAGTTTTCCCAGGCGGGATAGAAACGTGCGACGTAACCCCTGCCGCCGGGCAACTGGCGCGTCACCACCGGCAGCACTAGGGCTCCGGTAAGCTTGGCGAGGCGTGGCAGGGCGGTGACGGTGGCGGCTGGAACGCCGAAAAATGGCACGAATTCAGCATCGCGCGCACCGAAATCCATGTCCGGCAGGTAGTAGAACGGCAGGCCCTGTTTCATCGCCTTGATCACCGGCTTCAGCCCTTCCTGGCGCGACACCATGATGCAGGGGTTGAAGCGTGTTCTGGCGTGCAGCAGCAATTCATCGATGGCCTGGCTCTTTTGCCGGCTGTACATGGAAACCAGGGGATGATCGGCCGTCAGCCTCACGCCGCCCATGTCGAGGCCGACGAAATGGGGGGCCAGCCAGATCACCGGTTTGCCCTGCACCGCCTGCCAGTGTTCCAGCCCCTCCACCTGAACCAGGCGGCGCAGGCGGCGCTCCGACGACCACCACAGGATGCCGCGATCGAGCAGACTCTGGCCGAAGGCGCGGAAGTGGGCACGCAGCAGTTTTTCGCGTTGCCGATCGCTCAACTCAGGAAAGCACAGGCGCAGGTTGATGCGCGCCACCCGCCGCCGCTCGCGCCCCAGCGCGTAGAGCAGCATGCCCATGCCCTTGCCAATCGGCGCCAGCACGGGGAGGGGGAGAAAATGCAGCAGCCAGAAAACGAAAATGCCGAAGCGGATCACTGCGCCCCTTTCGGCGATTTGTAGCGGTTATAGCTCCACAGGTATTGCGCCGGGTTGCGCCGCGCCAGGTCTTCGACCGCCGCATTGAGGGCGCGTGCGCCCTGCGCCGCATCCTGCGGCAAGTCTTGCGCCAGCGGTTCGAACCACAGGTCGTAGCCCCGCCCGCCGGGCAGGCGTTCCGCAAACACCAGCACGATGGCGGCATCGGTGGAATGCTGCAGGCGCTGCACCAGGGTCATGGTGTAGGCCGGGCGGCCGAAGAAATCAGCCCACACGCCTTCCCCCTTGCCGGGCACCTGATCGGGCAGGATGCCGGCGGACTGGCCGTGCTTCAGCGCCTTGAGCAGCGCCTTGACGCCCTTGAGGTCGGTCGGCGCCATGCTGACCTGGCCGCGCCCGCGCCCCGCCAGCATGGGCGGTTCGGTCCAGCGCAGCTTGGGCGGACGGTAGAGGATGGTGATCGGCATATGGCTGGCGATGAACAGGCTGGAAATTTCGAAACAGCCCAGGTGGGGGGTAAGGAAAAGGATGCCGCGGCCATCGCGCGCCAGTTCTTCCACCTGGCTCCAGCCCTCTACCTTGCATACCAGCTGCAGCACTTGTTCGTAGGGGCGCAGCCAGACGGCGGGCAGTTCCAGCACGCTCTTGCCCGCTTCGCCAATCGCCGCGCGCAGCAGGCGGCGGCACGCCTCTGGCGATGCGCACAGGCCGCTGCGGGTAATGTTTTCGCGCATGCGGGCGGCGTAGCTGCCGGATGACCAGTAGACCAGCCAGCCGGTTGCGATGCCAAGTGCATGCAACCATGCCAGCGGCAAGCGCGCGAAGTGTCGGAAGAACCATTGCATGGGTTGAATTATCGCATATCCGGCCAGAAGTTAAGCTATACGGTAGTTTGCGTGGTGTTTTTTGGTTATTATCAAGAGTTGAAGAAAACAAGGAGTAATTCACATGGCTAGAATGGTTAAATGCATCAAACTCGGTCGGGAAGCCGAGGGGCTCGACTTTCCCCCCTATCCCGGCGATCTGGGCAAGCGCCTGTACGAAAACGTCTCCAAGGAAGCCTGGGCGGCATGGGTCAAACAGCAGACCATGCTGGTGAACGAGAACCGGCTTAACCTGGCCGATCCCAAGGCACGCAAATACCTGGCCGAACAGACCGAGAGCCATTTCTTCGGCGCCGGCGCCGACAAAGCCCAGGGATACGTGCCGCCGAAACACTGATTCACCCCTCGCACAACACCCTCAGCGATAAAACATGACATCCAAGTTCAGTGCACCGGAATACTTCATCAACCGCGAACTGTCCCAGCTCGCCTTCAACCGGCGCGTGCTGGAGCAGGCGGCGGACGACTCCAACCCCCTGCTGGAGCGGCTGAAGTTCCTGTGCATCGTCAGCAGCAACATGGATGAGTTTTTCGAAATCCGCGTCGCCGGCCTGAAGGAGCAAATCAAGTTCAAGAGCGTCGTCACCGGGCCGGAAAGGATGTCGCCGCGCCAGGTGTTCGACCAGGTCAGCCACGAGGCGCACATCCTGGTCGAACAGCAATACAAGCTGCTCAACGAGGTGATTCTGCCCGCCATGGCGCGCCAGGACATCCGCTTCCTGCGCCGCACCCACTGGAGCCCGGAGCAAAACGAGTGGATCAAGGCGTATTTCTTCCGCGAAGTGATGCCGGTGCTGACGCCGATCGGTCTCGATCCGGCCCACCCCTTTCCGCGCGTGGTGAACAAGAGCCTCAACTTCGCCGTGGAACTGGAAGGCAAGGATGCCTTCGGGCGCAGTTCCGATGCCGCCATCGTGCAGGCGCCGCGGGTGCTGCCGCGCGTCATTCAGCTGCCCAAGGAAATTGCCGGACACGAGTACGGCTTCGTCTTCCTCTCCTCGATCCTGCACGCCCATGTCGGCGAGCTTTTCTCCGGCATGCACGTGAAAGGCTGCTACCAGTTCCGCGTCACGCGCAACTCCAACCTGTTCGTCGACGAGGAAGAGGTCACCAACCTGCGTCAGGCTCTGCAGGGCGAGCTTTCGCACCGCCATTACGGCAACGCGGTGCGGCTCGAAGTGGCGGACAACTGTTCGCCGGAGATGACCGAATTCCTGCTCAAGCAGTTCGATCTGGCGCCGGACGACCTTTACCAGGTCAACGGACTGGTGAACCTGGTGCGCCTGTTCCACATCCCGGACCTGGTGGACCGCCCCGACCTTAAATACCCGCCTTTCATCCCGGGCCTGCCGCAATGCCTGGACGAAAAGCAGCCCGACATGTTTCAGAGCATCCGCAGCGGCGATGTGCTGCTGCACCAGCCGTTCCAGTCCTTCAACCCGGTGGTCGACTTCCTCCAGCAGGCGGCCGACGACCCCGACGTGCTGGCCATCAAGCAGACGGTGTACCGCACCGGCTCGGAATCCGTGCTGATGGACGCGCTGATCAATGCGGCGAAGAATGGCAAGGAAGTGACGGTCGTCGTGGAACTGATGGCGCGCTTCGACGAGGAAGCCAACATCAACTGGGCGGCACGCCTGGAAGACGCCGGCGCCCACGTGGTGTACGGCGTGGTGGGGTACAAGACGCACGCCAAGATGCTGCTGGTGGTGCGGCGCGAGGAAGGCGGCCTGCGCCGCTACGTGCATCTCGGGACCGGCAACTACCACCCGCGCACGGCCAAGCTGTATACCGATTTCGGCCTGTTCACCTGCAACGACGATATCTGCAGCGATGTTTCCGACGTCTTCGCCCAACTCACCGGACTGGGCAAGGCCGCCAAGCATACGCACTTGTGGCAGTCGCCGTTCACCATGCATGCCCAGATCATCAAGGCGATCCACCAGGAAATCGCACACGCCAAGGCCGGCCAACCGGCGGCGATCATCGCCAAGATGAACTCGCTGCTCGAGCCGGAAGTCATTCAGGCGCTCTACGAAGCCTCCTGTGCCGGCGTGAAGATCGACCTCATCGTGCGCGGCGTATGCGCGCTGCGGCCAAGGGTTCCCGGTGTGTCCGAAAACATCCGCGTGCGCTCGGTCATCGGGCGTTTCCTGGAACACAGCCGGATTTTCTATTTCCGCAACAACGGCGCCCAGGACGTCTATCTCGCCAGCGCGGACTGGATGCACCGCAACCTGTTCCGGCGCATCGAGGTGGCCTTCCCGATCCTCGATCCGCGCCTCAAGAAACGCGTGATCCGGGAAGGCCTCGAACCCTACCGCAAGGATAATGTTCAGACCTGGGAGATGGATGCGGAAGGCCTTTATCATCGCAAAATATCGCGTCGCGCCAAGCCGCTATCGGCGCAATGCGAGCTGCTGAACCTGATGGCCACCCGGCTGTCATGAGATCCATCCTGGTCGCAAACCCCAAGGGAGGCAGCGGCAAAACCACCCTGGCCACGCATCTGGCCGGCTACCTCGCCAGCCTGGGACGGCACGTGGTACTGGCCGACCTGGACCGGCAACAGTCTTCCGCCGGCTGGCTCAAACGCCGCCCGGCGCAATTGCCCACCATACAAAGCCACCAGGCGCACAAGCAGGCGTCGAAACCAGACTGGATGGTGATCGACTCCCCCGCCGGCCTGCACGGCGACAAACTGTCCGCCGCGGTCAAGCTGGCGGAACTGGTGATCGTCCCGGTGCAGCCTTCCGCCTTCGACATGTTGGCGACGAGCGATTTTCTCCGCGTGCTGCGCGAGGAAAAGGCGGTGCGCAAGGAAAGGAGCCAGGTAGCGATGGTGGGCATGCGGGTAGACCCGCGCACCAAATCGGCTGCGGAACTGGCGGAATTCCTGCTGGCCGTGGAATTTCCCGTGCTGACCTATTTGCGCGACGCCCAGCTGTACGTGCAGTGCGCTCAAGAAGGCGTAAGCCTGTTCGACCTGCCGCCCTCCCGCGCTGCGCGCGACGTGGAGCAGTGGCAGCCCATACTGGAATGGATTTCGGTCTAAGGCCATGGCAAAGGTGCGACACCCGATCATGAACCCCGCCATGCCCATTTCCCCCACCCCTGCCCTCCCCCGTCTCGCCAGTGCGAGCAGCTTTGCTGCCGCTCTCGGCGGGGATGCCCCTTGCGGGTACCGGGAGAGGGGGACGAAGGCTCGCTACGCGAGTTCACGTTAAACATGGCTACCGAAATCGAGCTCAAGCTTCTCATCAATCCGGCGGACATCGCCAGGCTGCGCCGTCACCCGCTGCTCAAGGCCCAGGCCGCAGGCCGGGCAAACACCCGACACCTGCTCAGCATTTACTTCGACACCCCTGACCTGACCCTGCGTCAGCAGCGTGTCGCCCTGCGCGTGCGCCGCGTGGGTGCGCGCTGGGTGCAGACGGTGAAGGGCGGCGGCGAGGTGCGGGCAGGACTGCACCAGCGCGGCGAATGGGAAGACGAAGTGGCGCACGAGCGCCCCGATCTCACCAAAATCGACTCACCATCCTTGCTCAAGCTGTTTTCTTCCGCCTTAGTACGGGATCGGCTGCGACCAATATTCACCACCGAATTCAAGCGCACCACCTGGCTGCTGCGCTGGGACGACGGCGACGAGGTGGAACTGGCGCTCGACCAGGGCGAAGTCAAAAGCGGCAACAAGACCTCGCCGGTATGCGAAATCGAACTGGAGTTGAAGCACGGAAACCCGGCGCGCCTGTTCCTGGCTGCGCTGGAACTGCAGCAGACCATCCCGCTGCGCCTGGAGAACGTGAGCAAGGCCGACCGCGGCTACCGCCTCAGCCAGGCGGCGCCGTCCCTGGTGACCAAGGCCGAAACGCTAGAAATGACGCGGGACATGAGCGTCACGCAGGCTTTCCAGGCCATCGCCTGGAACTGCATCAGCCACTGGACAGCCAACCAGGAAGGCGCGCTGCTCAGCGACAACCCGGAAAACATCCCCCAGATCCGCGTCGCGCTGCGTCGCCTGCGCTCTGCGCTGCCGCTCTTCAAATCGGCCATTCCCAGGGAAAGTTACCGCGCCATCGGCGAGGAGCTGAAATGGCTGGCCAATGCCCTGGGTCCGGCACGCAACTGGGACGTGTTCGTCACCCAGACCATGCCGCCCATACTCAAGCAATTTCCCGCCGACAAAGCCTTGCAGCAGCTGTTTCAGGCCGCCAGGCGGGCCCAGGCGTCCGCCCGCAACGAGGCGCATATGGCGCTGCGCTCGCACCGCTACGACCGCATGCTGCTCACGCTCGGCACCTGGCTGATGGCGGATGGCTGGCACGCCCATACCAGCGCGGAACAGAAAATTCAGCTCGACGCACCGGTTGCGGAACTGGCGAAGAGGGTTCTGAACGCCTGCCATAAAACCCTGCATCGGCACGGCAAATCGCTGCTGGCCATGCCGACGGAAGAACGTCACGAGGTTCGCATTGCTGTAAAGAAACTCCGCTATGCTACCGAATTTTTTGCCGCACTCTTTCCGCGCAAGGCGGCGCTGGCGTATACCGAGGCGCTGGCCGCGCTGCAGGAGGAACTGGGCGTACTGAACGACGCGGCGACAACCGATATCCTGCTGCAGCAGCTCAAGCTGCAGGACAACGCGGCCATCGGTGCCGTTTCGGGGTGGAGCGCCCACGGCGTGACGGTGCATCTGACAAGCATGGATGCGGCCTGGAAAAAATTTTACCGCAGCAGCCCATACTGGAAGTGAAGACGTAATGAGTAATGGGGGATGAGTGATGGCTGGAGGTTTTCATTACCCATTTCTCATCACTCATTACCATAAGGACAAAACAATGGAAGAAAGCCCCCACAAGGGAAAAACCGGCCTGCGTCGCGTGTGGAACGCCATGCACTACTCCCTCGCCGGCCTGACCGCCGCCTACCGCCACGAGGACGCCTTCCGCCAGGAAGTGGCCCTGTCCCTCCTGCTCATCCCCGTGGCCCTGCTCCTGCCGGTCGCCGGCACGGGCAAGGCGTTGATGGTGGCGAGCGTGTTGCTGGTGCTCATCGTCGAACTGGTGAACTCCGCCATCGAAGCCACGGTGGACCGCATCTCGCTCGAAAACCACAACCTCGCCAAACGCGCCAAGGATATCGGCAGCGCGGCAGTGATGCTGGGCCTGCTCAACGTCGTGACTGTGTGGAGCCTGGTGCTGCTGGGCTAATCCCCAAGTGCGTCGAGACTGACGCAGCGCTGTCACCGAAACATCACGTTTCGGTCATCAAATTTTCTTCTTGCCGGAGCAAAGTGCCAGACATACGGCACGAGACTCCGGCATGAAAGACATCCCACACCCCCAGTTCAACCCGCCCAAGCCATATCGTCCGCTACGTGTCGCGATGGTCAGCGAAACCTATCCGCCCGAGGTCAACGGCGTGGCGCATACGGCGCAGCGCATGGTGCAGGGCCTGATCAGTCGCTATCACCAGGTGCAGCTGGTCCGACCGCGCCAGCACGCGCAGGACCAGGGCGTCAGTTCGGCGGCGTTCGAGGAGGTGCTGGTGCGCGGTGTTGCCATGCCGCGTTACGCAGGTCTCAAGATCGGCCTGCCGGCCACGGACGAACTGGTGCGCCTGTGGCGGGCCAGACGCCCCCACGTGGTGCAGGTCGTGACCGAGGGTCCGCTCGGCTGGTCGGCCATCGTGGCGGCAAGAAAGCTGCGCCTGCCGGTCATTTCCGAATTCCACACCAATTTCCACGCCTACACCCGGCATTATGGCTTGGCGATGCTGGGCGGACCGATCCGCGCTTACCTGCGCTGGTTTCATAACCAGACCTTGACCACGCTGGTGCCGACCGAAGCCTTGCGCCACGAGCTCGCCAGATCGGGCTTTCGCCGCCTGCAGGTCGTGGCGCGGGGGGTGGACACGAAACTCTTCAATCCGGCGCGCTGGAACAAGTTGCTGCGCTTGTCCTGGGGCGTTGCCGACCACTGCCTGGTGGCGCTCTACGTCGGGCGGCTCGCAGCGGAAAAGAACCTGCCGCTGGTCATCGACACTTTCCGTCACCTGCAGTCTTCCCGGCCCGGCATGAAACTGGTGATGGTAGGCGACGGCCCGGAACGCGCGGCGTTGCAGGCCAGGAACCCGGACGTGATTTTTTCCGGCATGCGTCAGGGCGAAGACCTGGCGGAACATTATGCCTCCGCCGATCTGCTCCTTTTCCCAAGCACCACCGAAACCTTCGGCAACGTGGTGCTGGAAGCCATGGCCAGCGGCTTGCCGGTTGTGGCTTACGACTATGCGGCGGCGCGCGAGCATATCCGCCACGGCGAAAACGGCTTGCGCGCCGCATTTTCCGACCCGCAGGCCTTCATCGGCCAGGCTCAAAGCCTGGTTTCGGACACCGAAAACGCACGACGCCTGGGACGCAACGCCAGGACCAGCGCGGAAGGTATCGACTGGGATCAGATCCATGACCGTTTCGAACGGCTCGTGGTAACAACCGTGAAGCAATGGGAGCGCAACCATGATGGAAAAGCTCAGCTGTCGTTTGTCCCGGATTTGTGAAAACGAGCATGTTCTGACCCTGCGCTTCAATCGCGCCAGCCACGGTCGCCTGGTGCATGGCCTGTTCAGCCTCGCCAGCCGCCTCGGCAACGGCGTGTTCTGGTATGTCCTGATGGGCCTGCTGTTGCTGCGCTATCAGATGGATGCGCTGCCTGCGGTATTGCATATGGTGCTGGTCGGGCTGATCAGCCTGCTGCTTTATAAATGGCTCAAGGGCAAAACCCAGCGCCAGCGGCCTTATGCGTTCAACGATGAAATCCGCGTCACCGTAGCGCCGCTCGACCAGTTCAGCTTCCCCTCCGGCCACACGCTGCACGCCGTGTCGTTTACCATCGTGCTGCTGGCCTACTACCCGCTCATGGCCTGGCTGGTGGTGCCCTTTACCCTGCTGGTGGCGCTGTCGCGCCTGGTGCTGGGGCTGCATTACCCCACAGACGTGATGGCCGGCACGCTGATCGGCGCCGCGGTGGCCTCCCTCTCGTTCGCCATCCCTCTCTGAAGCCAAGCGCGCGGCAATGCCGCGGGCTCTTGCTGCGTCAATCCTCGCCGGTACTCAGGCAGGCGCTGGGCGCGCAGATTTCCGCGCGCGTCGGGACTTCATGGTGGCGCTCGATGGTGCGCTGGTAGAAGTCCAGCATCTTGTCCGCCAGGGCGCCGGCTGACCATTCTGCCGCATACTCCTTGCCCAGTTTGCCCAGGTGCATAGCCTCTTCGGGGCGCCGCAGCAGCAGGAGCGCCTTGGCGGCGAAATCTTCCACCTCATGGGCGGCGATCATGGCGCCGCGTCCTTCGCGCAACACATCGCGCGTGCCCATTTCCGCCAGGGCCAGCACCGGCACGCCTTGCGCCATGGCTTCGAGCAACACCAGGCCTTGCGTTTCGGTGCAGGAAGAGAACACGAACAGGTTGGCGGCGCGGTAGCAGTCCGGCAGCTCCCGCTTGCGGTCGAGATAGCCGACGAACAGCACATTGTCGGACAGGCCGAGCTGTTCCACCTCGCGCCTGAGCGGGTTGAGCGCCGGTCCTTCGCCCGCCACCAGCAGCAGCACGTCGGGCAGTTTCTGCTTGAGGCTTGCGGTCATTTTGAGCAGGAAGCCGATGTTTTTCTCGAACGCCACGCGCCCCACGTAAAGCATCACCGGGCGCTGCGGTGCAATGCCGTATCTGACACGAAACGCCGCCCCGTCGCCGTGGATGAAATTCTCTGCCGGCAGGCCGGTGGGAATAATTTCCGCATGCGTCTGGATGCCATAGCCGCGCAACACTTCCAGCATGCCGCGAGAGGGCACCACCAGCGCGTCGAGATCGTCGCACTGACGGCGCGACAGGCTGCGCGCCAGGTAGCGCGTGACCGCCTTGGGCAGAAAGGGCAGGTAGTGGTAAAGATATTCCTCGAAATAGGTGTGGTAGGTTTCCACGCGTGGAATGCCCAGTTCCTTTGCCAGCTTAACCCCCAGATAGTGCGCTGCGAACGGCGTCTGGATGTGAAGTAGGTCGAATTCGGCACGTTTCAAGGCGCTGCGTTGCGCCAGCACGTGGCCGGCCTTGAGCAGGCGGTCCTCGGGATCGAACGGCAGACGCCGGGCGGGCACGCGCTGAATGAGCAATTCGTCGTCGGTGACGAGACCGTCGTAATCCGGCGCGACCAGGTACACTTCGTGGCCCCGCGCGGCAAGCTCGCTGCGATAAGTGGCAATGGAGGTGGACACGCCGTTGACGCGCGGAAAATAGACATCGGAAACCATCAGGATTTTCATGGGGAATTCTGGCCGGATGAGAGAGACCTATCATGCTAATTAGTCGAGATGACAAAAGCGTGACGCTTGATCTTTGCCGCAAAGGAGTATGAGATAGCACTTTCTCCGGGAGGATACGCATGTTCGAATCAGCAGAACTGGGTCACAAGATAGACAAGGCGACCTATGACAAGGAAGTGCCGCTGCTGCGCGAAGCGCTGCTCGACGCCCAGCTCGACCTGGCGCAGAGCGGAGCATTTCCCGTCATCGTCCTGCTCGGCGGCGTGGACGGCGCGGGGCGCGGCGAAACCGTCAACCTGCTCAACGAGTGGATGGATCCACGCCACGTGCAGTCACATGGCATGGGCGAACCGTCCGACGAAGAACTCGACCGGCCGATGATGTGGCGCTTCTGGCGCGCGCTGCCGCCCAAGGGGAAAATCGGCGTGTTTCTCGGCTCCTGGTACACTTGGCCGATCCTCAATCGCGTCAACGGCGTCACCAAGACCGCCGACCTCGACCAGAGCCTGGAGCGAGCCAAGCGGCTGGAGAAAATGCTCACCGACGAAGGCGCTCTGATCATCAAGTTCTGGCTGCATTTGTCCAAGGACAAGCAGGAAAAACGTCTCAAGGTACTGGAAAAAGACCCCAAGACGCGCTGGCGCGTCACCGAGCGGGACTGGGAACACTTCAAGCTCTACGACAAATTCCGCACCGTGCACGAAAGCGTGATCCGTCACACCAGCACCGCCGAAGCGCCGTGGTTCATTGTCGAAGGGGAAGACCCGCGCTACCGCAGCCTGACCATCGGCAAAATGATCCAGGAAGCGATCCGCAAGCGTCTCGATTCGCCTGAAAAGCAGCCGAGCGGCATCAATGCGCCGCCTTTGCTGCCGTCGATCGACCATCTGCACATCCTCAAAACACTGGATCTCACGCAGAAAATCGAAAAGAAGAAATACGAGGAAGAACTGGAGAAATATCAGGGCAAGCTCGCCTTGCTGACGCGCGACCCGCGCTTCAAGGAAATAACCGTGGTCCTGGTGTTCGAGGGCAACGACGCGGCCGGCAAGGGAGGCAGCATCCGCCGCATCACCAGCGCGCTGGACGCGCGGATTTACCAGGTCGTGCCGATCGCCGCGCCGACCGAGGAAGAGCGCGCCCAACCCTACCAGTGGCGTTTCTGGCGCCATGTGCCGCGGCGCGGAAGAGTGACGATTTTCGACCGTTCCTGGTACGGCCGGGTACTGGTGGAGCGCGTCGAGGGCTATTGCTCGGAAGCCGACTGGATGCGCGCCTACACGGAAATCAACGACTTCGAGGCGCAGCTGTCGCGCCACAACATCGTGGTGAGCAAGTTCTGGCTGACCATCAGCAAGGACGAGCAGCTCAGGCGTTTCAAGGAACGCGAAAAAACCGGCTTCAAACGCTACAAGATCACCGACGAGGACTGGCGCAACCGCGAAAAATGGGATGCCTACGAGCAGGCGATCTGCGACATGGTGGACCGCACCAGCACCGAGGCCTCGCCCTGGACACTGGTTGAGGCCAACGACAAGTATTTTGCCCGCATCAAGATCTTGAAAACCTTGTGCAGCCAGATCGAAACCAGGCTGAAAAGTTTGCCTAAAAACAAGGCGCCGTAATGCCGGTCAAGAACATTTTTTATGATCCTGGCTCGCAGCTTGTGGGCGAGCATTTCGCCCTGATTTACACCCCGCAGCGCAAGCGCAAGCGTTTCCCGGAAAATTGCGTGCAGGTAATGGCCAGCGAAGAGGCGGCGTGCGGCGGCGCGGACGCAGCCAAAAACCTGTATCCGGGCCGCGTGCTCGGACCTTCGCGCTCTTCGGAGGGCTTGAACCTGTATTACCTGGTGGACTGGCTGGAGTGCCGGACTTGAATAATGACCTTTCAAAAGGAGTTGCCATGAAATTCGCACTGTTTTTATGTTGCTGCATCGCCGCCAGCCTGGCCCAGGCGGCTGAACTGTACCGCTGGGTCGATGGCGAGGGCAAGGTCCACTACACCGATCAGCAGCCCCCGGCCAGCGCCAAGAAGGTGGAAGAAAAGCATTTGGGCGGCAACTCGATCGACACTTCCGGGCTGCCCTACAAGACCCGCCAGGCCGTCATGAAATCCCCCGTCACGCTTTTCGCCAGTGATTGCGGCATGGGCTGCGACCTGGCCCGCGAACTCCTCAGCCAGCGCGGCATCCCCTACACCACCAAAAATCCGCAGACCTCGTCCGACGATGCCCAGGCGCTGAAAAAATTGACCGGCGAACTTAATGTCCCGGTGCTGGTGGTCGGCAGTGCGGTGAACAAGGGCTATGAAAAAGGCGCCTGGGATGCGGCGCTTGATGCGGCCGGTTATCCGAAAAGCGCACTGTTGAAGAAACCCGCGCCTGCAGCCGACGTCAAAGACAAAACCGCCGCCGCGGACAAGCC
>JBDKRR010000062.1:0-17892 GCA_039683315.1 Sulfuricella sp.
CAGGGCAATAGTTATTCTATTGCCCAAAAAAGCGGCGAAATATGGACCGGCCAGGCGAATTTGCAGCCGATTTCCTTTAAGTCCGACAGGCTGCTAGCTGCTCGGCCAGGTAACGGAGATCCGCGTACCTTTCCCGATGGCCGATTCGATGCGGTATGTGCCCCCGGAATGATTCGCGCGCTCTTTCATGCTCACGAGTCCGAGGCCCTTGTCTATCGACTGGAATCTGCTACGCCCGATCTGGTCGAAGCCCTGCCCGTTATCCTCGATGGTGAGATGCAGCGCACCATCGGCTTTGATGAGGCTCACCTGGATGTAGTCGGCATGGGCGTGCTTGACGATATTGCTGACGGCTTCCTGCAGGATGCGGAAGATCGTTATCTTGAGCGGAACGGGGATGTGATTCTCCTGGACCAGAAGATGTTTCTCGATCTTGATGCTGCGGCAGGCGCTTTCAAACTCGCGGAAGAACCACGACAGGGTCGCGAGTATCCCGAGGTCGTCGAGCGTCGAGGGGCGCAAGTCCATGGCAACGCGGCGCAATTCGCCGAACGCTTCCAGAACCTTTGTCTTCAGATGCTGCATCGACTCATCCGCCTCGCGGAACGAATTCTCGGCCAGCATTTCGGTCAGATTCTCCAGCGCCAGCCTGATCAGCGTCAACGACTGTCCGAGCCCGTCATGCAGGTCAGTGGCGATGCGCCGCCGTTCGTTCTCCTGAATCGTCAGAAGCTGAGCCGACATGCGTCGCAATTCGCTTTGCAATGCACATTCAGCCTCACCCCTCCCTGCTTCCCCCGCCTGCTCAGGTGTCACGACGCAGATTACCTGGCCTGCGTCGTTCGCGGACATCGCTTCTGCCACAGAGCGACACTGCAGCCTGGCCTTCCCTATCGGCTCTGCATGCATAACATTCCCCTTCATGAACTGCTTCGCCTACAGCATATCCCACGCTGTCGTGAGCAATATCATGTAGTGAACGCACCCGCTTATCAATATGGACAAATACCTACAATACATAAGCGTTCTGGGAGGGAGAGCGATTTTTTTCGTTACAGGGCGACGCGCAACGAAGCGGTTTTATGAGGCTTTCAGGTCGATAGTGCGACAGTTTCAGGCGGCATCTTCTGACGCGGGAGTAGCCGTTCCATTTCCCGCGTAATCACCGTGTAGCATTCGCATGCCTCACTCTCCATCCTGGTTCGATCCGGCACAAGAATGTGGCCGCTGCGGTAATCGATCAACCCCTCCGCCTGCAGTTTCCCTTCGGCGTCCTTGACTCCCTCACGGCACACTCCCAGCATGCTGGCGATCAGTTCCCGGGGCGTCTGCATTTCGTTCGATGGCAAGCGGTCCAGGCTCAGGAGCAGCCAGCGGCACAGTTGCTGGATTACCGAATGGTGCCGGTTGCACAGGGCGGTCTGCGTCATCTGGGTGATCAGCGCCTGGGTATGGCGCAGTGCCAGATGTTGCAGCAAGCCACCGCGGTTATATTCCCTTTTGAAAACGCTCGCCTTCAGCCGGTAGCCGAAACCGGCGCTTTGCACCACCGCGCGGTTCGGCGTGCTTTGACCCGCAAGGAACAGTGCCACGCCGACCAGTCCGTCATTGCCGGTGATTGCGACTTCCGCCGATAACCCGTTTTCCATGACGGAAAGCAAGGACACGATGCTGGTGGTGGGGAAATATACGTAACCCATCTGGCAACCGGACTCGCAGACAGCCCAACCGAGCGGCATGGGGACAAGTTCCAGGTCAGGCAGCAAACGCAGGTAATCGTCATCCGAAAGCGCGCCGAGAAGGTGATTTTGCCGGGGCGTATGGGGCGTGGGCATGCGCTATTCCAGATCCAGCGCAAGGCGGCATTGAACAAGTTCGGCGATGGACCGGATATTGAGTTTCTTCATGATATTGGAGCGGTGGATGTCCACGGTCCTCGAACTGATACCGAGTTTTTTCCCGATTACCTTGCTCGAATCCCCTGCCACGACGAGTTCCATGATTTCCCGTTCGCGCGTCGTCAAAACGTCGAAATGGCTGCGCAGACCTTCGATCTTCTTGTTTTGCTGATGGTTTTCCCGGTCCAGTTTGAGCGCCGCATTGACCCGGTCCAGCAGTTCCTGGCCGTTGAAGGGCTTCTGGATGAAATCGAAGGCGCCATGCTTGAGTGCCCGGACCGCCATGGGGACATCACCATGCCCGGTGATGATGATCACCGGCTGCACGATGCCGTGGTCTTTCAGCTGCTCCAGCAGTTCCATGCCGCTCATGCCCGGCATGCGCACATCCAGCAGGATGCAGCCGTGCTGGTGCAGATCGCCGGCGGTCAGGAACTCGTTCGCGGAACTGAACATGCGGGCGGACAGGCTGACCGATTCGAGCAGCCAGTGAATGGATTCACGCATGGCTTCGTCGTCGTCCACGACGAATATGGTGGGTCGGACGGCAATCTCATTCATACATCACCTCGACGGGAAGCGTAAAATTGAATTCCATTCCGCAGTCACTCCGTTTTTCAGCCCATATTTTCCCGCCGTAATTCTCGATCAGAGAACGGCATATACCCAGCCCCAGGCCGAGTCCATTTTGTTTCGTAGTCTGGAACGGGTTGAACACCTTGTCCAGTTCATCAGGAGGTATTCCTTTCCCAGTATCGCTTACCGTGGTCATGATCGTCCCGCTGTTGATGAGGCGTGTGGCCAACCGCAGTTCGCGCCGCGCTTGGGACGACATGGAGTCAATGGCATTTTTCATGAGATTGAGCAATATCTGCTCGATTTCAATCTTGTTCACACTGGTCAGGGGCAAGTCGCATAAATCATGAACGACCGCGATGGAATACCTGTTCAGATCCTGTTCAAGGAAATTAACGCTATCCTTGATAACGGAATTGATGTCCATCATTTCGCACTGGCGTCCTTGCTTGCGCATCATTTCCTTGAGATGGCTGATGATATTACCCGCCCGCTGCGTCTGGATATGGGCTTGCCTGACCGCTTTCTGGAGTTTTTCCCGGTCCCAGTCGTCTTCCGCCATGCGGTTCAGGCATCCATCCAGGTAAATGCTGGCGGCGCCGAGCGGCTGACTCAATTCATGAGCCAGACCGGACGCCATTTCACCGGCTATATTGAGCCTGCCGATACGCTCGATCTCCGTACGCATTTCCTCGAACATTTTCTGCTCGGTTATATCGAAGCAAGTACCGATGAATCCGAGCAAATTCCCGTCCTCGTCAAAGCGCGGCACGCCGGTATCCTGCACCCAGCGGAAGACGCCGTCATGGCGCCGCAAGCGGTATTCGATCTTGAACGGTCGCGCACCGAGGAAAGCAGCTTCGCAATTGTCTAGACAGTAAGCCCTGTCCTCGAGGTGAACAGTGTACTGCCAGTTGTAATTCTGCAGCTGATCGGTGGTCAGGCCGGTGAAGTCATGCCATCTCTGGTTGAAAAAGGAGCGGCATTCATGCTTGTCCAGTGACGAGGGCTCCAGTGTCGGCAAGCTGCACTCATGCCATCCCTGGGTGAAATAATCGCGGCAGTCATGGCAGTGCCGGTCCTGTTGAGTACCATGGGCCTCGGCCATCCAGATCATGACCGGCGCCTTGTCAGCCATGGACCTGAAGCGCTCCTCGCTTTCGCTCAGGCGGTTTTCTGCCAACTTGCGTTCCGTAATGTCCTGATGGATGGCCACCCATACCGTTCCATAGTGATGGTGTTCGAAGGTTGAGACGCTTGCATGGCACCAGAAAGGCGTGCCGTCCTGCTTCACGTTAAGCACTTCGCCGTACCAGCTACCTTTTCTGATCAAAACTTCGTTTATCATTTTCGCCGTTGTTTCCGGATCCCGGTAAGTGGGGGCGTTGACGCTGCTGACATGCTTCCCGATCAATTCCCCAGGCTCGTAGCCAAACATCTTTTCAAATTTCGGATTGGCATAAACGATTACGCCATCGCGCACGCTGGTGAGAAAGACCCCCTCCTCCATGTGAGAAACAATGGCGCTGTGCAGGCGTAATTCCTCTTCCGCAAACTTGCGAACGGTGATGTCGTGAAGCGTCGAGCGGCTCATCAAAAACTGACCCTGCGCATCGTAAATGGCGGTCGCGTTCAGCAACACCGCCATCAAAGTGCCATCCTTGCGCACGATATCAATTTCCAGGTCGTGGACGGCCCCTGTTTCCTTGAGCCGAGGAAATGTTTGCTCGAACAGCAACTGGCTTTGCGGCGTGTACAGATCGGATATCCTCACCTTTCCGATCAACTCTTCACGCGTATAACCCAACCACTGAAGCTCGGTATTGTTAATGCGAATGAACACGCCTTTTTTATCCAGCGAGTGATAGCCGCATGGGGCATTGTTGTAAAGATCCTCGATTTCTGCCGCGGATTGGCGCAGCCTTTCCTCCGCCTTCATGCGCTCGGTGATATCCGACGCGATCCCCAGCAGGTTCACCGTGCCATCCGACAACACCATCGGCGTCTTGAGCGTCTGGAACCAGCGCTCGTATCCGCTCAAAGAGGTAGGGCTGACCGATATGGTCTTGCGCCGCTTCGTGATCACCTCGCGGTCTGCCTGCAAATAAATATGGACTTCTTCCTTGTCGGGAATGAAGTCTTCCCCTTTGCGTCCGACCAGATCTTCCGGGGACTTTCCATATATTGCGGCCATGGCCTGGTTAACTAATAGAAATCTGCCTTCGACGTCCTTGACGAAAATCAGGCTCGGATCGGTGTCGATCACATGTCGGATGAAGTCTTTCTGCTGCGCCAAAGCTTCCTCGGCACGCTTGCGCTTGGTGACGTCGCGGATGATGGCCTGCAGATATTTGACGCCTTGCGACTCGATGTAACGCGCACTGACTTCCACGAAAAGGATGCTGCCATCCTTGCGCCGGTTGGCCGCCTCGAAGCGCAGTTCACCAAGCGCCTTGAGCTGCGCTATCTGCCCTTGAACAAGGGCGGGGTCTTCGGCAGGATCACGAAAATCCCGAATATGCATCTGCAGCAATTCTTCACGCGTATAGCCATAGACTTCCATGGCATGCTCGTTAGCCTCAATAATTCTGGTGGACTCGTCGGCCACGAAGATGACATCGTTGGCGTGCCTGGTGAAATAGGCAAAATGTTCAAGCATCATTTCTCGCTCGACAGCTGCAGCGCGCTGCTCGTCGAGGAATTTGTGGCGAGCATGATTTGCCTTTAGCCAGACATATAGCAGTATGCCGCCGAGCAGGGCAAATACCAGCCCCAGGGATAAGGACCATTTTTTGAGGTGGGAGATGGGCGCAAAGATTTCAGCCTTTTCGATCTTGCTTACCATGAACCAGTCGGTTCCAGGCACCCTGCGCATCTCTGCGACCACCGCAACACCGCGATAATCGAACCCGTCCATGGAACTGGTTTTGCCGAGCACCGCCATCGCAGCGGGTAAAGTGAACGCCGCTAGCGGAACGCGCAAGGAAAGTGCGCTGCCCTTCAAATGACGCACCTCGTTGAGAAATAGAACTGCGTCGCCGTCCCGTCTGACCAGCGATGTCTCGGCGCTCAGACTTGGCGTGGGCCATTCATGCAGTAGCGGGTAGAGAAACAAGTGCGGGTCGATCTGGAACTTCACGGCACCTACGATTTGCTCCCCGTTTCCGCTGTTGGCGACCATTGGCGCGACCAGGTCTATCACGATATCGTCGGCATTACTTTCGCTTCTGTGGATATCGGACATCGCCGCCTTGCCGCTACGCATCGCATCCATCACCAGCTTTTCGTTTTCCATGTTGCGCCGCAGATGCTTGGTCGTCGAGACTCTGGGCAGGCCCTGCCTGTCGTATAACGAAATATCCTGGTAACCATCGAGGCGCTGAATGTCGTCAAGCATCGCCTCAATCCGTTGCTTATGCGCGCCCGATGGCGCCCCTTGCTGCAACCAGAGGTCGAACTCCTCCTGCAGCAACGTTCCACTGCGGTAAAAATCTCCTTTTTGCAGATACCTTTTTTTCCAGTCACTGATCTGTTTGACCTTCAAATCGGCTATTGCGCCAAGATCTTTCAGTTCAGCCCGCAAGATCAACGTTTCGATCTGGCGATAAGCCTGAAGGCTTATTCCGGCGATCAGGACTGCGATCGTGACGAAGAGTAGGAGGGGAATATAGGGCGCGATCTTTCTGATGGGACGCGAGAATGTTTCCGAAGATGGCGGGGCCATGGAGGAAATCTCTTGTGGGAGTAATCTCAAACCTGCCCTCTTCATGATTTCTGCGTTCAGATTCTTTCAAGGCGCGATTTATCGAATTACCGGCCATCCCGCGTTCGCGGCAAATTTCTCACTGCAACATCATCTAGACAATTCTACCGAGATTCAATAGGTGAAATTACCTACCCGGCTAGGTACGTGACCAAATGGTTTTTCGTGGCCATAAATCTATACTTGACCCCGGTCAATCATTTCCTGGCAACAGAATATATGCAGCAATTTCAAGGAGAAACAAATGCGTATTCTCATAGCAGAAAAGGATCCTGTGGGACGGCGATTGCTGGAACAGATGATGCGCATGGAAGGCTACGAGGTTTTCACGCCGGATCGCAACAAGCCGGCAAAGGATCTCATCAATGAGTTAAGGCCGGACATCGTTCTGATGAACGTGTTCAATCCGCTGCAATCCGGGTCGGAACCGCTGGATCAAATCAAGATCCGCTGCAATGAAGGGCCAGACCCCGTCATTTACGTGACGTGTATAGGGCGTTGCAATGGTCTGGATTCTATGGTCGAAACGAATGACACCTCACCCTCACTTTTCGACCGTCTGCCTTCGAAATTGAAAATGCATATCGTAGACAACATTCAACGCCTGTGCATCGCACTGAAGTTGCTCAAGCGCTGGGCAGAGCGAGGAATAAGCTCCAGCCTGGAGAAAACCTTTTCTATTGAGGAACTGGAATCCTACTCGTTGATGAGAGCCATGCAATGCCCGTGACTACCTGTTTTTCCGCCACCGAATAAGCGGCTTTGGCCAGGAAAATAAGGTTATCTGTGCAGAGGAACAACCTGGTTAAAGCCATATGATCTAGTCGACAGTCTCGTTGACGGGAGATATGGCCATGGAAGAACCAGAATACGACCAGGATGGATTTCTAGCCGATCCGACAAAGTGGGATGAAGACACGGCGCGTCTTATTGCATCAGATGACGGCATCACGGAACTCAGCAAGGAACATTGGACGATCATCCATTTCCTGCGCAATCACTACCTCAATGGCGGTCTGCCGGCCGTCAGGCATGTCTGCCATGTCAACAATTTCGAAGATCTTTGCATCCCCAGCCTGTTCAGCAGCGTGAGATCGGCCTGGCGCATCGCGGGCCTGCCAAACCCAGGGGAAGAAGCGAAGGCATACATGTAGACAAAGCAACTTGCGCATCGGTGCACAGTGTCCTTCCCATTAAGTTGACTAATTCCGTTGGTTATTGCTAAACTTCGCCCATCACTTACGTTATTGATTTGGAGAATTTGATGGCTGTTGAAATCCTGGATGCCGTTGCTGCCGGCGATGTCACAAAAACACAGGCCCTGCTGGCAAGCGGCGCCAATTGCAATGTGCGCGATGCCGCAGGCGCGACGCTGCTGATGCAGGCTTCAGCAAAGGGCGATCTGCCCATGGTCGAGGCGCTTATCAGCGCAGGCGCCGACGTCAATGCCACCGATGAACTGGGTTGGACGGCACTGATGAAGGCCTGCTTCAACGATGATCTGGACCGCGGTTTCCCGGAAGTCGTCCAGAGCCTGATCGATGCCGGTGCGGACATGGAAGCACAAATCGTCTATGGAACCCGTGCCCTGATGCTGGCTGCAGGACGTGGCGAAGCCGGCGTGGTGGACGTATTACTCAAGGCAGGTGCCGATGTGCTGGCCAAAAATGAAGGCGGTCGCACGGCGCTGATGATGGTGAAAGAAAAGTTCTATGTCGAAGTCATCAACCAGCTGCACGAAGCCGAAATGGAATTGCTGGGCGAAGGTGCAAGTTGCGGCACAAAGAATGCCCCCGGCTCGAATGTGGTGACCTTTCTGAAACCGCAAAGCCACTAAAGCTGGGGTTTATTTGCCGTACTTCACCTTCAGGCGCTTTACTTCCTCGTTGTAGCGATTCTGGTAGGTGGTCGATCTCAGGTTGGGATCAGCAAAGTCATGGTGGATTTGCTGCGGACAGGATTCAACCTCCTTGACCATCGTTTCCACCAGGGTCTTCAGGGCATAGCAGGCAGCTTCGCGCTGCACCACGATATCCACCAACTGGTCGATGGTGTGGTCCAGTTCGGCAATTTGCTGTTGCGCATCTTCTTCTCGTGCCTGTAACAGGACAAGCTGGCTCCGCAACTCATTGACCATGCGGCGGTAGTCCTCGATGGACTCCGCGACGCCGTACATGCCAGATAGATCAGATGACCTGACCACGAATGCCTTCCGAATTGCAATAGGGTCTTGTATATTAGCACCAATATTTGCTTCGGCGCGCAAGCGTAACTTTATGAATCCCGTATTTCTTTTTCTCCCCGCCTTGCTGCTTTTAACGCCGGCGGCCGAAGCTGCCAACTGGCACACGTTGCCTGGTGGCGCGCAAATGACTTTGCTGGCCGACCAGCCGCAACTGGAACCAACGGACAAGGATAAAAAGAAGGACAAGAAACTGAAAGTGTGGGACAAAATCACCTATTCCCGGCTGCACCAGGCGATCCCGGGTGACTTTTACTATACCTCCGCCAAATCCCTGACCGAAATCAATTGCACCGCACGTACGCTGAAACCGTTGCTGAGAATCTATTACGATAGCGACGGCAATGAGGTCAAGTCCATCCACTATCGCTCTAGCGAACCCGCCGAAGCAGTGGTACCCGACACGTCAGGCGAAGCGGTCTTCAATTTTGCCTGCGCCTTTAAAGCTGCAAGTGCGGCGACCAAAACCGCGCCGCGCACCAAGTCTCCGGTTCAGGCGAAAGCTTCACAGCCGCTGGCCAAGCCGAATATGAGCAAGGAAAAAACGAAAGAGCCGCAAAAGCCTCAAACTCCCGCCGGTGCCAAACCTTCTCCACCCCTCACCCCTTCCGCTCCGATAGCGAAATCCGCCGACACAAAAAAAACGCTTCACTGACGGCAAATTGCCATCATTGTTGGCAGGGCCGGGATTTTTTCCACCGACCAGTGCGCGATCGCCCAAAACCAGAAGGATGTCAGCTCGCCTTGCAACAATTCGCGTGGCGGATCCTGGCCGAGAAATTCCAGCACCTTGAACAATAGCGGCAAAGGGACATCGGCTTCAACCGCCGGAGCCAAAGTCTGCTTGCTGAGTTTTTCACCCTGGACATTTACTGCGACCGGCAGATGAAGGTAGGACGGCGTGGTCAAACCCAACAACTTTTGCAAATAGATTTGGCGCGGAGTCGAATCGAGAATGTCCGCTCCACGCACAATATCGCTAACCCCCTGTTCGGCATCATCGACTACCACCGCCAGCTGATACGCATAGAGACCGTCTGCACGGCGTAAAACGAAATCCCCCG
Organism: Sulfuricella sp.; assembly: GCA_039683315.1. Lineage (GTDB taxonomy): Bacteria > Pseudomonadota > Gammaproteobacteria > Burkholderiales > Sulfuricellaceae > Sulfurimicrobium. The sequence goes on from JBDKRR010000062.1 coordinate 9,544, forward strand.
TCTCAGCTGCCAGACGCTGGGAACGGTGCCCCAGCAAACGGTCATGGAACTGGATCGGCACATCATCGGTCCTTACCCGCAGCGCATGCTTGGTCCTTCCCGGCCGCATGCCATTACGACAATATCCGGGATAGACAAGGCTGGAATAGGAACTCAGCGTGGAGTCGGCAATTTCACGTCGCGAGCAGTTGCATGGATAAAGCGCACCTTGTCGCTGCAGTTGATCCAGCGCCTCGCGATATGCGTCGCCTCGCCGACTCTGGTACATCACCGCTCCGTCCCAATGCAGATCCAATGCTTCCAGCGTGCGCAAAATAGCATCTGCTGCGCCCGCCATGATCCTGGGCGGGTCGAGGTCCTCGATGCGCACCAGCCATTCGCCATGACGTGATTTGGCATCGAGAAAGCTGCCCACGGCGGCCACCAGCGATCCGAAATGCAGCGGCCCCGTGGGGGATGGCGCGAACCTGCCGCGATGTGGTGAGACTTCGGTTTTCATCAAGTGTCAATTCTGCCCCAGAAGATAAAATCGCACAAAGGTCGAACCATTGCAGAACGCCGCACCGCACCCATATTCCTGTCATTAGCATTTGGAGGAAACAGCCATGATCCAATTACGCAAAGCCAGCGAACGCGGCCACGCCAACCACGGCTGGCTCGATACCTGGCACAGTTTTTCTTTCGCGGATTATTATGATCCACAACACATGGGATTTTCCGTTCTGCGGGTTATCAACGATGACCGCATCGCCCCCGGGGCCGGGTTTCCTACTCATAGCCATCGCGATATGGAAATCATCACCTATCTCCTGCAAGGCTCCCTGGCACACAAGGACAGCATGGGAAATGGTTCGGTCATTCGCCCCGGTGAAATCCAGCGCATGAGCGCAGGTAGCGGCATCAGTCACAGCGAATTCAATGCATCCGAAAGCGAAGAAGCGCATCTGCTGCAAATCTGGATCGAACCGAAAGAAAACGGCATCGCCCCCAGCTACGAGCAAAAATCATTGCCTGTCGCAGGTAGCAATGTGCTGCTGAATTTGCTGGCCTCTCCTGATGGTCGGGATGGCTCGGTGATCATTCATCAAGACGTGCGCCTCTACGCCACGCATCTTCAAGAACATGAGGAAGTGGCATATTCATTGCCGGCAGGTCGCCGCGGCTATCTTCACCTCGCGCGTGGCAAACTGAAGTTGAACGGCCTTGAACTCGAAGCCGGCGATGGCGCGAAAATTTTGGATGAAAATATCAACATCCTCAGCACCGCAGCAGGCTCCGAGGCACTACTATTTGATCTGCCATAGCCCATAGCCATAATCCGCCCAACCTACGCTCGAATTGGCGATTTTTTACAAGGAAAAACAATGCAGCACAAACCCGCTATAACTGCCGTCCCTGTTCATGACATCATCACCAGGCGTTGGAGCTGCCGCGCATTTGACGCAGCAAAACCAGTCAGCCGGGATCAGATCGTTGCTCTAATGGAGGCGGCTCGCTGGGCGCCATCCTGCTTTGGCGACGAGCCCTGGCGCTTTATCGTTTGGGATAAGAATACGGATGCTGCCGCATGGAACAAGGCGTTCGACTGTCTGGGTGAATGGAACCAGAACTGGGTCAAGAATGCACCGCTACTGATACTGGTTACGGCAAATAGCGTCTTCAGCAAAAACGGCAAGCCCAATACGTGGGGACAATACGACTCAGGTGCTGCAGCCGAAAACTTGTGTCTTCAAGCCGTCGCCATGGGATTGATGGCGCACCAAATGGGCGGGTTTGATCCCGACAAGGCACGGAAAGTGTTCGGCATTCCCGAGCAGTTTTCCTGTATGGCCATGATCGCCGTCGGGTACCAGGACGAGGAAACTGTCCTCGACGAAGAGTTGAAGGCACTGGAAGTGGCTTGCAGGGCGAGATCAGCCATGGGCGAGCATTTCTTCGAAGGCGCATGGGGCAACGCGATCAAAACCAGCTAATCTATTTCTTTGCCACTGGAAACGTGCTTAAATAAACAAAAATATTCGAGGAGGGCAAAAAATGGCCAATTCTGACGACATGACCGAACTGGAAAAGAAATTTCCGCGAATTGTAGAGAAACTCACGTTGCTGTGGGGTCATGAGGGCGTTTCCCCTTTTCTTACCCATTTGCTGATAGATGACCGTGGCGACCGTCATGGTTTTACTGGCGACATCATGGCCGAGATCATGTTTCTCAACAATCTCCATGAAGATATGGAGAGCGAAAATCAACCGCAGAGCGGCCAAGCCCTGTGGGAAAACCCGCTAATCAAGAACCTGCAAAGCGAATAACCCAGAGTTGAAGCCCTCAGGACGGCGAGGTAACCAGGTTCCTTGCTGTCACAACGAGCCTCTTGGGCGCAACCTTGCCTGCATCAGTAATTTCCCCCAACCCGAGAAAAACCTGATCCGGTCCATATAAGCTTACCAGTCCTGTGCTTGACTGCTTTGGCTGCCACACCTCTTGTCCCTGCTGCACGTAGAACGCACTCTCACGATCGAGGAACACCTTGGGCAAACCTTCAACCAAGCAATCCGCGGGGAGCAAGCAGGCATCGCGTTGTTCGGGCTGCATCTGTTCCAGTTGCGATAGCGTCAGCGCATGAGCGATGTCAAAGCCGCCGGTGGATATCCGCCTTAGCGCCTTAAGGTGAGCACCGCAACCGAGTTCCGCACCGATGTCCTCGGCCAGCACCCGGATATATGTCCCCTTGCTGCAGCTCACCGTAACACTTATTTCATCGCCACAAAATTCATCCAGGTCAAGACGGTAGATTGTGATATCGCGCGCCTTGCGTTCAATATCGATGCCCGCACGCGCATACGTATACAACGCTTTCCCCTGGTGTTTCAGGGCCGAATACATGGGCGGGATTTGTTGCATGGGGCCGGTGAAGTTGCGTAAAACCTGCTCCACCTGAATCTGGCTTACATTCACCGGACACTGGTTGGTGATTTCACCTTCGACGTCGCCGGTAGTCGTAGTGGCGCCGAGTTTGATGACCGCCTGGTAGACCTTGTCCGCGTCCAACAAGTACTGCGAAAACTTTGTCGCTTCTCCAAAGCAGAGAGGCAACAGCCCGGTTGCAAGGGGGTCGAGATTTCCGGTGTGGCCGGCCTTCTCAGCCTGAAACAGCCGTTTAACCTGTTGCAACGCAGTATTGGACGAGATGCCGTGCGCCTTGTCGAGAAGCAAAACACCACTGATCGGGCGTTTAATACGCTTGAACTGCTGCACGTTCAGTCTTCTTCCTGGTCCTGCTTGTCACTCTCCTGGGAGACTGCTTCCTCAATCAGGTGCGAAAGCTGCACGCCCCGCTCCACTGAGCTGTCGAACACAAAGTGCAATTGAGGCACAATGCGCAGGCGCATGCGATGCGCTAGCTGACTGCGCAGAAAACCCGCAGCACGATTCAAACCGATCAAGGTTTCCTCGAGCGAGTGCCCTTGGTTCAACAGCGTAAAGTAGACCTTGGCATGAGCATAGTCAGGCGTGACTTCGACATCAGTCAGCGTCACCATGCCCACACGCGGGTCTTTCAACTCCAGCTGAAGCAACTCGGCCAGTTCGCGCTGGATTTGTTCGGCAACGCGGCGCGGACGTGAATGGTCTTTGGGCATAATATTTAGAAGCTTTAGAGGCTTCTGGCCACTTCCACCATTTCGAATACTTCAAGCTGGTCACCGACCTCGACATCGTTGAAGTTCTTCAACGAAAGACCGCATTCAAAGCCGGACCTGACTTCTTTGACGTCATCCTTGAAGCGTTTGAGGGAATCCAGTTCGCCGGTGTGGATCACTACGTTGCTACGCAGCAAACGTACCGAAGAACCGCGCTTTACCACGCCGTCGAGCACGTAGCAACCCGCCACCGTACCGACCTTGGTAATACGGAAAACGTTGCGCACTTCAACCAGGCCAGTGACGCTCTCTTTACGCTCCGGCGACAACATGCCGGACAAAGCTGCCTTAACTTCGTCCACTGCTTCATAAATAATGTTGTAGTAGTGAACGTCAACGCCGGAAGACTGTATCAACTTGCGTGCCGTCGCATCAGCCCGGCTGTTGAAGCCGATCACGATAGCTTTGGAGGCAATCGCCAGGTTAATGTCGGACTCCGTAATCGCGCCTACACCACTATGTACGATCGTCACTTTGACTTCGTCCGTGGAAAGTTTTTGCAGCGAATGAATCAATGCTTCGTAGGAACCCTGAACGTCGGCCTTGATGATCAGAGGCAGCGATTTTACCTCGCCCTCGGCGATCTGGTCGAACATGTTCTCCAGTTTCGCAGCCTGCTGCTTTGCCAGTTTGACCGCGCGGAATTTACCTTGGCGGAACAGTGCAATTTCACGCGCCTTGCGTTCATCGGAGATAACAATAACCTCTTCACCAGCCATCGGCACTTCGGAAAGCCCCTGAATCTCAACTGGGATTGACGGGCCTGCTTCCTTCACCGCGGCGCCGTTTTCGTCAAGCATGGCGCGCACCCGCCCGAATACTGCACCGGCCAGCAACATATCACCCAATTTCAGCGTACCAGCCAACACCAGTACAGTAGCCACCGGACCACGTCCCTTGTCGAGACGCGCCTCGATCACCAGACCCTTGGCAGGCGCTTCACGCGGTGCCTTGAGTTCAAGGATTTCCGACTGCAGTGCGACACCTTCCAGTAATTCGTCGATCCCCTGGCCGGTCTTGGCGGAAACCTCCACAAACATGGCGTCGCCACCCCAATCCTCGGGAACCACCCCTTGCGCAACCAGGTCCTGTATGACACGCTCAGGATGCGCATCGGCTTAGTCGATCGTGCTGACTGCCACAACGATCGGCACCCCGGCGGCCTTGGCATGGTGAACAGCTTCGATTGTCTGAGGCATGACGCCGTCGTCGGCAGCGACAACCAGAATCACCACGTCGGTCGCTTTCGCGCCACGTGCACGCATCGCGGTAAACGCTTCGTGCCCCGGCGTGTCAAGAAAAGTAACCATTCCACGCGGCGTTTCTACGTGATAAGCGCCAATGTGCTGAGTAATGCCACCGGCCTCACCATGTGCGACACGAGTGCGACGGATATAGTCCAGCAGAGAAGTTTTGCCATGGTCCACGTGACCCATCACCGTTACGACAGGCGCACGCGGCTCAAGCACCGCCTCGTGATGCTCCATCGAATCGTCAAGAAAAGCTTCCGGGTTATCCAGCGCGGCCGGCTTCGCCACATGCCCCATTTCTTCAACCACGATCATTGCAGTTTCCTGATCGATAACCTGATTAATGGTAACCATCGAGCCCATTTTCATCATGACCTTGATCACTTCAGCCGCTTTCACCGCCATTTTCTGGGCCAGTGCCGCGATAGTAATGGTTTCAGGCACCAGAACCTCATGTACGATCGGTTCAGTAGGCATCTCAAAGGCATGCGGAGCATCGGATTGTTGTCGATGAGCCTTATCCTTGCGTCCACGCCAACTTCCTGGTGCGCCCATGTCACCGCGCACGCGAAGGCCGCGCTTTTTGTTACTATCATCAGACCACGTACTTTCCTTGGTCTTTTTCGCCCCCTTTTTCTCAGCCTTTGCAGCTTTTTGTTCTGGTGTAACTGCTGGCTTGTGCAGTGTGCCTTCAGTCGGTGGAGCCACGGATACAGCCGGAGCTGCCATTTCAAGCAACTTAGCTGCAGCCGCAGCCTTTGCAGCGGCTTCATCAGCCTGGCGTTTCTGTTCGCGATCCTGTTTTTCACGCAGCTCGGCACTTTGTCTTGCAAAAAGGGCTGCCTGTCGACGTGCCTCTTCTTCGCGTTTGGCAATTTGTGCCGCATCCAGTATCGGCGCGTGAAGCTGGCGAGTAGGCTGAACCGTTACGGCCGGCTTGGCCTCTTGCACAGGCTCAGGTTCTGGTGCGACCGGTGCGGGTTCGACCACCGGCTCGACCACGGGTTCTTCTGCGGGAGGGGGGGGGGCCACATCTTCAGCAACAGCGTGCACTGGTTCGACCTGCAGAGGCTCTTGCTTTACCTCCATTTCCTCAACAACGTGTTCGGCAGCGTCCACAGTCACAGCCAACTCTTCAGAGGCATCGCGCTTAACAAAAACCCGTTTTTTCTTGACCTCGACCTGAATCGTCCGCGCTTTACCGGTACTGTCGGCCTTCTTGATTTCCGTCGTTTCACGTCGTGTCAAAGTAATTTTGCTTTTAGCGTCTGACGCGCCGTGGGAACGACGCAAATAATCAAGTAATTGCGCCTTGTCCTGTTCGGTTAGCGAATCATCGTTCTGGCTTTTGTTCACTCCGGCCGCACGTAATTGCTCAAGCAGCAGGGCTGCAGGCAATCCCAGTTCTGTAGCGAACTGCGTAACGTTCATATGTGCCATTCCGGCCTCCTGTCCAATTCTTTAAGCAAACCACGGTGCGCGAGCGGTCATTATCAACTGTTTGGCGCGCTCTTCATCCATACCGGTCATTTCGACCAAATCATCTACAGCCAGGTCTGCAAGATCGTCCATCGTAATAACACCTTTACTCGCCAAAATCCCAGCAGTGTCATTATCCATACCATCCATCTTAAGCAGGCTTTCAGCGAGGTTCTCGACTTTTTCCTCGCTGGCAATGGCCTCCGTCAACAAGGCATTGCGCGCACGGCTGCGCAACTCATTTACCGTATTTTCATCAAAAGCTTCAATTTCCAGCATTTCAGACAAGGGCACGTAGGCGACTTCTTCAAGTGTGCTGAAACCTTCCTGAATCAGGATGTCCGCGAGTTCCTCATCCACATCCAGTTTTTCAATAAATATCTTCCGAATCGACGTATATTCTTCCTCGTGCTTTTTCTCGGCCTCTTCAACCGTCATGATATTGAGGTTCCAGCCGGTTAATTCCGAGGCAAGTCGAACGTTTTGACCACTACGGCCAATCGCCATGGCTAATTGTTCTTCCTCGACAACCACATCCATACTGTGTTTGTCTTCATCAACGACAATGCTGCTGACTTCTGCAGGGGCTAAAGCACCGATAACAAACTGAGCAGGATCCGCAGACCATAAAATAATGTCGACACGCTCCCCGCCCAACTCTCCGGTAACCGCCTGAACTCGCGAACCGCGCATGCCGACGCAGGTACCAATGGGATCGATACGCTGGTCATTGGATTTCACTGCAATCTTGGCACGCATACCCGCATCACGAGCCGCAGCGCGTATTTCCAGAAGGCCTTCCTCAATCTCCGGCACTTCCAATTCAAATAACTTAATTATAAATTCTGGCACGACTCGTGACAAAATCAACTGTGGACCACGTCCGCCACGATCAATGCGCAGCAAATATGCACGAACACGATCTCCAACCCGAAGGTTTTCCTTCGGGATCATCTGTTCCCGTGGCAATAAAGCTTCAAGCCGCCCCGACTCAATGATCGCGCTACCACGCTCCATGCGCTTTATCACCCCGGTAACCAGATGCTCTTTTCGAGCTAGAAAATCGTTCAGTATTTGCTCGCGCTCAGCCTCACGAATCTTCTGCAAGATCACCTGCTTAGCAGCTTGCGCACCAATCCGGCCGAATTCGACAGCTTCAAGTGCCTGTTCGATAAAATCATCAATCTGGGCATCACTCTTTTGCTGTAACGCTTGATCCAGCGTCAACTGCCGCTCAGAAAACTCAAGCGCGTCATCTGCCACGACTTGCCAGCGCCGAAAAGAATCGTATTCTCCAGTAAGTCGGTCAATTGACACCCTGACGTCCACATCCTCGTGAAAACGCTTTTTCGTGGCAGACGCCAAAGCAAGTTCAAGTGCGCCGAAGACAATCTCTTTATCCACGTTCTTCTCACGCGCAAGAGCATCCACAACTAACAATACTTCACGACTCATACACCCCTCCGATTCATCATTCGGTCAGATATTGCTCAACTTTTTCGTCAGGCAAAACTGGTTAAAACTGTGGCACCAATCTTGCCTTGTCAATATTGGTAAGGTCGAGAGCGATCACAGCCCCCTCAACCTCCAGCTGCAAACAACCATCCTGCACACCCATAATGGTGCCAACATACTTTTTACGCCCCTGCAAAGGGATTCTTAACTTGACCTGTGCCTTTTCGCCACGAAAGCGTACAAAATCAGCTTCCTTCTTTACCGGCCGATCAAGGCCGGGTGAGGACACTTCCAACCGGTCATACTCGAAATCCATTTCGACGGCTAAAAGACGTGAAATGTGGTTGCTAACCAAAACGCAATCTTCAACATTAATACCATCGGGCTTGTCGATGAACACCCGCAGCAATTTGCCTTGATTGCTCAATTCCAAGTCAACCAACTCATAACCAAGCCCTTGCAAAGTGGA
>JBDKRR010000063.1:0-15588 GCA_039683315.1 Sulfuricella sp.
CGCGACGATCATGAAGCGCATCACCGGGTCGGTACGCATTTTGTCCCACGCGCCCGACAGGGTCATGATGCCGTTAATCATGCCGCCCCACGAAGGCATCAGCAGCAGGATCGAGAACGCGGCGGCCAGCGACGAGGTCCAGTCAGGCAAGGCGGTCCAGTGCAGATGGTGTGCGCCAACCCACATGTAGAGGAAGGACAGCGCCCAGAAGTGCACGATGGACAGGCGGTAGGAGTAAATCGGGCGACCGGCCTGTTTGGGCACGAAGTAGTACATCATGCCGAGGAAGGCTGCGGTGAGGAAGAAGCCCACCGCGTTATGGCCGTACCACCACTGCGTCATGGCATCCTGGGTGCCGGCGAACAGGCTGTAGGACTTCATGGTAAACAGGCTGACGGGAACGGCCAGGTTGTTGAAGGTGTGCAGCAGTGCGGTGGCCAGGATGAAGGACAGGTAGAACCAGTTGGCCACGTAGATGTGGGGCTGTTTACGCTTCATGATGGTTGCCACGAAGACGATCAGGTACGTCACCCAGACGACTTCGATCAGCAGGTCGATGGGCCATTCCATTTCCGCATACTCGCGGCCCTGGCTGTAACCCAGCACGTAGCTGATCGCGGCGAGCACGATGATCGCTTGCCAACCCCAGAAGGTGAAGCTCGCCATGCCATCGCCAAAAAGGCGCGTCTGACAGGTACGCTGTACAACATAGTAGGAGGTTGCGAACAGCGCGCTGCCGCCGAAGCCAAAAATTACGGCGCCGGTGTGCACCGGACGCAGACGGCCAAAGGTAATGTAGGCCAAATCGAAGTTCAGAAACGGCCAGGCCAGTTCGGAAGCGATGTACACCCCGACCAGCATACCGACCGCACCCCATACCAGAGCCATGATCGTAAATTTTCGAACAATATCGTAGTTATATTGCTCGGTACTTGCGACGCCAACTGCCGCCATAACCTTCTCCTTAACGTTTTTTGAAGCGAGCTACAACATCTTCCAGAATTGAACACCGGGCTGCCGCCACTTGTCCGGCAGGTATGACAAAGGCCAAGCGCGCCTTACGCTTGGCCTCGTTGTGTATTTTCATCCCGCCTGCGGCAAGATGCCACGGGCCGCTAATATAGCCCGAAACGGCCAGAAAATCACTGACTTTTGGCAACTTTTTTCATTTTTAGAGACGACCCATCGGTTAAACCGGGTGCGTCCGGGCGCAGTCAGGCGTCACATTGACGGGATGACAATGCGGTTGAAGGATATAAAGCGGGAGAGGGGGTGGCGCATGATCGCTGTTGCGCCTCGGTGCTTAAAGAGTGGACGCATGCTTGCGTCCACTTATTCCAGACTGGAGCGTCCCGCTGCCATGGCCTGCAGGCGATCCATCTGTCCAAGACGGACCAGGCGGCGCTCGGTTGAAATCAGGGAACTTTCCTCGAAGCGGGTAATGACCCGGCACACGGTTTCTTCCGCCAGACCCAGGTAATTGCCGATGTCGCTGCGCGACATGCTGAGCTTGAATTCCAGTGCAGGCCGGCCATGCCGTTCCAAGCGCCGCGACAGGTTGACGAAGAAGGTTGCGAGCCTCTCTTCAGCTTTTTTCTTGCCCAGAAGCAGCATCATTTCCTGATTATGAACAATTTCCTGGCTCATGATCTTGAGCATCTGGTGCTGCAGCCCGGGCAACTGAAGCGCCAGTTCCTCGTAGCGATCAAACGGCACTTCGCACACGCTGGTAGTCTCGAGCGCGCGTGCCTCGCAGTTGTAGCGGTCGTTGATGATGGCATTGAGTCCGAGCACCTCGCCCGGAATGTGGAAGCCGGTGACCTGGACCCGTCCGTCGTCGGTCAGCACCGAGGTCTTCACTGCCCCACTGCGGATCGCGAACGCCGCCCGGTAAGGTTCGCCAATGCGATAGATCAGTTCGCCGCGCTTGTAGGTGCGGCGATTTTTGACCAACTGGTCGAGCATCGAGAGGTCGACATCGCCGCCCACGGTCAGGCAGAGTTGGTAGATGCCGCAATCCTTGCAGGCAATCGGGGCACAAGCGGTTTCGGAAACCTTGACACGCTTGACTGGCTTGGAAACAGATTTGATAGGGGTAATAACAGCGGTCGTAATCATTTGGCGTTCATGGCTGCGTGAGGCAGGTCGGTTATGCGATATTTTCCGCTTTGTACGGCTATCGCCAATTTCTCCAGCGTCTGTTCGTTCAGCAGCTGGACTACTTTTTCCTTGATCGGTTTCCAGCGTGAGTGCATCGGACAAGCCGTTTCATCACTGCACACCTTCAGGCCGAGCAGGCAATTATCGGTAAAGCCCGCACCTTCGGTCAGCACCAGAATGTGCATCAGGTCGGTCTTTTCCGCACCGTCTCGCAAGCAGAAACCGCCCAGGCGCCCACGGAACGAATAGAGTAAATTGCTTTTGCACAGGTTCTGCATGATCTTGGCCAGGTATGCGGCCGGCACGCCCAGATGTTCGGCGATTTCGCGATTGAGCACAGGCTCGCCACGCGGTCGTGTGGCGACGTAAATTAGTGCCTGGATGGCATATTGGCTGGTGCGTGACAGAATCATATTTGCGTCATTATGCCGCAAATATGATTTTTGTAAAGGACCACAATGTCCTGAATCACGACCGACTCAGCAAAGGCAGAAGCAGTCCCTGGGCCACTCTAACGGCATCCGGTTGTGGCGCAAAAGCCACCACGCCGAGCAATGGCGCGACAATCCGCCGTCGCAATGCCTCCAGATTGGCATCGAAGCGCTCCATATCCGGCTCCACCCGATTCGCCACCCAGCCTGCCAAAGTCAAACCACGCGCAGCGATCGCTTCCACTGTGAGCATGGCATGGCTGAGGCACCCCAGGCGCATCCCCACCACCAGCACTACCGGCAAATCCAGCATCTGCGCCAGGTCTGCCGTATCAGAATGTTCATTGAGCGGCACCCGGAAGCCGCCCACGCCTTCGATCACCACCTTGTCGGCCAGTTCCGCCAGCGCCAGATAAGCATTCCGGATATGTTCCAGTTCGATCGTCACTCCCGTCTCAGCGGCAGCGATATGAGGCGCAACGGGCGGCGCGAAGGCATAGGGGTTCACCAGCTCGCGCGGCGCACGCACGCTGGATGCGCGTTGCAACGATTCCACGTCCTCGCACTGCACGCCCCCCTGACCAGTCACGCAACCCGCCGCCACCGGCTTCATGCCGACCGTGCTGTTGCCCGCAACGGCGTAGGCATGCAACAAGGCGCATGAAATGAGCGTCTTGCCCACGCCGGTATCGGTCCCGGTCACGAATACACCTCGGGGTGAGGGGTGAGGGGTGCCCCCGGCCAAATCACCCGAGGATAAAAGGGGTGAGGAGTCGGCGATGTTTTCCATAGTTACCTATCACTCCGCTTGCGCGAAGCCGGCATTTGCACCACCTGCCGGCCATCCGGCAAGCTTGCCGGCGCCCAGGCATGGCCGTAGACCACCTCGTAGGTGGCGGGCAGCTTGCCGTCGCGGCGCAACTGTTCGTAGGCGCTTTCCATGCGTCGCCATGCGGTCTTGCCCGCCAGGCCATGACGCCGCCCCTGGGTAGCGTTGTGCGCGCCCAGCGCCTTGAGGTCGCGCATCAGGCCGGAGACGTCGTCGTAGGTCAGGGTGAAGTGCTCCATGTCCATCACCGGTTCGGCAAATCCCGCCCGCGCCAGCGCGTCGCCGATGTCGTGCATGTCCTGAAAGCGGCTGACGTGCGTGTAGCCGTCCACCGCGCCGAAGGCCTGGCGCAGCTCGCATAGCGTGTCCGGACCGAAGGTGCTGAACATGAACAACCCGTTGGGCACGAGAATGCGGCGCACGCCCGCGAAGGTCGCGTCGAGATCGTTGCACCATTGCACGGCGAGGTTCGACCACACCATGTCCGCACAAGCGGACTGCAAGGGCAGCGCATCCAGGTCGCCGCAGACGTAACCCACGCCGCCGTTGCCGCCGGGCAGCAGTTTGCGCCACCATGGCTGCGCCTCGCGCGCCACGCGCAGCATGCCGAGCGCGATATCCAGTTCGATCAGGTGTGCTTCAGGATACCTGTCGCGCAGCAATTTGCGGGCATAGCCGGTCCCGCATCCGGCATCCAGCATCAGCGATGGCGTGAATTTCACGAATTGCAAACGCTCCGCCATGCGCTCTGCCACCGTGCGCTGCAACACGGCGACATGGTCGTAGGTCGCAGCCGCTCGCTCGAACGAGCGGCGCATGCGCTGCTTGTCAATTTTCAAATCGTCGGCCAGCAAAACATCGCTCACGAGAAAAACTCCCTGACTTCCTGCAAAAACACCTTAGGGTGGGACAAAAAAGGCGCATGTGCGCAGCCCGGGATCACGGTCAGCCGCGCGCCAGGGATTTGCGCTGCCAGCCAGCGCGCAGCCTCCGCCGGTGCCAGCATGTCGCGCTCGCCATGCACAATGGACAAAGGCAGGGCAAGCTTCGCGACCTCGGGGCGCAAATCATTATCCAGCAATATATTCAAACCCGCCCGCAGCACTTCAGCGCTCGGCATACCCCGCGCAAACAGGGCCATGCGCAGGAATTTAAGCACCGTGCGCACATTCTCGCCATTGCGCACCTGGAGCGACAGGAAGCGCATCAAGGTCGTGGCGTAATCGTTTTCCAGGTCGTTCGCAAAGGTCTGCAAGATTTCCGCCTCTACGCCGCACAACCAATCAGCACGCTGCACGAAACACGGCGTTGCGCCCACCAACATCAACTTTTCCACGTGCTGCGAATGGCTCATGGCGAGGCGCTGAGCCACCAGGCCGCCCATGGACCAACCGATAACGCCAGACTGGGGAGGGCATGCCGGCGCCACCTCCTCCACCAGTTGTTGCAGGTCATAGGGCTGGCAAGTCGGACTAGCGCCGTAACCCGGCAAATCCACGGCATAAACGCAAAAATCTTGCGCCAAGTCGTCAAGCACACCTCCCCAGATGCTGCTGTGCATGCCCCAGCCGTGGATCAGGACAAGATCAGGCCCGCTGCCGCGGACATCGACGTGCAGGCTCATTCATTCTCCAGTTGCTGCAGGGCGTCGATCAGCTGTTGCACGTCCGCCACGCTGTGGGCCGCGGAAAGCGTAATGCGCAAGCGCGCCGTTCCCTGCGGCACGGTGGGCGGGCGAATCGCCGGCACCAGGATACCGCGCTCGCGCAGGCTTTCGCTTACCCTGACCGCATCCTGGCTGGAACCGATCAGCAGCGGCTGGATGGGTGTTTCGGAGGGCATCAACTGCCAGCGTTGCAGTTTCAGCCCTTGGCGCAGGACGCCCACCAGTTCGGCCAGGCGTTCGCGGCGCCAGGTTTCGGCCTCGATCACGCGCAGGCTTTCCTGCAAGGCCGCCGCCAGCAGCGGTGGCGTGGCGGTGGTGTAGACATAGCTGCGCGCGGCCTGCACCAGCCAGGCAATCAGCTCCGGCGCGCCGGCAACGAATGCGCCGAACACCCCGGCAGCCTTGCCGAGCGTGGCCATGTAGATAATTCGTGAGGAGTGAGGGGTGAGGGGTGAGGAGTAATGCTCCAGGGTGCCGCGGCCGGTTTTTCCCAGCACGCCGAAGCCGTGCGCATCGTCGAGCAGCAGCCAGGCGTCGTATTTCTCGCACAGTGCCAGCAACTCGGGCACCGGCGCGATGTCGCCATCCATGCTGAACACCGCATCGCTCACCACCAGCTTGCGCTTGGCCGTGGAAGCGGCAAGCTGGCGTTCCAGCACGGCGAGGTCGACATGCGGATAGCGCATCATCGTGGCGCGCGAAAGCAGCGCCGCATCGTTGAGCGAAGCGTGGTTGAGCTTGTCGGCGAACAGCGCGTCGCTGCGCCCGAGCAGGGCGGTAACGATGCCGAGGTTGGCCATATAGCCGGTGGAAAACAGCAGCGCTGCCGGCAGGCCGGTAAATTCCGCCAGCTTTTGCTCCAGTTCATGGTGAGCTGCAGTGTGCCCGGTTACCAGGTGCGAGGCGCCGGCCCCCACACCGAAGCGCTGCGCGCCGGCGCAGGCCGCTTCGACCAGCGCGGGATGGTTGGCGAGGCCGAGGTAGTCGTTGCTGCAGAAGGACAGGACGTCCTCTCCATCCACCCGCACCCGCGCGCCCTGCGGGCTCTGCAGCACGCGGCGGCGGCGCAGCAGGCCGTCGGCTTCGCGTTTCTGCAGTTCAAGCGATAAGGAAGAAAAAGGCATTTATCGGCAATAAGCAATGAGTGACAAGTGATGAGGCCCACGGAAACCACCCATTACCCATCCCTCATTACCCATCACCGCCCCTCTTAAGCCGCCATGGCACGAATGCCGAGCTTGTCGAACAGGGCCTGGTCGGCGTCGGTATCGGGGTTGCCGGTGGTAAGCAGCTTCTCGCCGTAGAAAATGGAGTTCGCGCCGGCCAGGAAGCACAGCGCCTGCAGACTTTCCGCCATCTCGCCGCGCCCCGCGGACAGGCGCACCAGGCTGGCGGGCATGGTGATGCGCGCCACCGCGACGGTGCGCACGAACTCCAGCGGATCGAGGCTCTCGGCGTTCTTCAGCGGCGTGCCTTCGACCTGCACCAGCATGTTGATCGGCACCGACTCGGGCACCGGGTCGAGATTGGCCAGCTGGGCGATGAGCGCGGCGCGCTGGGTGCGCGATTCGCCCATGCCGACGATGCCGCCGCTGCATACCTTGATGCCGGCCTTGCGCACCCGGCCCAGGGTGTCGAGGCGGTCCTGGTGCGTGTGGGTTGTGATCACCTGTCCGTAGAACTCCGGCGCGGTGTCCAGGTTGTGGTTGTAGTAGTCGAGTCCGGCGTCCTTGAGCTGGGCCGCCTGTTCTTCCTTGAGCATGCCGAGGGTGACGCAGGTTTCCAGCCCCATCGCCTTGACCGCGCGCACCATTTCCAGCACCGACACCAGGTCCTTCTGCTGCGGGCCGCGCCAGGCGGCGCCCATGCAGAAACGGGTGGCGCCGCTTTCCTTGGCCTTGGCGGCGGCGGAAACGACCTCGTCGAGCTTCAGCAGCGGCTCGCGCTCCACCGGCGTGTCGTGGTGCGCGGACTGCGAGCAGTAGCCGCAATCTTCGGAGCAGCCGCCGGTCTTGATCGACAGCAGCGTGCTGACCTGCACCTCGTTGGGGTCGAAATGTTCGCGATGCACTGTCTGGGCCTTGAAGATCAGGTCGCTGAAAGGCATGGAGAACAGCGCCTCGATCTGCGCCACTGTCCAGGGTGAATTGGTCACCTGCTTAAGATCCGCTACGTTATTCATGTGTTTCCGCCTCGATGTCCATGTCCTGCCAATCTTCCCGCTGCACCCTGACCAGGTCGCGGAGCCCCAAAGGTATAACCACCAGTGCAATAATCGCCCACACCGCCACCAGCCCGTGCCAGTTGCCGAACAGCCCGTAAATCGGCTGCCCGAAAACGACCATCGAGCCCGCCACGCCATAGAAGCGATAGCCCGCGATGCGGTTGTAATGCACCACCTTCGGGTTCGGATGGTGAGCCACCGAGGCGTAAACGAATATCGACGCCGCGATCCAGATCATCAGCAGCGGCGGGATGGCGCTGGCCACCATGCTGGCGATGTTGAAAATCCTGGCGGATAAGCGTTGGCTATTGGCGCTGAGGTGTTTTTTCTGTTCCATGTTTCAAGGGCTGCGCCAGTGATAAAATCGTGCGCATCATTAAGGATTACGCCGAAGTTGTCAAATTATAGCAGTGTAATTTTAAACGGCTGCACATACTTTAATCGCCTCGTCCTGCCTCACGACTGCCTGCTATGCGGCGCACCGAGCGGCGGGGAAGCACTATGCCCGGCGTGTCACGCCGATCTGCCCTGGCACCGAACCCCACAATGTCCGCGTTGCGCCCTGCCCACCGCAGGCGGAACGCTTTGCGGCCACTGCCTGCAGCAGGCGCCGGCATTCGACCGGGCCTTGGCAGCGTTTACTTACGACTTTCCGCTCGACGCATTGATTCAGGCGCTCAAGTACGGGCACCAGCTCGCCGTCCTCGTGCCGCTCGCGAAGGCGCTGGCACAGCAGGTATCGGCCGCCCCGCGTCCCGACGTCTTGATCGCGATGCCGCTGCACCCGCTGCGGCTCAGGGAGCGCGGCTTCAATCAGGCGCTGGAACTGGCGAAAATCGTGGCACGAGGTCTGGATATCCCGCTCCTGACGCATGGCGCCGAACGCATTCGCGCCACCGCTCCACAAGTCGGTTTGCCGTTAAAGAAGCGCGCGGGCAATCTGCGCGGCGCTTTTACCTGTTCGCTGGATTTGCAGGGCAAGCATGTGGCGATCCTGGATGACGTCATGACCACCGGCGCCAGTCTGCGCGAGCTGGCACTGACACTGCGGCGGCAGGGTGCGGCGGAAATCAGTGCGTGGGTAGTGGCACGGACGGTGGGGAAATAGCGGGGGAGCGGAGAGTAGTGAGCGGTGAGTTGCGAGTAGAACCGGTTGGCTAACTGCTAACCGCTAACTACTCACTACTCACCGCTTATTGCACCTGCTTCAAGCGCTGTTCTGCAAAAGCCTGCAATTCCGGACTCAGCGTCGCGCTGGATTTGGCACGGCGAAACACTTCGGCCGCCCTGGCGGGCTGGCTGTCGGCCTGGAGCGAAATGCCCAACCCCAACAGCCACGGCCCTGCGCCCGGGTTCGAGCGCAGCGCGATCTGGTATTGCTCGATGGCTTCCTTGTGGCGTTCGACCCGCTGCAGCAGCGCCGCCATGAAGCCGTGGTACTCGGCATTTTCGCCGCTTGGCGGATTGCGCTGCAAGGTTGCCAGCGCCGCAGGCACATCGCCGCGCTCCACCTGCAATCTGGCCAGGGTCATGGCATACCCGGAATGGCCAGGCTGGAGCTCCAGCCCCTGCTGCAGCAATTGCTCAGCACGGCCAAGCTGCTTCGCCTCCACCAGCAGGGCCGCCAGCGCCTGCCTTGCCGCGGCATGGCGCGGATCGAACTGCAGCGCCTGCCGCAGACTCTCTTCCGCCTCGCCCATGCGCCCCTGCTGCAGGCTGGCGTAGGCCATGCGGTAAGCGTTTTCCGCGCGCTGCTGGGAGCTGACCTGCTTGATTTCCTTGCTGATTTCCACCAGCGGCCCAAGATCCACAACCCTCGCCGGTTTCGGTGTATCAGCTGCCGGCTTGGGCGGGCTCTCCGCAACTTCGGCGACGAGAGCCTTATCCTCAACTGGAGGGCGAGGCGCTGGCACAGGACGGCTAGCCGGCGCGTCGTGCACCGCCGGCAAGTGGCCAAGCTCTCCCGCCAGTTGCAGGACTTGCGGCATCTGCTCGCGCGGCGGCTGCGCCTGCGATTGCGGCGCAGCCGGAAGCGCGACTGCTGGAGCCGGAGAAGTAACAGACATCTCCACCCCCTGTCGGCCGAGCATCCAATAGCCGAGCACGGCGATGACTGCAACCACGCCCGTTGCCAGCGCAATTATTCGCCCCGATTTGCGCCGCCTATTGCTGGCCACCGCACGCACCTGTGCAGCCGATGTTCCGGCATCGGCACGACGTTGCTCCAGTTCCTGCAGCATCTGATTAATTACGCTCATTCTGAGTTCCTTACCACCACCAACGGGTTTGCTTCGCGGCCGGCGTGTCCGCTATCGCCGAGCGCACATGCTTCTTCTCGACTTGCGCCCGTCCCTCGCCATAAGTCAGCAACAGCGCCTTGTGGGCGAGAATGTTCACCAGCCGAGGCACCCCGCCGCTGGCGCGGTGCAGCTGGCTCAAGGCGGACCGGCTGAACAGCTGAGCCCCGCGGTTGCCCGCCATGGCAAGACGGTGCGCAACGTAGTTATCCAGTTCGTCGCGCCGCAAGGCTCCGAGCCGATAATGAAATGTGATGCGTTGCTTGAGCTGGCGCACCGACGCCTGCTCAAGCTTGTCGTCGAGTTCCGGCTGGCCGAACAGCACGATCTGCAGCAGTTTGCGCTTTTCCGTTTCCAGGTTGGTGAGCAGCCGCAATGCCTCCATGGTCTCCAGCGGCATGGCCTGGACCTCGTCCAGGCACAGCACCACGCGTTTCCCCTCGCGGGCGAAATTGAGCAATCCCAGTGTCAGCGCCTTGAGCAAATGATGCTGGTCAATTCCCGAGTCCAATGGGATGCGCAGGTCCTCCGCCACGGCCAACAGCAGAGTACGCGGCTCGAGATAGGGATTGGGGATATAGGCGGTCACGAAATCGCCGCCCAGGCTGGCCATGAACTTGCGGCACAGGAGGGTCTTTCCCGTACCCACTTCGCCGGTAATCTTGATGAAGCCTTCGCCGGTGCGCGCCGCCACCAGGAGGGTATTGAGCGCTTCCTGGTAGCTGCTGAAGGCGAAGAAAAAACTGGTATCGGGGGTAATGCCGAAGGGAAATTCGTGCAGGCCGAAGAATTCCTGATACATGTCAATGCTCGTTAACGAGCGCCACGATCACCGCTTTTCTGCTCCTACCCCAAACACCTCCGCCTTGCCGCCGTAAGAGAAGCCGCGGTTCATCTTCTGGATACGGCGCTGGCTTTCCAGAATATCCTGTTGCCAACTACTATCGTCCTGAATCACGGTGGGTTTGAGGAGGATAACCAGTTCCGTCTTCACCGAGCTTTGGTTCGTGTGGCGGAACAGCGCGCCGAGGAATGGCGCATCACCCGCGCCCGGCACCTGGGAGCGATCTTCGTTCATGGTTTGCTTCATCAGGCCGCCGATCGCCACGATCTGCCCGTCCTGGGCGCGCACGATACTGTCGGTTTCCGATACGTTGCTGGAGGCCAGCGGCAAATTCATGGAGCCGGCCGTGCCGAGATCCACGGTCTTGTTGACGGTGGTCACCTTGCTTACCGTGGGGTGGATATGCAAAGTGATGTTGTTGTTTTCATCGATCTGCGGCGTCACGTCCAGGGCGATGCCGGAAAAGAAGGGCTGCAACGTTACCGAAGGCGTGCTGGTGGTAGCAGTTCCCGTAGTGGTCGTGGTGGTCACGTTGGTCACGAAGAACTCGTCCGTACCTACTTTCAACACAGCCTTCTGGTTGTTCAACGTAGCGATGCGCGGGCTGGAAAGCACCTGTACATTGCCCTGGGTTTCGAGGAACTGGATCAGAGCGGCGAAATTGCTGGTCTGGAACGCCAGTCCGAACAAACCCGCGACATTGGTCGGGTTGGTCACAAGATTGGTGCCGGGGAGTGCGCTTAACAGGGGATTCGTAAAGGTTCCCGCAACTGTATCAATCGCAGATGCACCTGTAGCGAGGGAACCGTTAGTCTGCAGGACCGTTCCGGGATTCGCGCTGCCCGTGCTGAGACGCGTATTCGAACCGGTGCGGAAGGCGCTCCAGTTGACACCGGCCTGGTAGCCGTCGCTCAACGTCACTTCGATAATCTTGGCTTCCAGGATCACCTGGCGCTCCACCGAAATCTGCGAAGCGCTCAGGAAGGCCGACACGTCGCGCAACTGCGCCGGCTCGGCGCGCACCACCACCATGCCGGACTGGGGACTCACGACCACGCTGCGCCCGCCGTCGCAACCTTCGACACCCCGGCCGGACACCGTTTCCACCATCCGGCTTGCCTGGGCTGTTGTGCCGCCAGCGGAAGCGCCGCTTCCTGAACGCGTGGGCATTTTGCAGCCGATCACAGTTCGCACCGAATCTTCCAGGTCCGCCCAGAAATCGTTGCGCGTGGTGGTATAAATCGAGCTGCTATCCTGCGGGGCTGACGTGGCACCAGAGGTAGTTGAGGTTGTCCCGGTACTCGTGGAGTTGGACGATGGAACACTGCTTACGGAACCGGAAGACACCCTGGTGTCCGAAATCCCGCTGCGGCGTCCGATCAGGTAATTGACCTTGTAAATCCGCGTTTGCATGGACAGCGGCTCGATGTAGATGCGGGTGCCCTCGACCTTGTAATCGTAACCGTAAATTTCGCGGATCGCGTCCAGCGCTTCGAATACCGTGACATCCTTCAAATGGACGGAGATCGTGCCGGTCACATCCGGATGCACCAGCATGCTGTAGCGCGTGCCGTTCACGATACCCATGAACACCTGCCCGGCGGGCGCGTTGCTGACCACCAGGTCGAAGCGTTGCTCCAGCGGCTTCCCGCCGGCCTTGGGCATTTCGACCTTGAGCGGAGGCAGCAGTGCCGCCCCCACTACGTCGGCCTGTGCCGGCTTGACCCGGTCCTGGCCAGCCTTGTTCATTTCCGCGCTGATCTGGTCGAAAGTCGTGCCGTGCTTTGGCGGCGTTGCCGAACATCCGGCCAGAACAAGAATAACAAGTACCGCTAAATATGCATTGCGCATCATGGTGCCTTTTGCTCAGTATGTCGTTTTGATTTGTGCTTGCCGCGCGCGGGAAGCGGCTCTTGCTTTGTTTGGGCAACGCGTTTTTCCACGCCGGGGAAGAGCTTGAGCGTCTGCCGTCCTTCCGGCCCGAGCAGAACCACTTCGCTTTCGCTGATGCTAACCACCTTTGCCGCGTCGAAGCGTTCGCCTTCCGCTACCACCTGCCCGCTGATCACTGCCGTCCTGCGACCTGCGGCGATCTTGACTGACTGCAGCACAGGGCCGGCATCCGGAGTTGCGTTGCCGCCCGCGGAAAACCCAGCTTCCTGCGCCGGACGCGTGGGATCGGGCAGACCTTCTGCCACTGCCACTTGCATTGCCGACCATCCCAGCACGGCAGCGATAATTGTATGAATCAGACGCTCAGCCATGTCTTGTCCATGCTCAGCGTATAGAGAGTAATTGTCAGGGTGATGCGCGGGTACGCCTCGACCCGCATTTCGGCTTGGCCCCAGAACATCCGCCAAGGAAGTTTTTCCAGGGAATCCAGATATTGCGTCAACTCGGCATAATTGCCGCTGACGGCAATCTCCACGCCATGCTTGTAGATTGCTGGCGCGCTTGCCTTGGGTGCTTCGACAGCTTTTTCCGAAGCAGCCGGCATTGCTGCCGCAGGCGCGCTTTCGGCGACCTCCACCACATTGCTCACCGGCAGCGTCTTGAGCGACACCAGCTTCAAGCCGTGGTTTTGCGTCAATACATCCTCCAGCAAACGCGCCATTTTGTCCGGCGGCACCAGACTTTGCTGCACGCTTTGCAAAGCGCTCCGGCTCTGCACCAGTTTTTGTTCCAGCCCCGCCAGTTGAACACGAGTGGGC
Source organism: Sulfuricella sp. (assembly GCA_039683315.1). Lineage (GTDB taxonomy): Bacteria > Pseudomonadota > Gammaproteobacteria > Burkholderiales > Sulfuricellaceae > Sulfurimicrobium. The sequence goes on from JBDKRR010000063.1 coordinate 13,163, forward strand.
GCATCGGGATCGACCTTTCCGCCACTCATGGTTGACTGAATCTGGCTGCGCAGGGTCTGCAGCTGTTCCTGTTGTGTCGCGGCTTCCTGCATGGCTGCTTTCTTTTTGGCCCGCATAGACGTGAGCAGCAAGGTATCGAGCAAGCTCGCCACCACTACCAGCACCATGATGAAAATCAATGCCCGCTCGCGCTGGTTGCGCGTGTCGAGTTTTGCTGCAAGGCGTTGCCATTGCTGTTTCACTTGGCACCCTCCGCCGTATTCGAATGCAGATTGAATTCAAGATAGTTCGGCGTCTGTGCCGGCTTGTCCTTGGTAGCAGGCTCTTCCTTCGGCTGCTGAATCTCCAGGGAGGAAAAAACGCGTCCTTGGGTCACTGCCTCCTGATTCAGGCGCAGGATATATGCAGGCACCAGTTCGGGACGCAACGTACGTCCGCCGATGGCCATGTCTTTTCCCGCGCCCCGGATGCTAAAACCCGTCAGCCACAACCCGTGCACCGTCTGGCGCGCGAAGGCCCGCATATAGCCGGAATACCCCTCGGTGTTCCCCAGGCTGCCGCCTTGCAGCACTTCCAGCACCGCTTCCTCGCCCTTGAGCTGCTGCTCCAGTTCGGTCACGCGCTTTTCCAATACCTTGCTTTTGGCGCGTGGCGCATATTCCGCCGCCACTTTAATCAGGTGGGCGCGCTCCTGCTCTAGCTGGATCGCGCCTTCCCTGGCCTGTTTATTCAACAACTGCGTCTGGCGGAATTGATAGGCATATACGCCACCCATGACAGCGAGCAAAACGGCCAGCGCCTGAATCAGCATGAGGGCGGTAAAGAGCTCGCGCTTCTTGCGGAAATCGGGGTTGAACAGGTTAATCTGCTGGCTCACGATGCGCCTTCCTCAGTCCGCAGTGCAGCACCCAAAGTCAGGAAACACTGCTGCCGCTGCGCCGGACCGACACCGGAAACGGCGGAAAAGTCGAACACATCGTCCAGGTTCATGGTGGACACCGGCAAATACAGGTTGGACGTCAGATACGCTTCCAGGTTGACTTCCTGCGGCATGGGCGCGAGCACCAGCTTGCTGATGGTAATGAAACTGAACTGGCGCTCGAAGCTATCCATCGAACGCTGCAGCTCCAGCGTGATGCGATCAAAATAACGCTGGCGCTGCTCACTATCCGCCTGGACCAACTGCGAAAGCGGGATTTCGATGTGGCGCGAGGAATACAGCTCACCGCCGCGGGTAAAGGTCAGCAAGCCGCCATCCTCGGCGAACGACAACAGGGCCAGGCCGCGCCCCGGCTCTTCCAGCAAGGCTGCGATGTTGCGCTGCGCAAGTTCGGGCACGTCGATCACGGATACCGGCAGCTTCGCGGCAGCGAAATCCTCCATGCGGCGGCGGATGACTTCATTGCGCGCCGCCACAGCGAACAGGGAACGGGCGCGGGAGGGGGCGTTTTTATCGGCGGGTATGTCCAGTACATCGATCGTGGCATCGCTCGCGGGAAAATCCAGCATGTCCTTCATGCGCCAACGCACGGCTGTTTTCAGCTCTGCGGCTGGAACATTGGGTGCTTCGACCACCAGCATTTGATACTCGCCGGAATTCAGCATGAACGTGCAGCGGTAGCGATTGAGATGGGCGTCTTTTCCCAGTCGATCCAGCATATGGACATCCGCAGGATCGCCCTGCTGAATCGCGCAAAACGTGACCAGTGGTTTGCTGTCGGTAACTTGGCGCACATGGGCCAGGCATGTGCCCTCGGGCGTGAACTGAATAGCCATCCAGCCGGGTTCTTGTTTTTTCTTGGTGAAAAATGGCATAAAGGGGCCGATCAGATAACCGGCTCGAAGTTAAACGAATAAGTCATTGTTGTCAATTGGTTTTCAAGGCAGCGCAAGCTTAATACATCTCTCGCAGATAGATAAACTTACTTTTATAGATTCCGAAAGTGGCGCGACCGGTTGAACTAGGCAACCAGAGGGGTGAAATTAGTTGGATATCGACGCTGCCGATATTTCCCGCCCCCGGCGCTTCTAGCCTGAAGCAACCGCCAATCGAGGGGCATACGCCATTACTCACCGTCTCCGTAACTGGTGCGCCAACCACGCTAACCGCAGTCAGATTTTTCTTGAAATTGCTGAATTGAACATTCGTTGGTGCAATAATTTTCGACACGCTGTCCGTGCTGCTTGTCACCCACCTAGTGCCGTTGAAGTACTGCGCCGCCCCACCAATAGGCAACCTCAACAATTCTGACCCGTGCACATTCGGCACTAAAAACCTGCCGCTGACCACTTTGATGCCACCCTCAATCGAATCCGTCGCAGTAGCGCGCAGCGAGGTAACACCCTCCATGTCCATCGCGCGCAGATAAACATCCGTCGGACCTGGAGGATTGGCGGCAGCGGGGAAAGCATTGGGCAGGGTGTAG
>JBDKRR010000064.1:0-7574 GCA_039683315.1 Sulfuricella sp.
CCGCTCACCGGGTGCAGGGAAAACACCGGGCCGCCTTCGTCAGGGCGCGCGACGCCGTCTTCGTCCATGCGCGCAGGAATGACCATGGCGTCCGCTTCCATCAGGGCGCGGATGTAATCCGGGTTGGCGTCGCGCAGCTGAATGTAGGCGATTTCCGGGTCCATCAGGCCGTTTTCGCCGCCCGTTGCCGCGCTGCACACGCAGTGCAGCTGCATGCCCCAGATCTGGCGCTCGGGCGGGTTGTAGTAGCCGTCCGTGTGCCATTTGATGGGCCGGTCGGTATAGGGAATATAGTGCTGGTGCTCGCCGCTGGCGTGGACCGCGAGCGAGGTGATGCCGTCGTCGTCGGCCAGCATGTTGTGGTCGAGCCGTTTGAGGCCGAACTTGATGCCGCACTGACGGGCGATTTCCTTGTCTGCCACGTTTCCCACCTGGCTGGCGTAAATTGCCATGTTGGTCTTGCGGCACAGCGCCAGGATGGCATCGTGCTCGGCTTGGGTCAGGTGGCGCGGGTCGTTGATATGGACCACCAGATCTTCCATCCGTGCCGGGTAATTTTCCAGCTTGCGGGTGCGCCACTGCTGGTAGTCCGCGTCGCTATCCAGGGAGAATGGGTTAAATCCGGGGTGGGTCATGGTGTCCTCGAAATACGTCAAACTTGTCTGGAGCCGAGTATACCGTCCTTTACCGGGGCGATAAAGGAAGGGGTAATTGAAACGGGCACGGAGTTTGCTGATAAGATCATGATCTCTAACTGCTTTGGTGAATTCAGGAATGCTCGACTTTCTGCCGTTTGGCCGAAAAAAAACGCCCCCGCCGTCTGATCCCTTGGGCAGCCTCAAGGCGGCCACGTCGTGGCTGCACGAATTACCCATGGGCGACACATTTGCCGCTCATGAAAAGATCGTGACGCTGCTCAACGAATTCAACGAGAAAACGGAACCACCCAGCAAAGCGCGTCTGCAGGTTTTGATGCATCTCGATGAGGGAGCGCAGGAGCTGCAACACACCCTGATCCAGCAGTATCTCCGTAATCCGCGCATGTCGCGCCAGATCGAGAGCCGCTTGTGGAATGCGGTTTTTTCCTTTCATTGGCAAATGGCGCGGGGTTATCACATGTTCGTCATGTCCTATGTGGGGAATCCGAACAGCAGCGACATCCGCCACGATATCCCCCTGATCACCGCGCGCGCCATCCGACATTTCGCGCAACAGGCCAAGTGCCGTTATTTTCGCTATGAAACAATCGGCGCCAAATTGTGGAAGCACGTTCACAACCTTTATCGCCTGTCGGAATATGAAGAGTTCGAGCGCAAGCCCCTGCTGATCTATCCCAAGTGCCCGGGCCATACGACTTGTGCCGAGGAATACCTTCAGCTCCTGAGTCTGGATGTGCTCAATACCAACAGCCTGTTTCCGAAGCAGATCGAGATGGTCGACTTGTGGCTCGACAGCTGGGCGGCGGCGTTAAAGCTGGAGCGGGATTACGACCCGCAGCGTCATGTGTTCTGCGTCAATCTGGGCGAAGACAAGGGTCCGCGGCGCGTACGCAAGCCGCCCGCAGCGGACAGCATGTTGCGCTGCTGGGGCAGCGATGCGCTGATGGAACGGGTAAGGCAGACCAAGGATGCGCTGCAGCATGGAGAAACACCGGCGAAGCTCGGCCTCGGCGAAGATTGCCGCCTGCCGACGTGCCTGGAATTCATCGACCGGATAACCCAGCAATGGTCGGCCTCGGGCGAGGGGCGGGTACGGCGCAAACAGGAACGCGTAGCCACGGTAAAACTGATCGATGTGGTGAAGGATTTCCTCGAAATCTGCGTTCAGGTTAAGCAGGACAACGAAGCGCTTTCCCCCAAACAGGAGGAAGAAGAGCAGAAAGTCAAAATCAGCTACGAAGAGATGCTTGACGTGCGACTCTACGGTTTCGTCACGCAGCGTACCCAGGCCAAACTGAACCAGGCAAGGCAACCGCAGCCGGCTCAGCAACCGCAAAAGGCCGCGCACCAGGAGCGCTGGCTGATGGAAAACGAGAGTTCGAGCGGCTTCGGCGCAACCGTCGATGCCGTCCATGACGACTGGGTGCGGCTCGGCAAACTGGTTGGACTGAGGCCGGAGCGCAGCCATAACTGGGTGGTCGGCGTGATTCGACGCCTATCCTTGCTGGAGTCCGGGCAGCGCAATGTCGGTATCGAGGTTCTCGCCAAGGCGCCAGTTACCGTCATGCTCAAGGCGTCGAAACCTCGTCATAGTGGTTATACCGTCGACGGTGTCGACGCGGTCGACATCGTGTTGCCGGTGAGCGCGCTTTACCTGCCGCCAAATGTCGAGGACAAAAGCGGCGTCAGCCTGATCATGGATAGCGTGGAATATGCACCGGGTCGTCATTTCGAGTTGAGCGCCCGCAGTCGCAGCTATTCGATTGCTATGGGCCGGGTGATCGAGAAAGGGGACGATTGGCTGAGGGCCAGTTTCGAGATATTGCAGAAAAAGTAGCGCGAATCCGCCAGCAAAAAGAAAGGCCCCGCAGAGCGGGGCCCAAATATATTGAACAGAAACAAGCATCACACTTGCGAAATCAGTATAGCACAGAGCCTTGCCGGGGATAGTCTTTTGTGACTAGAGCGGCTGGTCCTTGGCTACCACATCCCCGGGCTTCGCGAGTCCCTGTTCCAGGGCGAAGGTTGCCACCTGCACCCGGTTGTCGAACCCGAGTTTTTCCAGGATGCTGCGCAAATGGTTGCGCACGGTATTCTCGGACAGGCCGAGAATCTCGCCGATGCCGCGGTTGCTCAGGCCACGTGCGACATATGAGACGATTTCCAGCTCGCGCGGCGAGAGCTTGCTGACGGCGCTGGGTCCCAACTCGCCGCGAGCGATTTTCTGCAGCACGTGTGCGGGGAAAACACTGTTGCCCTGGGTGACGGCGATGATGGACTGGATGATCTGGTCCGGCTCGCTCGATTTGAGCAGGTAACCGTCCACGCCTTTTTCCATCGCATCGCGCACTTCGCGGTCTTCCTCCGCCATGGTGAGCATGATGGTTTTGATGCGATGTCGCTGCAGTTCGGGCACCAGATCGAGGCCGTTTTCTTCACCCAGCGTGCGGTCGAGCAGGGCAACGTCAGCGCGCCCGCCTTGCTCCAGCCATTGCCGCACGCTGCCGAGATTGGCGAACTGCGCCGCGACGCTCACATCCGTACGGTTCTCCAGAAGGTGTAGCAGACCCTTGCGGAACAGGGGGTGGTCGTCCACCAGGATTACCGAAACGGTCATGCCTTAGCTTTTGCCGCCACGTTCCTGGCGCACCTTCTTGATCAGGTCGTCCAGCACTGGCAGCAGCTGATCGTTGCCGCCGGTTTGCGAGGGGGAGGTGAGATATTTCCCTTCCACCGCAACGGACGGTACGCCGGTAATGGCAAAGTTTCGCGTCAGCTGCTTGGCGCGCTGGGTTTTGCTGATGACCGAAAATGAGGCATACATCGCGGAAAATTTCTTGCTGTCGATACCTTGCTGGGCAACCCATGCCTGCAGCGTCCTCTCGTTGCTGAGATCGATATGTTGCACATGCACGGCATTGAAAATGGCGGGGTGGAGCGTTTCCAGCATACCCATGGCTTCAGCGGTATAGAATATTCTGGCATAGGTCATGTAAGTATCGTTGAACACCGCCGGCAGGCGGCGGAAGGTGACGTCCTTGGGGAGTTTTTTGACCCAGGGGTTCAGCGTCGGCTCCAGCGCGTTGCAATGCGGGCAGGCGTAGGAAAAAAACTCCAGTACTTCGATGTTCTTGCCGGTTTCCGTGGGTTCGGCGGGGGAAACCAGCGTGTACTGCTTGCCCAGGGCCAGTTCGGCGTGGGCCGGCAAGGTCCAGGCAAGGGCAAAGCACAGTGCTGTTAACAACAGACGCAACGCGGCAAAATTCAATTTCATCACAGAGTTTCTCCTTGAGTTGTTCAGTTAGGGCGTGTTAACACTAATGCGCCGGAACGGCCGCCTGCGCCTGATCATGAACCTTGACCAGGCTTGCGCTCACGCCATTCTGGGTCAGCGTAGTACGCATCCGGTTCAGATCGTCCACGTTGCTGTAGGGACCGACCCGCACCCGGTGCCAGATCCCCTTGTCCGGAACGGTAACGGTCTGGATGGTAGCCTCGACACCCATCAAAGCCAGCTTGGCCTTGAGATTATCGGCTTCCCCCTCGCTCTGGAACGCCCCTGCCTGCAGGTAATACTGGCTCTTGGCGGCGCTTTCCGAGGCCTGCTGTTTGATGTCGTTTTCGCTGACTGGTTCCTCGACGCCCGGCAGGATCGTATAAAAATCGAAACGCGGCTTTTCCGCCGGTTTGGCTTTGTCTTCGGCCGGTTTCTCCGCCTGTGCAGTGGGGGCGAGCGGAGCTTTATCGTTGGTCGAGGCTTCGGACTTGCGCTCCACGAATGGACTGGGGCTTCCCTTGACGACCACGGCGACGGCCAGGGCGATGGCGAGGCCGATGAACATACCGATGATGATGCCGGCAAGCATCGGACTGCCTGATTTTTTCGAGGAGGTGCTTTTCGGGGCGGGTTTGTAGTCGCGGCTCATGGGTTCTTCACGTTGTGGTATTACATTTTTTCCGGGCTGCTCACGCCGAGCAGGCTCAAACCATTCCTGAGTACTTGTCGGGTGGCGGTAATCAGGGCGAGGCGCGCGAATTTTATGCCCTCGTCCTCGACCAGGAACTGTTGGGCATTATAGTAACTGTGGAGTTCCCCGGCCAAATCGGAGAGATAGTAAGCAATCTGGTGGGGCGCGAATTCCCGCGCCGCGTTTTCCAGCGTTTCGCCGTAAGCTTCGAGGCGTTGCAGCAGGGCCAGCTCGTGCGGCAGGGTCAGTAGTGTCAGATCGACGCCCTCGCCCAGATCGTCCACGTCGCCGCCCCACTGCGCCAGTACGCTGCAGATGCGGGCATGGGCGTACTGGATGTAGTACACCGGATTGTCGTTGCTCTGCGATTTCGCCAGTTCGAGGTCGAAGTCTAGATGCTGATCGCTCTTGCGCCGCACGTAGAAAAAACGGCAGGCATCGTTGCCGACTTCATGGCGCAGTTCGCGCAAGGTGACGAAGTCGCCGCTGCGCGTGGACATCGAAACTTTTTCCTCGCCGCGGTAGAGCACGGCGAACTGCACCAGGGTGATCTCCAGCTTGCTTTCGTCGAGCCCCAGCGCCTTGAGGGCGCCCTTGACGCGCGCGATGTAGCCGTGGTGATCGGCACCCCAGACGTTGACGACCATGTCGTAGCCGCGCTCGTACTTGTTCAGGTGGTAGGCGATATCGGAGGCGAAGTAGGTGTATTGGCCGTTCTCGCGCTGCACCACGCGGTCCTTTTCGTCGCCGAAGGCGGTGGAGCGGAACCATAGCGCGCCGTCCTGGCGGTAGAGATGGCCGTTCTTGTCCAGCATTTCCACGACGCGCGCCACGAGGCCACTGTCGAACAGGGATTTTTCCGAGAACCAGGTGTCGAAGCTGACGCCGAATTCCATCAGGTCGTTGCGCCCGTCGCCGAGCTGCTCCGTCAGGGCGAAATCGTGCAAATAGGCATAATCGTCGCCGAGCAGCTTCTTGGCGTTGGCGATCAGGCCGTCCAGGTGTGATTCGTTCTGCTGCTTCGCCCATTTTTCATCTTGCTTCAACTCTTCTTCGGTCGAACGGGGCGGTACGCCTTCCAGCAGGGTCCAGGGCTGGTGGACGTAACGGTCGCCGTGCAGGCGCCGAATTTCCTGCGCCATTTCGCGCACGTACTGGCCCTGATAGCCGTTGGGCGGGAAGGGGACGTCGATGCCGTTCAGCTCCAGGTAACGCAGCCAGGTGGACAATGCCAGGATGTCCATCTGCCGGCCAGCGTCGTTGATATAGTATTCGCGCTTGACCTGGTAGCCGGCAGCGGCAAGGACGCTGGCCAGGCTCATACCGAAGGCGGCGCCGCGTCCGTGGCCGACGTGCAAGGGCCCGGTCGGATTGGCGGAAACGAACTCCACCTGGGCTTTCTTGCCCTCGCCCAGGGTTCCGCGGCCAAAAGCTTCGCCCTGTTCCAGGATCATGGACACGATGCGCTGTTTCGACGCGGGGCTGAGGAAAATGTTGATGAAGCCGGCGCCGGCGATTTCCGCCTTTTCCACCCAGGGCGAAGGCGGCAGTGCTTCCAGCAGGGCGCTGGCGATGTCGCGCGGACTGCGTTTCATGGCCCGTGCGAGTTGCATGGCCAGGCTGCAGGCGTAGTCGCCATGCTGCGCCTGCTTGGGGCGTTCGAGCACGACGCTCGCATCGGTTGCATCGGGAGCCACCGCGCGCAACGCCTGGCTAAAGAGATCGGTAAGGTGCTGTTTCAAATCGTTCGCTCGGAAAATACGCTAAAGCTGCTCATTCTAAAGCTTTCTAACTGGCATGGCGAATGAGCCACCTCAGATTTTAATCTTGCCATGCCCGTTTTCCCTCTCTCCTTACTCTCTCCCGCTAGCGGGAGAAAGGGACGCAGGCTCGCTACGCGAGTTTTCAAGTTAAGGCCTGCTGCTAGAAATCGAGGGGGTCGACGTCGAGCGACCATCTGGTTTGGCGTGCATGGAGCGCCGACAGGGCACCGTACCAGTGGTGCAGGAAGCGCTGCAGGGTCTGGCGCGACTCCGCCTGGACCAGCAGCTGGGCCCGTTCCTTCCCGGCGAGACGGGCCATGGGGGCGGGTACGGCATCATAGACCGTGATGGCGGGATCGTCCGCCGCAGCCAGTTTTTTTGCCTTGCGCAGAAAATCGAGCGCCGTTTCCAGTCGCGTGGCTTCGGCGCGCAGCAAGGCTTGGTGACAGAAGGGCGGGAAGCCGGCCTGCTTGCGTTCCGCCAGCTGCGATGCGGCAAAGGACTCGTAGTCCTGGCGCAGCAGGGCCTCGAACAGCGGGTGGTCGGGAAACTGGGTCTGGATCAGCACCGTGCCGGGTTCCGCCGCCCGTCCGGCGCGGCCCGCCACCTGCATCAACAAGGCGAAGAGGCGCTCCGCTGCGCGGAAATCCGCGCTGTAGAGTGCGCCGTCCACGTTGAGCGCGCCGACCAGGGTGAGGCGTTTGAAATCGTGGCCCTTGGCCAGGATCTGCGTGCCCACCAGGATGTCCACCCGTTCCTCGTGCACTTCCTGCAGCATCTCTTTCAGGGCGTGCTTGCGCCGCGTACTGTCGCGGTCGATGCGCAGGATGCGGGCGGTGGGGAAATGTTCTGTCAGAACGTCTTCCAGGCGCTGGGTGCCCTGGCCGACAGGGGCCAGGTCAGGGTTGCCGCAGTCCGGGCAGGCACGCGGGATGCGCTCTTCATGGCCGCAATGGTGGCAGCGCAGGCGCCCTTCGCGCAGATGCACCACCAGCTTGCTGGAGCAGCGCAGGCAGGGCGCGAGCCAGCCGCACTGGTTGCACGTCAGGACCGGGGCATAGCCGCGGCGGTTGATGAACACCATGCTTTGCCGCCCGCGCGCGAGATTTTCGCCCAATGCGCGCAGCAGCGGTGCGCTCAGGCCGTCGACCGGCTTTTCCGTGCGCAGGTCGACGCGGCGGATG
>JBDKRR010000065.1:0-11631 GCA_039683315.1 Sulfuricella sp.
GTCTTTGTGTGCGTGATGAGCGTATAAGTAGGTGTGGTGCTGCCCGCATCTTCGGCCACGCGATCCGCCAGACTAATTCGCGCATAAGAACAGAGGCAAGTCATGTCCCACGAAATCCGAGCTGTCGCCATTCCAAACCCCGTCAATGGCACGGCGGTGGGCATCACCGAAGTCCGGCGCCAGGAAACCTTGCTTAAAACCGGCGCTCTGCAAAACGCGATACTCAACAGCGCCAACTTTTCGAGCATCGCCACCGACGAGAAGGGCGTCATCCAGATATTCAACGTCGGAGCCGAGCGCATGCTGGGCTACACGGCCGCCGATGTCCTTAACAAGATCACCCCGGCCGACATTTCCGATCCCCAGGAAGTGATTGCGCGCGCCAAAACACTGAGCATGGAACTGGAAACCGCGATTAAACCCGGCTTCGAGGCATTGGTCTTCAAGGCTTCACGCGGCATCGAGGATATCTACGAACTGACCTACATCCGCAAGGACGGCAGCCGCTTCCCCGCCATCGTATCGGTCACCGACGCGCATTCACAACATGCTGGAAGTGCGGCTGTTGTACAAGCAGCTTGAGCATTTCAGCAGTGAGATGGCATCGCTGGCGCTGCATGATGAGCTGACCGGGCTGCCGAATAGACGCCTCTTGATGGAGAGGCTTTCACTGTCCGTCGCTTATGCGCGCAGGAACAAGCGCATTATGGCGGTCATGTATCTGGATCTGGACGGATTCAAGCTGCTCAATGACACCCTGGGCCACGATGCCGGCGATAAGCTGCTGAGCATGGTTGCCGCTCGCCTGGTGGCCGCGGTGAGACAAGAAGACACGGTGGCACGCATGGGTGGCGACGAATTCGTGATCGCGTTGTGGGAATTAAGTCATGCCGACGATGTTGTGGCGCTCGCGTCAAAAGTAATGAAGGCCGTGTCGCAGTCCTACAGCATTCAAGGCCGCGACGTGAGCATGACCGCCAGCGTCGGTGTCGCCATTTATCCCACGCATGGCCAGGACGTCGAGACACTGATGAAGAGCGCGGATCTGGCCTTGTATGAAGCGAAGCGCACAGGCAAGAACGATTACCGAATCGCATCCCAACCCGCGGGCGACGGCCCATAGCCGAAATAACCATGCTCTTATGAAACTGAGTCCCCAGCAAATGAAGTAACAAGGACAAATACGATGATTAGCGAACACGAAATTCTCAACGCAAGCGTTCTGGTCGTCGACGATCAGCCTGCCAATGTGCAGCTGCTCGGTGAAGTGCTGCGTGATGCCGGTTACACCAGCATTACGACGACGACCGATCCCTATGCCGTCTGCGAGCTATATCGCCAGAACCGCTACGACCTGATTCTGCTCGATCTGCAGATGCCGGGCATGGACGGGTTCCAGGTGATGGAGGGCCTTAAGGCGATCGAAACGGACGGCTATCTTCCCGTACTCGTGATCACCGCTCAGCCGGATCACAAACTGCGTGCGCTCGCCGGCGGCGAAAGATTTCGTCAGCAAACCGTTCGATCTGCTCGAGGTTCAGACGCGCATCCACAACATGTTGGAAGTGCGGCTGTTATACAGAAAGCTCGAAAATTCCAACAAGGTCCTGGAACAGGCGGTACAGGACCGGACTGCCGAATTGCGCGCCAGCGAGGCACGTTTTCGCCGCCTGACTGAACTGTCGTCAGACTGGTACTGGGAACAGGACGAAAACGGGCACTTCACAAAGGTTTTCGGCCCGGTGTTTGAAATGCTCGGAATCAGGATCGACGACGCGCCGGGAAAGATAGTGGATGACCAGGAAGCGCGCTGGGATGAAGGCGAGCGAAAAGAACTCGAGGCGAACCTGGCCGCCAGGCGACCGTTCCTGGATTTCGTCTACAGCCGGTCCAACATCGACGGTTCGCGGCAATATTTGATGGTAAGCGGGGAACCGATGTTCGACTCCTCCGGCCGTTATGCCGGCTACCGAGGCATTGGCAAGGACGTGACCGAAACGATGCGCCCCAACGAGGAATCGCCGCCGCAGCACTAGCCCCGCTTCTGCCCTTCGCTATGGCGTCAGTGAACAGATAATTCTTATTTGTGAAAAATAGCTGGTACAACCGCGACGATCATCGGCGTAACAACCAGCCTTCAGACAAACCCTGCTTCGGCAGGGTTTTTTATTTGTACGCCGGCGCACAGACGCGACATGGTACCCACAATAAATTGAGTTCATCGAGGCTGGAAACTTGCCGTACCGTGCCAAGCGCCCAGCCTCGAAAATCAACTCAGATTAGGAGACAACAATGAACTGGGATCGTATCGAAGGTAATTGGAAACAATTGAAGGGCAATGTCAAACAACAGTGGGGCAAACTCTCCGATGATCATCTGGATGTGATTGCCGGTAAGCGCGATCACCTTGCCGGAAAAATTCAGGAAATGTACGGCATCACTAAGGACGAGGCAGAAAAGCAGATTGCCGATTGGCAGGCTCACCAGAAAGATTAAGCCCAGCAATGTCATGCCTGACGTGGACTACGCGGTAGCGAAAGAAAAATGCGATGCACTGGCGGGCGACGCCAAGGAACTTTGTACAAATAAAGCAAAGATGCAGTACGGCAAATAAGCCGCGGGCCAGGGATTTACCGGCCCCGGATGTTTAACACAGGAGGTATTCCCAATGAATACGATACAGAAATTTGCCGTGAATGCTGCAGCAGTAACCGTGGTTTTCGGCTTGGCGGGGTGCGCCGGAATGTCGCAGCAAGATAAAAACACCGCGATCGGCGCCGGCATCGGTGCCGTGGGCGGCTCCGTCCTGACCGGCGGCAGCGCCGCCGGCACGGTGGGCGGCGCTGCGGTCGGCGGCATCATTGGCCACGAGATCAATAAATAATCTCTCCATCGGCCATCCAAAAGACGCGCCAGCCCATGAGGTGGGCGCGTCCGAATGCTTTATGGAACACTGCTCCTCGCAATTCGCAATGTTGTTGTATTTCGGCTGCGGGCATCCAAAAAATCTGAGTTGACACCACCCAATCCAACTTCCAATAGCCGCACGCGGAGTCATGACCTGCCCCCCCCACACATTCCAATCGTGGCAACGCACTCTCGGTTTGAGATGGCCAAGACCGCATCAGCCTTCTTTGCAGGGAATGGCCCCCCTATCACCGCACATAATGCGGTGAATAACTTGCCAATGCGGAGATTGCGGCTCATAATCTCCGCATGAATAGCGGCGCTTACAAATACATCTGGCAGGCCAGTGACTGGGCGACCTGGCACTTCGACTTGACGGCACTGGCTGGCCCCTTGGCCGATGTTAGTCGCGCCCAAGGGCTCTTGATTGGGCGCCTGGCCGACGTGGGCATGGCGTTGCGCGATCAGGCGAACCTCGCGGCGCTCACCGAGGACGTGGTCATGACCAGCGAGATCGAGGGTGAGCAGCTCAATGTCCAATCCGTGCGTTCGTCCATCGCCCGCAGGCTGGGCGTGGACATCGGTGCCCTGGCCCCGGTGGATCGGCACGTCGAAGGCGTGGTCGAGATGGTGCTTGATGCCACCGCCAACTGCCATGCACCTGTGTCACGGGAGCGTCTGTTCGGCTGGCATGCCGCGCTGTTTCCCACCGGCTACTCAGGTCTTTCCAAGATCAAGGTCGGCGGCTGGCGCGATGATGCCAACGGCCCGATGCAAGTGGTGTCTGGCCCCCTCGGCCGTCAGCGGGTGCATTTCGAGGCGCCGCCCGCTGACCGTCTGGAGGCCGAAACCAGTCGATTCCTCGACTGGGTGAATGGCGCGTCGAACGAGCCGCCGCTGCTCAAGGCTGGTCTCGGCCATCTGTGGTTCGTCACCTTGCACCCGTTCGACGACGGCAATGGTCGTATCGCACGGGCTATCGGTGACTTGCTTCTGGCGCGTGCCGACGGTAGTCCGCAGCGTTTTTACAGTTTGTCGGCGCAGATCCAGCGGGAGCGCAAGGCCTACTACGACATCCTGGAGCGGACCCAGAAGCGGTCGATGGATGTCACCGAGTGGCTCGCCTGGTTCCTCGACGCCCTCCATCGCGCCGTCGATCAGGCACAGCATACACTCGACGCCGTGCTGATCAAGGCGCGTTTCTGGCAGCGCTGGGCGACCACACCATTGAACGAGCGACAGGTGAAACTGCTCAATCGGATGCTTGACGGCTTCGAAGGCAAGCTCACCAGCAGCAAGTGGGCAGCCATTGCCAAATGTTCGCCGGACACGGCCCTGCGCGACATCAACGACCTGCTTGCGCGGGGCGTGCTGCGGAAATCGGATGCGGGCGGGCGCAGTACCAGCTATGAACTTAACGACCTGTGAGTAGCCGCGTCTTCTGGAATTGACTTGGCTCGTGGGCGTCGGTGAGATATTAATTCCCCCCTGGAGTCCAATCGGATCACTTTCGTAGTAGCGTCCAGCGGGCATTGAGGGGCAGATCGGTTTCCATGCGCGACTGCATCGACCAGCCAATGATCTGCCGAGAGAACAGATCAAGCACGACCGCCAGGTAGAGCCCACCTTGTTGCCTCAAGTTCAAGGCTTAAAGGTGTCTAGCTGGAACGGGGCGATTCATATGTGACACGGGTAACCTACCTCGCATTTCTGGCTCCTGACATCGTGCAGCGAATCGTTCGAGGTGATCATCCATTAGAATTAAATGCTGAACGCCTGCTCCGCATGGTGCCGTTGCCGGTGGACTGGGACGAACAGCGCGTGCTGCTTGGCATGAATAACTGACTCTACCGAAAAAGGTCTGATCTCCCTGGCCCGCTTCTGCGGGCCTGCGTCATTTGGCTACGGCATCTTGCGCAAACCACTTGCTGCAACAATCCAATAATAGGTAGCCCGAAAAAAGCGGTACCACTAAAATGGCCAACTGAGAAAAACAAGATGAAAGGGCTTGATCGTGCCAGAAATCGGGCTCTGATGACCGACTTGAGAATTGCTGTATCGCCCCGGAGTCGGCGTGGTGCGGGGCTCTGCAAAACAAAGAGCCCTTCACTTGGAAGGGCTCGGACTATCTGGCGGAGAGGGTGGGATTCGAACCCACGGTAGGTTTGAACCTACGCCTGATTTCGAGTCAGGTACATTCGACCACTCTGCCACCTCTCCGGTGGCCGCCATTCTACAGTGCTTATCGCGCTTATCAAAGCTGCGGCATAGACAAATTTTATAATCTCGGCCACACTTCGGGCATGCGTATCCGGATTTTAGCCCTTCTTTTGTGCACCGGTTTGGTCGGCTGCAACTACAAATCCCCTCCTAAACCTTTACCGCCAGTGCAGCAAAGCGGCGAGTTGGTAGTAGTTACCCGCAATAGCCCGACGACTTATTATGAAGATGCAGAAGGCAAACAGGCGGGCTTGGAACATGATCTGGCCGAACTGTTTGCCAAGGATTTAGGCGTTCAGGTTCGCTTCGTCGTGGCAAAGCAGTTCAACGAAATCCTGCCCTTCCTGCAAAACCATCAGGCCCATCTGGCCGCCGCAGGACTTAGCCTCACGCCTGAACGGCAACAATATTTCAAGTTTTCCACGCCGTACCAGATGGTGGTGCAGCAGGTGGTCTATAACACCGCCAGCGAAAAACCTGAAAGCATCAAGGACCTGATCGGCAAGCGCATAGAGGTCGTCGCAGGATCAAGCTATGCTGAGCGCCTGAAAGCAGAAAAAAAGCGGCATCCCGACCTGGCCTGGAAAGAAAGTCCGGCGCAGGAGAGCGAGGATCTGCTGGATAAGGTTGCACTGGGCGTAGCGGATATAGTGATCGCCGATTCCAATATCGTCGCGGTCAGCAACAACTTCCATCCCGAGCTTGGCGTCGCTTTTAACCTGACTGAAAAACAGCCTCTGGCCTGGGCTTTCCCCAAGGATGTGGACCCGTTCCTCTATGAGAAGGCGCAGGAATTCTTCGTGCGGATTCAAAAGGATGGCACATTAAAGCGGCTGCTGGACCGCTATTATGGGCACGTCAAACGCCTCGAACGCGCCGATGTGGAAGGTTTTTTGGTGGCGGGAAACGCCTTGCTGCCCAAGCTTCGCCGTTTCTTCCACAGAGCTCAGGAGACGACGGAACTGGACTGGCGCCTTCTGGCTGCCATCGGCTACCAGGAATCGCATTGGGATGCGCTCGCCACCTCCCCCACCGGGGTGCGCGGCCTGATGATGCTGACGGGCGAAACCGCCGATCGCATGGGCGTCACCGACCGACTTGACCCGAAACAGAGCATCCTGGCCGGGGCGCGTTACGTCCTGTACCTGAAAGACACCGTGCCAGACAGAATCCCCGAACCGGACCGCACCTGGATCGCGCTGGCTGCGTACAACGTGGGTTACGGACACCTCGAAGATGCGCGCATATTGGCAAAGAAGAGGAAGCTCAATCCCGATTCATGGACCGATCTGAAAACCACCCTGCCAATGTTGGCCAAGTCCGAATACAACGCTGAGGTCAAGCATGGTTATGCGCGGGGTGGCGAAACGGTGATTTTCGTCGAGAACGTACGCACCTATTACGACATCCTGGCGAAATTCGAAAAACCCTATCAGCGCGTATTTTCGACCGCGGACATCAAATCAGCCACGCCCGTTGCCAAGCCGGCGGCGGAAGCCGCCAACTCGGAGCGCTACAGTCTGAGCGCGGGCAAGACCGGGCAGGGCCTCAGGCCTCCAACTTCTGCATTCCGCCTAAATAAGGCTGCAGCGCAGCAGGCACGCTGACGCTGCCATCAGCGTTCTGGTAGTTCTCCAGGATCGCCACCAGAGTACGCCCCACCGCCAGGCCCGAACCATTCAGAGTATGCAGCAGTTCCGGCTTGCCCTTGTCCCCGCGGAAGCGCGCCTGCATGCGGCGCGCCTGAAATGCCTCGAAATTGCTGCAGGAGGAAATTTCCCGGTAGGTGTTCTGCGCCGGCAACCACACTTCCAGATCGTAGGTCTTGGCCGCGGAAAAACCCATGTCGCCGCTGCACAGCGCCATAACGCGGTAAGGCAGTTCGAGCTTCTTAAGAATCGTCTCGGCGTGGCAGGTCAACTCTTCCAGCGCCTGGTAAGAGTCCTCCGGACGCACCATCTGCACCAGTTCAACCTTGTCGAACTGGTGCTGGCGGATCATGCCGCGGGTGTCCCTGCCGTAAGAACCGGCTTCGGAGCGGAAACATGGCGTGTGGGAAACAAATTTCAGCGGCAGGTCCTCGGCCGCCACGATTTCATCGCGCACCATGTTGGTCACCGGCACTTCGGCAGTAGGAATCAGGTAGAGCTTTTCGTTTTCGTTTTTCTGCACCGAGAACAGGTCCGCCTCGAACTTCGGCAACTGCCCTGTACCGCGCATGGAATCGGCATTGACCAGGTACGGCACGTAGACTTCAGTGTAGCCATGTTCTTGGGTGTGGACGTCGAGCATGAATTGCGCCAGCGCGCGGTGCATACGGGCCATCTGGCCCTTTAGCAGGGTGAAGCGGGCGCCGCTGATTTTCCCTGCCGTGGCGAAGTCCAGTTGCTTCAGCCCCTCGCCCACGTCGACGTGATCCTTCGGCTCGAAATCGAAGCTGCGCGGCACGCCGACGCGGCGCACTTCCACGTTGTCCGCCTCGGACTTGCCGACCGGCACGTTTTCATGCGGCAGATTGGGGATACCGGAAAGCAACTCCTGCATCTTGATTTGGATGAAACCCAGCTTTTCCTCAGCCTGTTTCAGTTCATCACCCAGATTCGCCACTTCCGCCATGATCGCGGAAACATCCTCGCCTTTGGACTTGGCCTGGCCGATCTGCTTGGAAGTGGCATTGCGCCTGGCTTGCAGTTCCTGAGTGCGGGTCTGGGTGACCTTGCGGTCCTGTTCCAGTTCCTGGAAAGCAGCCGTGTCGAGGATAAATCCCCTGCTCTCCAGACGCTTTGCCACACCTTCCAGGTCGGAGCGTAATAATTGAATATCTAACATGAAAACTCCAAAAAAACGGTAAGGGGTGAGGGGTAAGGGGTGAGTAAAAACCGACACCTCACCCCTCACTCCTCACGCCTCACTTCTTGCGTGCCTTTGCATCCAGTTCGCGCAAGTAAGCCAGTCGTTCGCCGATCTTGCCTTCCATGCCTCTCGGCGTGGGGCGATAAAAATTCACGGCTTTTACCTCATCCGGGAAATAGCTTTCCCCGGCGGCATAGGCGTCCGGCTCGTCGTGGGCATAGCGGTATTCGCGTCCGAAACCGAGTTCCTTCATCAGCTTGGTGGGCGCATTGCGCAAATGCTCCGGCACGGCGCGCGATTTGTCGTTGCGGATGAAGGCGCGGGCGTCATTATATGCCACGTAGGCGGCGTTGCTTTTGGGCGCGGCAGCCAGGTAGAGCACGGCTTGGGCCAGGGCCAACTCGCCCTCGGGGCTGCCCAACCTTTCATACACTTCGCAGGCATCGAGCGCCAGGCGCAAGGCGCGCGGGTCCGCCAGACCGATGTCCTCGCTCGCCATGCGCACGATGCGGCGGCCCAAATACAGCGGGTCGGCGCCACCGTCGAGCATGCGGCATAACCAGTAAAGCGCGGCATCCGGGCTGGAGCCGCGCACGGATTTGTGCAGGGCCGAAATCTGGTCGTAGAACTGGTCACCGCCTTTGTCGAAGCGACGCGCGCTCTGGCTTAAGGTGTTCTGGATGAATTCTTCGACAATATCCTGAATATTCTTGCTAATTGCCGCATTGTTGATCTGTTCCATGAGGTTCAGCAGACGGCGTGCATCGCCGTCGGCATAACCGATCAGCAGCTCCTTGGCCGCGGGATTGAACTGCATGCCCGGCAGCGCTTCGCGGCAGGCGCGGTCGAACAAGGTGCCAAGATCCTCGTCCGAGAGCGGCATGAGGACGTAGACCTGCGCCCGGCTCAACAGCGCGCTGTTTACCTCGAAGGAAGGGTTTTCCGTGGTGGCGCCGATGAAGGTCACCAGCCCCTGCTCGACGTAGGGCAGGAAGGCATCCTGCTGGGACTTGTTGAAACGGTGCACCTCGTCCACGAACAGGATGGTATGTCTACCGTACTGTTGCAGCGCCAGTTCGGCTTTCTGGATCGCCTCGCGGATGTCCTTGACGCCGGAAAACACCGCCGACAGCGCGATGAACTCAGCGTCGAACGCCTCGGCCATGAGCCGTGCCAGGGTGGTCTTGCCCACACCGGGCGGCCCCCACAGGATCATGGAGTGGAGTTTCCTGGATTCGAACGCCATGCGCAGCGGCTTGCCCGGCCCGAGCAGGTGCGACTGCCCCACCACCTGGTCCAGCGTGTTCGGCCGCAACCGCTCCGCCAGGGGCTTCTGCGGCGCCTGGGAGAACAGGTCAGTCACCGACGACATCCGCGCCCGCAGGCGGGGTAAAGACGAACGACTTGGCCGCCAGCTTGGGGTTCAGTTCGAGCTGCAGGAAGCGGATCGTGGTGGTCTGGCCGAAATGATCGCGCAGCTCCATCACCGCCAGGGCGCCATCCCTGAAGGCGAGGCGAATTTTTTCGAAGCTGCCGTCCTGGGTTTTGGGAGAAGCCTCGACCCATTCCAGCCCTTCGCCACGACCGCCGTCGATCAGGTCGAAATTGCGCTCGATCTCGTTGTTTCCCGCCAATAAGGCAGCAGGTGTGCTGCCCAGTGCCTTGTCGAGTTTCTTCACCGTGACCTGGTTCAGGTCGGCGTCGAACATCCAGATTTTGACGCCGTCACCGACGATCAACTGGGCATAGGGCTTTTCGTATACCCAGCGGAATTTGCCCGGGCGGGAGAACTGCATCTGGCCGCTGGCGTTTTGCACCTGCTTGCCGTTGCGGTCCACCACCGTCTGGGTGAACTGGGCCCGGAGTGTGTGGCTGTGAAGCAGAAAGTTGTGCAGGCTATCCACGCCGGAGGCCAGCGCCATGCTCGGCAGAAGTAACAATAAGGCTAGTATTTTCATGTTGTTGCGAATAGCCCTTTGAGTTGCGCCAAATATTGGACCGCGTCAGGCGCGCCTTCCGTCGGCGCCCAGGCAGCCTTCTCTTGCGCGGACAACGGCGCATAGGGTCCGGCCTTGGATTCGAAAAACACACTGCCCGCCTCGAGCGCCACCAGCGTATGGAACTGTCCATGCGGGATATTGATGCCCAACGTCGCGCCGCTAGCCTGCAGCACTTCGGTACGGGTAAGCTTGCCCGCAGCGTCGAACAGCACCATGCCGAGCTTGCCGCGCAGCACTAATATTGTTTCGTCCTTGCTCGAATCAAGATGGCAATGCGGCGGGATGTAGGAATCCATCTCCATGGCATTGAGCAGGCGGTGGCTGGCCTCGCCATCGTCAGCGTGGAAGTTGTAGTTCTTGCGGCGGCGCGGAGAGGCGGCCGCGCTTTCGACGACTTGCTGCAGCAATGCCTGGTCGATGAATTCCACCTTACTCATGGTGCGGGACCAGCACTTCGCGGTTGCCGTTGCTTTGCATCGGCGAAACCAGCCCGGCCTTTTCCATTTGCTCGATCAGGCGTGCCGCCCGGTTGTAGCCGATCCGGAGCTGGCGCTGCACTGCCGAAATCGAGGCGCGACGCGACTTGATCACGATGGACACGGCTTCGTCGTACATCGGGTCGGCTTCGACGTCGCCGCCGCCCTCCCCGGCTTCGCCTTCGCCGTCGACCAGACCGCCGTCCAGGATGCCCTCTACGTATTGCGGTTCGCCCAGCGATTTCAGGTAATCGACGACCTTGTGCACTTCGTTGTCGGCCACATAGGCGCCATGCACCCGCTGCGGGTAGCCGGTGCCGGGCGGCAGATAAAGCATGTCGCCTTGGCCGAGCAGCGCTTCGGCGCCCTGCTGGTCGAGAATGGTGCGCGAATCGATCTTGCTCGACACCTGGAACGCGATACGGGTCGGGATATTGGCCTTGATCAGACCGGTGATGACATCCACCGAGGGGCGCTGTGTTGCCAGCACGAGGTGGATGCCGGAGGCGCGCGCCTTTTGCGCCAGGCGGGCGATCAGCTCTTCCACCTTCTTGCCCACTACCATCATGAGGTCGGCCAGCTCGTCGATCAGCACCACGATGAAAGGCATTTCCTCGACCGGCTCGGGGGCATCGGGCGTCAGGCTGAACGGGTTGGTGACCGGCGTACCGGCCTTTTTGGCGTCACGGATCTTCTGGTTGGCGCCGGCCAGGTTGCGCACGCCGAGTGCCGACATCAGCTTGTAGCGTCGCTCCATTTCAGCCACGCACCAGTTGAGCGCGTTGGCGGCGTGCTTCATGTCGGTGACCACCGGCGCGAGCAGGTGCGGGATGCCCTCGTAAATGGACAACTCGAGCATTTTCGGGTCGACCATGATGAGGCGCACCTGCGACGGTTCGGCCTTGTAGAGCAGGGACAGGATCATGGCGTTCACCGCCACCGACTTGCCTGAACCTGTCGTGCCAGCCACCAGCACGTGCGGCATCTTGGCCAGGTCCGCGACTACCGGCTGGCCGCCGATATCCTTGCCCATCGCGATGGTGAGCGGAGAATTCATGCCGGCGTAAGCCTGCGAACCGAGAATCTCGGACAGGCGCACCACCTGGCGTTTCGGGTTGGGCAGTTCGAGGCCCATGTAGTGCTTGCCGGGGATGGTTTCCACCACGCGGATGCTC
>JBDKRR010000066.1:0-4706 GCA_039683315.1 Sulfuricella sp.
CTGCTGAAAATGCTGCGCATGCGCGGCGAGGAATGGCCGGTGTACCTGGTAGACGACCGGATCCAGGCCACGGTGAACAAAAATTTCGTCGAGCTGGACGCCAAGATCAACGATCAGGACGAAATCGGCCTGATGCTGACGCGACGCTGATCGGGGTGTATTAAGACGCTCTACTTCAGGCGTTTGTCCTCTTCCCGCTGCCACTCGCCTTCGATGATGGTTTCCTCCTGCACTGGGCTGCTGCCAGGAACCACCTTGGGACGCGGCAACAGCAGGAGCACCAGCGCGATGACATCGCTCACCACGCCGGGGAATATCAGCAGCACGCCGGCGAGCAAGGTGCGCAGGCTGTCCAGCATGGCGTAGCCGAGGGGCTGGCCGGACTGGAGCGAGGAAAACAGGCG
Source organism: Sulfuricella sp. (assembly GCA_039683315.1). GTDB lineage: Bacteria > Pseudomonadota > Gammaproteobacteria > Burkholderiales > Sulfuricellaceae > Sulfurimicrobium. Next base: position 405 of record JBDKRR010000066.1, read on the forward strand.
GCCGAACACGGCCAGTTTTTCTTCCTGGATCAGCGTCCAGCCGACGAACGCGCTCACTACCAGCCAAAGCAGCAGCCACCAGACGATAACTCCGGCCAGTTGCACCAGCACGAAAATCTCCAGCGCCGGGAAACCGAGTAAAATGAACAGAACTAACAGTACGCGCATGGTGTTGTGGAACCTATTTTAGTCATTACCAATTTGCCGAATATCGACAGTGCCAACCGCGTGGCGGAGGCCCTGATTTCCGGGCATCTGGCCGCCTGCGTCAACCTGCTGGCGCCGTGCACCTCGGTGTATCGTTGGCAGGGCAAGATCGAAACCGCCGAGGAAATCCCGCTCCTGATTAAAACACTGGCGTCTCATTACAGCAAGGTCGAAGCGGCGATCAAACAGCACCACCCGTACGAACTTCCCGAAATTATCGCAGTCCCAATCAGCGCCGGTTTGCCCGAATATCTCAACTGGGTGGCGGCGGAAACCCAACGGCCATGACCATAGCACTTGTCATGCCCGTCCCCCCCACCCCAACCCTCCCCCGCCTGCGGGAGAGGGGGACTAGGACTCGCTATGCGAGTTTCACGTTAACAAGGAAAACATACATGACGCGTTTACTGATCAGCGCCCTGCTCATGCTGCATGCCCTGCTGGCTCATGCCGGCACGGAAGACCTGCTGGAACCGGAACAGGCTTTCAAGCTGTCGGCCAAGGCGCTGGATGCGGGAACCATCGAAGTGCATTTCCAGATTGCTGACGGATATTACCTCTATCGCGAAAAATTCAAGTTTTCGGCCGAACCGGCTGACGTTACCCTGGGCAAACCACGCTTGCCTGCTGGGCAAATCAAACAGGACGAATACTTCGGCAAGGTGGAAGCCTACCACCAGAGTTTTTCCTTCAAGCTCCCCGTCCAGCTTGCCGCCGGGACCGGCCCGAACATCACCCTGAAGGTAATCTCGCAGGGCTGCGCCGAAGCCGGGGTGTGCTACCCGCCCTTTGCTCAGACCGTGCAGCTGAGCATGCCCGCGGCAGCCCCGGCCCTGCCCGCCGCCGCAAAACCGGAGCCTGCGGCTTCCGGCGGACTGGCCGCGCTGGCTTCACTGGCCGGCCTGGGCGGCGCCAAACAGGACGAATTCCTTGAACCCGACCAGGCGTTCAAGCTGAAGGTAAGCGTAAAAGACGCGCAGACTCTGGTCGCCAGCTTCACGCCCGCCCCCGGCTACTACCTGTACCGCAACAAGATCAAGCTCAGCCTCAAGGATGCCTCGGGCAGCAGCATCGCGGAACTGGAACTACCCAAGGGTGAACCCAAGAGCGACCCCAATTTCGGCACCAGCGAGGTTTACCACCACCCTTTCGACGCAATCGTTCACCTGCGGGGAACGGACAAGAAAATCACCCTTAAAGCCAGCTATCAGGGGTGCAGCGAAAAAGGCGTGTGCTATCCGCCGATAGTGAAAACCTTCACCCTGACCCTGCCGTCGCAAAGCGCGCAAACGAAAGCGCCGACCGCTGCCGCACTATTACCCGCCGCGCCAGATACGCCCGCAAGCGCCGCCGACGGCTCCGAATCCTCGCAGATCGCCGCGCTGCTCAAAGGCGGCAACTTCTGGCTGGTGGTGGCGAGCTTCTTCGGCTTCGGCCTCCTGCTGGCGCTCACGCCCTGCGTGTTTCCCATGATTCCCATCCTGTCCGGCATCATCGTCGGCCAGGGCCATCACCTCACCAAACCGCGCGCCTTCGCCCTGTCCCTCGCCTACGTCATGGGCATGGCGATTACCTATGCCGCCGCCGGCGTCGCGGCCGGGCTGTCCGGCGCCCTGCTCTCCAACGCCCTGCAAAATCCGCTGGTGCTGGGCGTATTCGCTTTTGTCTTCGTGCTGCTGGCGTTTTCCATGTTCGGTTTTTACGAACTGCAAATGCCGAGCTTCATTCAATCCCGCTTCAACGACGCCAGCAATAAGATGAAGGGCGGTAATGCGGCCGGCGTGTTCTTCATGGGCGCGCTGTCGGCGGTCATCGTCGGTCCCTGTGTGGCCGCGCCGCTGGCAGGGGCTCTGGCCTACATCGGCCTGACCCACGACGTGTGGTTGGGCGGCTGGGCGCTGTTCGCCATGGCGCTGGGCATGGGCATGCCGCTGCTGGCCGTGGGCCTTTCCGCCGGGGCGCTGCTGCCGCGCGCCGGCGGCTGGATGGAAGCGGTCAAGGCGTTTTTCGGCGTGCTGCTGCTCGGCGTGGCGATCTGGCTGATTTCCCCGGTCATCCCGGCGGTGGCGCACATGCTGCTATGGGCGGCGCTGCTGATCGTGTCGGCGATTTATCTTCACGCACTCGACCCGCTGCCGCATCCGGCCAAGGGCTGGTCCAAGTTCTGGAAAGGCGTCGGCGTGGTGGCGCTGATCGCGGGCGTCGCCCTGCTGGTCGGCGCACTTTCGGGCGGGCGCGACATCCTGCAGCCACTGTCCGGCCTGCGCGGCGCCGGAACCGCGCAAGCGGCGGAAAGCAGCCATGCCAGCTTCGAGAAAATCAAAAGCGTGGCTGAGCTGGAACAGCGCCTGGCAAAAGCGGGCGGCAAGTCGGTCATGCTGGATTTCTACGCCGACTGGTGCGTGTCGTGCAAGGAACTGGAGCGCTTCACTTTCAGTAACCCCCAGGTGCAGGCCCGCCTCAAGGATGTGGTTTTGCTGCAGGCCGACGTGACGGCAAACAGCGACGACGACAAGGCGCTGATGAAAAAATTCGGCCTGTTCGGCCCGCCGGGGATCATATTCTTCGATCAGTCCGGCAAGGAAAGTGGGCGGATGATCGGTTTCGAGAATCCGGAGAAATTTCTGGCAAATGCAGACAAAATACTCAAATGAGCCGAACAAATTCATGATCGCCGGCAAATCGAAACGGCAACGCGCCAAAGCTGCCCAGAAGCGCCTGATTTAGCGCAGTCCTGCCGACATTTGTCTACTCTTTAAGCAGCAACTTGTCGTTATATCTACGCAAAAACTGGACAATTTGTACCCATTTGCGGCAAACTTGCGTCTTATGGAAAACAAGCCGACAGGTGGCCGGATGTCCGCAGCGAGCCGAAAAATACTGGTATTGCACGGTCCCAATCTGAATCTGCTGGGAAGCCGCGAACCCGAACATTACGGGCGCGACACCCTGGACAACATCAATCAGCGTCTGCTTCAGCAGGCAAAACAAGCGTTGGCCGACCTGGAGTCCTTCCAGAGCAACAGCGAAGCCGAGCTCATTAACCGCATTCACCAAGCCGGGCGTGACGGGGTGAACTTCATCCTGATCAATCCCGCCGCGTTCACCCACACCAGCGTTGCCCTGCGCGACGCTTTGGCGGGGGTGAACATTCCTTTCGTGGAGATTCATCTCTCCAACGTTTTCGCCCGCGAATCCTTCCGCCATCACTCTTATTTCTCCGACCTCGCCGTGGGCATCATCAGCGGTCTCGGGGCAAAGGGTTACGAATTGGCACTGGAATTCGCACTGGCACAACCTTAACAAGGGATCATCATGGATCTGCGCAAACTTAAAAAACTAATTGATCTGGTGGAAGACTCCGGCATTGCCGAACTGGAAATCACCGAAGGCGAAGAAAAAGTACGCATCAGCCGTTATGGCCAGCAAGCGCCGCAAATGATGCATTACGCGCCGCAACAGCAGATGATGGCAGCTCCGGCTCAGCCCAGCCTGCCCGCCGCTGCTCCGGCAGAACCGGCTCAACCCGAAGGTCACGTGGTGAAGTCGCCCATGGTGGGCACTTTCTACCGCGCCTCTTCACCCGATGCCAAGGCCTTCGTGGAAGTGGGCCAGAGCGTGACGGCCGGCGAAACCCTGTGCATCATCGAAGCCATGAAGCTGCTCAACGAGATCGAAGCCGACCAGAGCGGCGTGATCAAGGCCATCCTGGTCGAGAACGGCCAGCCCGTCGAATATGGCGAACCCCTGTTCATCATCGGTTGATTTATTTGCCACAGAGATCACAGAGATCACAGAGTTGCCCGTCAGATAGGGTTTTCTCTGTGTCCTCTGTGTCCTCTGTGGCTATTAAGGTTTTTATAACATGTTAGAAAAAGTCCTAATAGCAAACCGTGGCGAAATTGCCCTGCGCATCCAGCGCGCCTGCCGCGAACTCGGCATCAAGACCGTTGCCGTCCACTCCGAGGCCGACAAGGAAGCCAAGTACGTCAAGCTGGCCGACGAATCGGTGTGTATCGGTCCGGCCTCCTCCACCCTCAGCTACCTCAACATTCCCGCGGTGATCAGCGCAGCGGAAGTCACCGACTCCACCGC
>JBDKRR010000067.1:0-8026 GCA_039683315.1 Sulfuricella sp.
CGGCAAGCTCGACCTGATCGACTTGTGGTATGAGAAACCCACGGTAGTGGCAACACTCAAGGTCGGCATCGAGGCGCGCTCGGTGGAAACCTCCAAGTTCAAGGGCTACGAGGACAAGTATGCGATCGCCGGTTCCTACTGGCCGCCACAGTACGTGATCACCGAGGGTGATACGCTGAAGCCGCTGAAGATCATGTCTACCCGTGGCATGACGGTGGACGGCGAGTACCATCCTGAGCCTCGCGTGGCTTCCATCGTGGCGACCGAAGGCAAGCCGGAATGGGTGGTCAACATCAAGGAAACCGGCATGATCCGGCTGGTGGACTACTCCGACATCAAGAACCTCAAGGAAACGACCATCGAATCCGCCAAGTTCCTGCATGACGGCGGCTGGGATTCCACCAAGCGTTACTTCCTGGTAGCGGCCAACGCCTCCAACAAGGTCGCTGTGGTTGACACCAAAACCGGCAAGCTGGCAGCGCTGGTCGACACCAAGGCCAAGCCGCACCCGGGCCGTGGCGCCAACTTCGTGCATCCCAAGTTCGGTCCGGTGTGGGCGACTTCCCACCTCGGCGCGGACGTGATCACCCTGATCGGCACCGACCCTGCCAAGCATCCCCAGCAGGCGTGGAAAGTGGTACAGGAGTTGAAGAACCACGGCAGCGGCTCGCTGTTCGTCAAGACGCATCCGAAGTCCCACCACCTGTACGCGGATTCTCCGCTGAATCCCGACAAGGAGAACGCCGAGTCCGTGACCGTCTACGACATCAGGGACCTGGATAAACCCCCGGTCATCATCAATGTCGCCAAGATGGCCGATCTGCCTGAAGCGAAGGCGGTCAAGCGGGTGGTGCAGGCCGAGTTCAACGCCGACGGCAGCGAGGTGTGGTACTCGATCTGGGCCGGCAAGACCGAGCCGTCCGCGATCGTGGTGCTGGATGACAAGACGCTGAAAATGAAGGCCGTGATCAAGGATCCAAGACTGATCACGCCGACCGGCAAGTTCAACGTCTATAACACCCAGCATGACATTTACTAGTATCTGACCAGCGCGCGCCGGAGGAGTAGTCCTCCGGTGCCCTAACGAATTCGATAGAAACGGGGGAAAAAATGGCTGCTTCAAACTGGTGGGCAAAACTGCGCAGTCCGAGCATGAAATATTCTCTTCTGACCTTGCTCGGTGGCGGCTTCATTGCCGGCATCCTGTTCTGGGGCGGTTTCAACACCGGCATGGAAGCGACCAACCAGCTCGAGTTCTGCATCAGCTGTCACGAGATGCGGGACAACGTGTACCAGGAATACAAGAAAACCATTCACTATTCCAACCGCACCGGCGTGCGTGCCGTGTGCTCGGACTGCCACGTTCCCAAGGACTGGTCGCACAAGATGTTGCGCAAGATCCAGGCTTCCGGCGAGGTATGGGGCAAGATCACCGGCACCATCGATACCAAGGAAAAATTCGAGGCCAAGCGCCTGGAACTGGCGCGCCACGAATGGGCGCGGATGAAAGCCTCGGATTCGCGCGAGTGCCGCAACTGCCACAGCTTCGATGGCATGGACAAGGAAAAGCAGAAGAGCAGGGCCGCGAAACAGCATGAGAATGCCAAGAAGGACAACATGACCTGCATCGACTGCCACAAGGGTATCGCGCACCACAAGCCGGAAGGCATGACAGAAGATGAGGCTGGCGGTTGATTGCTTGCAGCATCACGAGATAATGAATTCGCACAACATTTTGATCTGGAGGGCAACATGAATAAAACAGTGATAACCGCTTCCGCATTGGGCCTGGTGCTAGCCAGCATGGCCGGGACCGCCCTGGCTGCCCCGGACTGGAGCAAGGTGCCGTCACGCCAGGTGACAGTGTTTCACCCCGGCACTTCCGGCATCGAATGGATCATGAAGGGTACCGAGCACGGCGGCGCCAAGGGCTTGTCGAAAGGCGAACGTTGCACGGGCTGCCACGAGGACGAGAAATCCCTGAAGATCGACATTGCGGCAGATAAGATAGTCAAAGGCGAGAAGCTCGAGCCCAAGCCGCTCAGCGGTCATCCCGGCACCATCCCGGTCAGCGTGCAGGCAGCCAACGACGGCGCCAACCTTTACCTGCGCTTCAGCTGGAAAGAGCCCAAGGGCGGCGGCGAGCAGATGGACAAGGACAACCCGGTCAAGCTGGCAGTGATGCTGGAAGACAACAAGGTGGTCGCCAAGGACTCCAAGGGCAAGGATGTGCTGATCGGCGCGGCGGGCGGCTGCTGGGGCACCTGCCACACCGACGCGCGCACCATGCCCGGTGCAGACGACAAGAAGACCAAGTATGTCGTCGGCGGTTCGCTGGCAAACGGGCAATATTATGACCTGATGCAGTGGAAGAGCGGCAAGGGCGCCAAGCCGGTGGACGGTTACGTGGCCGACAAGCGCGTGATGGAAGGCGGCAAGGCGCTGGTGAGCGCGGAAGGCAAGAAGGACGGCGACACCTGGACTGTGACCTTCACGCGCAAGCTGGCGGGCGGTGCACCGGGGGACATCACCCTGGCTTCCGGCAAGACTTACAACATGGGCTTTGCCATCCACAACGATCATACCGCGGGCCGTTTCCACCATGTGTCCTTCGGTTACAGCCTGGGAATCGACACCAAGGCAGACATTACCGCCGCGAAGTAATGATGTGGGCGGGTGGTCGCGAGCAGACCACGTGCTGTTCCAGGAAGGGGGCTCAGGCCCCCTTTTTGTGGCTCGCGGATGGGTGCCAAGGAGTAAGGAAATGAAAGCTGCCTTGAAAATCATGTTGTTGCTCGCGCTGTGCGGCGCCTGGAGTGTTTCTTGCCGGGCGGCCGAAACGGTGGAAGTGAAGATCGAAGGCATGCAGTTCGTTCCCCAGCATCTGAAGATCCGCGCCGGCACGACCGTGACTTGGGTGAACCGGGAAAAGCGCAACAATCATTCGGTTTTCTTCGAAAAGGAAGGTCTGGCCGAGTCCGATCGTCTCTTTCCCGGCGAAACCTGGCAGCGGACTTTCGACAAGCCGGGCAGTTATCCGTACGTGTGCGGACCGCACCCTGACATGACCGGGACGGTGGATGTCGAACCATAAGCAGGCGTGGCTGGCGATAACGCTGGGGCTGGCCGCATGCGGTGCTTCTGTGGCGGCGGAAGCCGGAGCGCCTTCCGCCGAGCGGCAGCGCGAACTGGTCTCGCTGGTGCGCAAGGACTGCGGTTCCTGCCACGGCATGACGCTCTCCGGCGGGCTGGGACCTGCCTTGCTGCCGGCCACGCTCAAGGACAAGCCGGCGCAGAGTCTGGTGGCCACGGTGCTGTATGGCCGGCCCGGCACGCCGATGCCGCCGTGGCGGACGTTCCTGAGCGACGAGGATGCCGAGTGGGTGGTGGAAATGTTGATAAAAGGATTCCCCGATGAACGTTAAGACATTACCGCAACTGATTCTGCTCGCAGCGGTCTTCGTGCTGTCCGGCTGCGCTTCTCAGCAACTGCGCGGAACCGGGGACCTCGGCTTGGTGGTCGAGCGCGCCAGCGGCAGCGTCGAGGTGGTCGAAACCAGCGGTCGTTCTGTGCTGGGGCGAGTCGCCGGCCTGGGGGACCTGTCCCATGCGTCGGTCAATTATTCCCGCGACGGCCGTTATGCCTACGTATTCGGCCGCGATGGCGGTCTGAGCAAGATCGATCTGCTGGAAATGCGGCTGGTCAAACGCGTGATCCAGTCCGGCAACAGCATCGGCGGCGCCATCTCACAGGACGGCAAGTTGGTGGCGGTGGCCAATTACACGCCCGGCGGGGTCAAGGTGTTCGATTCCGCCACGCTCGACCTGGTGGCGGATATTCCCGCCATAGACGCCGCAGGCAAGCCCTCCAAGGTGGTCGGGCTGGTCGACGCCCCGGGCAACCGTTTCGTGTGGAGCCTGTTCGAGGGCGGCGAGATCTGGCTGGGCAACCTGAAAGACCCGGCGCATCCCGTGCTGCAGAAATTCACTGGGATCGGCAAGGAGCCCTACGACGCCATGATCACGGCGGACGGGCGCTACTACCTGGCCGGCCTGTTCGGCGAGGACGGCCTGGCCATGCTCGACCTGTGGCATCCGGAAGCCGGCGTGAAGCGGGTGCTCAACCATTACGGCAAGGGGGAGCAGAAGCTGCCGGTGTACAAGATGCCGCACCTGGAAGGCTGGGCGGCCACCGGCAGCGAACTGCTGGTGCCGGCCGTGGGGCGTCACGAGGTGCTGGTGATCGACCAGAACACCTGGCAGGAAGTAGCGCATATCCCGGTGCATGGCCAGCCGGTGTTCGTGGTGGCGCGGCCGGACAACCGCCAGGTGTGGGTGCATTTCGCCTTCCCCGATAATGACACCGTGCAGGTCATCGATGTGCCGAGCCGCAAAATCGTGCAGTCGCTCAAGCCGGGCAAGGCGGTGCTGCACCTGGAATTCACCCCGCGCGGCGAGTCCGTATGGGTCTCCGCACGCGACGACAACAAGCTGATCGTCTACGACAGCGAGACCTTCGCCGAACAGGCGAAGCTACCGGCCGACAGCCCGAGCGGCATTTTCTTCACCCACCGCGCCAATCGGACGGGACTATGAACGCAGCCCAGGAGCTTCGTCTGCTCAACGACTACCAGCACGATTTTCCGCTCCTGCCGCAGCCGTTCGCGGCGATTGCCGGGCGCCTCGGCGTCGAAGAGGTCGATGTGCTGCAGGCGCTGACGCGGCTGCAGCAGCAAGGCACGGTGAGCCGGGTCGGCGCCGTGTTCCGTCCGCGCAGCATCGGCGCCAGCACGCTGGCGGCGCTGGCGGTCGCGGAAGACCGGCTGGATGAGGTGGCGCAGATGGTGAGCAGCTACCCCGAGGTCAACCACAATTACCAGCGCGAACATCTTTACAACCTGTGGTTCGTGGTGACCGCGCCGGATGAAGTGGCGCTGCAGCGGGTGCTCAAGGAAATCGAGGAGCGCGCCGGCAGCAAGGTGCTTTTCCTGCCCCTGGTGGAGGACTATCACATTGACCTGGGCTTCGACATGACCGGCAGCAAGCGCAAGAGTGACTCGTTCATCGACAGCCATACCGGCGCGCCGCCGCAGCCCTACCTGCCGAGCGAGCAGGAAAGCCGCCTGATCGCCGCCATTCAATCCGGCCTGCCTCTGGTCGAACGTCCTTTCGCGGCGGTCGGGGAGACCGTTGCTATGTTGGAGACGGAGGTGATCGACGGGGTGAAGAAACTGTTTTTCCTGGGTGTGATCAAGCGCATGGGGGTGGTGGTGCGCCATCACGAGCTGGGTTACCGCGCCAACGCCATGGTGGTGTGGGACATCCCCGACGAGGAAGTGAGCCAGCTCGGTTCGTGCCTCGGCAAGCTGGAGTTCGTCACCCTGTGCTACCGTCGTCCCCGGTGCTTGCCGGCCTGGCGCTACAACCTGTTCTGCATGATCCACGGCCACGATCGCGAGGAAGTCCTGGCGCGGGTCGAGGAAATGCGCCAGGGATGCGGCCTGCAGCACATCGCGTGCGAAGTGCTGTTCAGCACCCGCCGCTTCAAGCAATGCGGCGCCCGTTATGCGCGTGCGGCGGCATGATGGAACTGGACGCCCTTGACCGGGCCATCATCAACCAGATGCAGGGCGGCTTTCCCCTCTGCGCCAATCCCTATGCCGAAGTGGCGCAGCAGCTCGGCACCAGCGAAAGCGAGCTGCTGGCGCGCATCCAGAAACTGCTCGACGACAAGGTGCTGACCCGTTTCGGTCCCATGTACCACGCCGAGCGCCTGGGTGGAGGCTTGAGCCTGGCCGCGATGAAAATCCCTGCCGCGGATTTCGAGCGCGCGGCCGGGATCGTCAACGCCATGCCCGAGGTGGCGCACAACTACGCGCGCGACCATGCGCTCAACATGTGGTTCGTGCTGGCCACGGAAACGCCGCAGGGCCAGCAGGAGGCGATCGAGAGGATAGCGCGTGAAACCGGCTACCCGGTTTTCGACATGCCGAAAATCAGGGAATATTTCGTCGAGTTGAAATTGAGAATTGAAGCTTAGAAACAGTTAACCACCGTGAACACAGAAGAGAAGGCATAGAGAACACAGAGGGCACAGAGAAAACATTTGCTTGCAACAAAGCAGGGCCTCCGCTAGGGGATGGTGCTGCGAAAGGTGACCAGCACGCGTATTTCTCTGTGCCCTCTGTGTTCTCTGTGGCTCGAACTGCAGTTATCAGGTTTGACGCTTCGATAGATTGGTTAGCGAAGTAATCGGCCCTGAGACGCAAATCGCGCCGAAGAAACACCGTAGGTTGGTGGTGAACAACGTGAACCCCAACACTTCCCTGCCGGAATCGCGGTATGGCCGATATTGTCGGCGGCGTCCCGTTGGGGTTCGCTACGCTCACCACCAACCTACAGAATCATGGGTTGCATTGTGTTTCTTGAGAGCCAGACTTTCAAACATATAAGGCCACCGCATATGGATGCCACAGATCGCGCCATCATTCTCGCCACGCAGGAAGGCCTGCCGCTGGTTCCGCAGCCGTATCACGCCGTGGCGGAGCAGGTGGGGATTTCGTCCGTCGAAGTGATGGCGCGGCTGCAGGCCATGCTGGAAAGCGGCGTCATCCGCCGCATCGGCGCCGTGCCTAACCATTACGCGCTGGGCTACAAGGCCAACGGGATGACGGTGTGGGACGTGGACGATGCGCGCATCGACGAACTGGGCGAACGCATCGGCCAGCTGGATTTCGTCAGCCACTGTTACCAGCGCCCGCGCCATTTGCCGGACTGGTCTTACAACTTCTTCGCCATGGTGCACGGCCACGACCGCGCCGAAGTCGAACGCAAGGCGCAGCAGATCGCCGCACTGCTGGGCGAAGCCAGCCGCGCCCACGAGATTCTTTACAGCACGCGCATCCTGAAGAAAACCGGACTGCGCATTTCCGGCTGAATACGGCTTCCTTGACCTGGATCATTCCGGCCCGCGGACTATGCGGATAAATTGAGTTTTCGCAACGCCATTACGGAGTGATCCATTGTTCCGCATCTCCCAATTCATGCAGGAAATCGCGCAGCCCACGCCAATCGGGACGAAGCGCAATCCTCCGGGCCCAGTGGTGATCTGGAACCTGGTCCGGCGCTGCAACCTGACCTGCAAGCACTGCTACTCCATTTCCGCCGACAAGGATTTCCCCGGCGAGTTGACCACCGCCGAGGTGTTCGACGTGATGGACGATCTGAAGCGTTTTCGCGTGCCGGTGCTGATTCTCTCCGGTGGCGAGCCGCTATTGCGGCCGGATATTTTCGACATCGCGCAGCGCGCCAAGGCAATGGGTTTCTACGTCGGCCTGTCGACCAACGGCACCCTGATCGATGAAGACAATATCGACAACATTGCGGCGATCGGCTTCGATTATGTCGGCGTCAGCCTGGACGGCATGGCGGCGACCCACGACCAGTTCCGCCGCATGCAGGGCGCCTTCGACCTGTCGATGCACGGCATCCGCCTGTGCAAGGCGCGCGGCATCAAGGTCGGCATCCGCTTCACCCTCACCCAGGACAACGCACAGGACCTGCCGGCCTTGCTGCAGCTGATGGAGGACGAGGGGCTGGACAAGTTCTACCTCTCCCACCTCAATTACGCCGGGCGCGGCAACAAGAACCGCAAGGACGACGCCTTCCACCAGACCACGCGCGCGGCCATGGACCTACTCTTTGACACCTGCTGGCGCGACCAGCAGGCCGGCAAGCCGAAAGAGTTCGTGACCGGCAACAATGACGCCGACGGCGTGTATCTGCTGCTGTGGGTGAGGAAAAACTTCCCGCATCTGGAAACCCATATCCGCGCCAGGCTGGAGCAGTGGGGCGGCAATTCGTCCGGCGTGAACGTGGCCAACATCGATAACCTGGGCAATGTCCACCCCGACACCATGTGGTGGAACTATAACCTGGGCAGAGTGCGTGAGCGGCCGTTCTCCGCGATCTGGATGGATACCTCCGATCCCATAATGGCAGGGCTGAAGGCACATCCGCGCAAGGT
>JBDKRR010000068.1:0-21758 GCA_039683315.1 Sulfuricella sp.
CCGTGTACTGCCCTTATGGAATTGATACCGCCGAAGTCACCATGGCGGGGCGGGAAATCCTTGATACGGTTGGTTACGGTCAAAAATATACCAACGAAATCATGGGTAAGCTACACCGTATTGGCAACAACTTAGGTTTGCCTGGGCCAGCGCTGGAAGACACCTTGCTTGGTTTGGAAGAGGACATCTTCGACGACACAGGTGTACCGGTGAAACTGCCGCTGGATGCTGAAGATGCCGAGGTGATGCTGGTCACGCCATCTGCCGACTTCTTCTCCGAGCCTCACGTGGAAAGTCTGATTGGTTATGCCAAGGTATTTCACGCAGCCGGAATCAAGTGGACGTTGAGTTCCAAAGCTTCGGAAGCCGGCAACTTCGGCATGTTCATCGGCAGCTATGACAATATGCGTCGCGCGGCGATGCGTATTCGCGATGCTGCCCTCGACCTCGGCGTGAAACGGATTGTGGTTGGCGAATGCGGCCATGCGTGGCGAGTTGCCTACAGCTTCTGGAACACCCTTACCGGTGTCGGCCATGGCGGTGAAGACGCGTTCTCGAAGCAGTTGCAGCAACAACTCGATCCGAATTACCCGGCGCCACAGCATATTTGCGAATTCACTTATGACCTGATTCAACAGGGTAAGTTGAAATTCGACAAGTCCCTGAACGATCATCGCACCATCACTTTCCACGATTCGTGTAACGTGGCACGCGGTTCACGTATGGGTGACATGCCTGGCGGCCAATTTGTTATTCCGCGCGAAATTATCAAGGCTGTAGCCAATAATTTCCACGACATGCAGGAAGGCACCATTAACGAAGCCACTTTCTGTTGCGGCGGCGGCGGCGGTCTCTTGACCGACGACCTGATGGAAATACGCGTCAAGGGCGCCTTGCCACGAATGGAAGCATTCAACAATGTGGTTCAGGACAAGCAGGTCAACTTCCTGGCTCTGATCTGCGCGATCTGTAAGGCGCAGTTTACCAAGGTGGTTCCGTATTACGGTTTTGATATGAGCATGATCGGTGGCGTGCACCAACTTGTGGCAACAGCCATCCTGCTCGAAGTGCCGGAAGAAACAGCACAAGAATCTGAAGCATCAGACGATTAATTAGTAACACAACTGGGTCGGCGTTAAAACGCTCGCGACACGAATTTGTAGATAGGAGATTGCTTAACATGTCAGCCTCATCCGAAGAAATGAACCAGAAATTGACCTTCCGCCGTTATAAAGATGGTGACCATAAGGAAGGTGATTGGCAGGGCAAGATTTTCCAGGCCAGCTGGACGCACAAATGCCCCGAATACGTGCTGTCTACTCCCCCGTGCCAGGGTAGCTGCCCTGCAGGCGAGGATATTCGCGGTTACCTTGATATCGTGCGTGGCATGGAAAAACCGCCGAAAGACAGTAACTGGCAAACCTATGCTTTCCAGCGCATTACCCAGGCCAACCCCTTCCCGGCGGTAATGGGCCGCGTTTGCCCGGCGCCGTGCGAAAGCGGTTGCAACCGTAATCAGGTTGACGATTTTGTCGGCATCAACTCCGTTGAACACTTCGTCGGTGACTACGGTATTGCCAACAAGCTGACTCTGCCACAGGCAGGTGCCAGCACAGGCAAGAAAGTTGCACTCATCGGCGGTGGCCCTGCCAGTATGTCGGCTGCTTACCAGCTGCGCCTGAAAGGTCACGCCTGCACGATTTTCGACGACCACGCAATGCTAGGCGGCATGATGCGTTACGGTATTCCTGGTTTCCGTACCCCGCGCGACGTCCTCGACGCTGAAATCCAGCGCATTCTGGACCTGGGCGTGGAAGTAAAACTCAATACCCGTATCGGTGTAGACGTCACACTTGCTCAACTGGAAAAAGACTACGACGCTATTTTCCTCGGCATGGGCGCACAGTCCGGCCGCATGCTGCCCGTTCCGGGCTTCGATGCAGCTAACTGCGTGAACGCCATGGCTTTCCTGCGCGCATTTAACGACGGCCGTCTGCAGCATGTCGGCAAGCGTGTCGTGGTGATCGGTGGTGGCGATACCTCCATCGACGTGGCAACTGTTGCACGTCGCTTGGGCAATATCACTGTTGCAACCGAGAAAGAGCGTCCCGAACACATCATCGCCGGCCAGGTTGCCCATGATGTCGCAGCGGTTTCCGCCCGCGAAGGCGCAGAAGTGGTGCTGGTCTCGCGTGCCACCATCGACAAGATGAATGCAAACAAGCACGAGATCGAGCAGGCGCTTGCCGAAGGCATCGCGATAATCGGCGGCGTAACGCCGATTGCCGTGATCAAGGGTGCGGATGGTCGCGCAACCGCGCTGCGCGTCGCAGAATTCGAAGTGGTCAAGGGTGAGACAATTATCAAGGCCGGTACCGAGAAGGACATTCCGGGCGATCTGATCGTCTCCGCGATCGGCCAGGCGGTCGATTTCACCGGATTCGACGGCTTCGATAACGGCAAGGGTTTGATCGCTGCCAACAAGAACTATGAAGTGCCCAACAAAAAAGGTTACTTCGTCGGCGGCGACGTGATTCGTCCGCACTTGTTGACCACTGCCATCGGCCACGGCTCGATCGCAGCCGAAAGCATCGATGTCTATCTGAGTGGTGAAGATCAGGGCAAGCGCCCCAAGATCGACGTTCATCATTGGGACCTGGTGCGCAAGCTGGTTGAAACCGAGCATGCACCTGCTGACTTCAAGGCTATCGACAAGGAAGTCATTATCAAGGCAGAAACATTTGCCAAGGAAATCGATCTGGGTGTGCGCGGTACCGACAGCGCCAAGTTTGCGGTGCATAACTTCGAGGATCGCTCCGACAAGTATGTCATTCCATCCAATGAACTGTTCCTTGGGCATTTCCCGTTCGTGCCGCGCAACCAGCGTGAGCACATCACGCTGAATGCCGAGCAGGCTCTTGGTCACTTCGAAGAGCGTCTGATGAAGCTCGACGACAAGCAGGTCGTTGCGGAAGCCAAGCGCTGCATGAGTTGCGGTCTGTGCTTCGAGTGCGACAACTGCGTGGTGTATTGCCCGCAAACCGCCGTGTTCAAGGTCAAGCGCACCGATTCCACGACGGGCCGCTATGTCGACACCGACTACGGCAAGTGCATCGGCTGCCATATTTGCGCCGACGTATGTCCGACCGGCTACATCAAAATGGGTATGGGTGATTAAAGAATGGTCAGCCTGGCGAAATTGCGCGACATGCTGACCTGGCAGCGGGGCGCCGCAGTAGCGGCCCTGCTGGCGGTCAGCGTTGTGGCAGTGGCATCGGCAGATGCCCATGAAGAATCATCCAGCGGCCGCGTGCCCGTGCCTGTCCATCCTGAAGGCAAGGGCGACAAATGCGTGAGAGATACGCCATACATGCGGCGGCATCACATGGAGCTGCTCAAGCATCAACGCAACGAAACCATGCGCAAGGGGATACGCACCACGGAGTTCAGCCTCAAGAACTGCGTTGCCTGTCATGCGAGCAAGGACACCAACAGCGTTCTCGGCAAGGATGGCTTCTGCCAGAGTTGCCATAGCTACGCGGCGGTGACACTGGATTGTTTCGAATGCCATGCCAGCAAGCCCAAGGCAACCGCGGCATTAAACCCTGCACTTAGCCAAGGCTTAAAGGCCGGAGATGGCAGCTTGGCGAGCAATATGCGTCAAGGTGCGCTGACAACCCCCGTTGAACCGAAAACCACAGGTGGGGAAAGTAAATGAGCAACAACGTGGACAATTCCCAGAACGATAATGAGCAAGTCAATTCACGCCGGCAGTTTCTCGGTTGGGGAGCGGCGGTAGCCGGTTTGGCGATTGCACCAGGCGTAACGCTGCTGGACCTCGCCCACGGGCGACCCGCGGATGAACCGGCTTCCAGCAAAATACGTTGGGGTATGTTGATCGACAGCGGCAAGTGCGCAACCGGGTGCGATGATTGCGTTTCTGCGTGCGGCAAGGAAAACGGATTCAGCGGCAAGCTTGAAACGGATTCGCAGTGGATCCGCAAGATCGAGCTCAAGGATCTGCGCACCGGTAACTCGCATAGTCTGCCGATGCTCTGTCAGCATTGCGAACACCCACCATGCGTGGATGTATGTCCGACGGGCGCTTCGTTCAAACGTGCCGACGGAATTGTGCTGGTGGATCGTCACATCTGTATCGGATGTCGCTATTGCATGATGGCATGTCCTTACAAGGCGCGATCCTTTGTCCATCAGGAACTGGAAGATCAGAATCCCGATGTGCCTCGCGGCAAGGGTTGTGTTGAGTCCTGCACGTTTTGCGTACAGCGCATAGACCGCGGCGACCAACCAGCATGCGCTGATGCTTGTGCGGCTGCCGGCCACAATGCAATCCTGTTTGGAGATCTGAATGATCCGAACAGCGAAATCGCTAAACGCATTGCAGCAGCCGCCACGACGCAAGTACGCGCTGACCTGGACCTCAATGTTGGCATTCGCTATCAGGGAATCTAATAGCCATGAATTTCGAAGCATTTCACAAAATTGAAGAGCGCGCATTTTATGCGCTGGCGGCTGGACTCGGCCTGGTCGTCTTGATCGGTCTGGGGGCGGCCCACTACATGGAAACACATGGCCATGTGGTGACCGGCATGAACAACCAGATCGTGTGGGGCCTGCCTCATGTTTTCGCGGTGTTCCTGATCGTCGCCGCTTCCGGGGTGCTTAACGTTGCCTCCATCGGCTCCGTTTTCGGCAAACCGATCTACAAGGCACGGGCGCCGCTTTCTGGTTTGCTCGCCATCGCCTTGCTGGCAGGCGGTTTGACTGTGCTGATGCTGGATCTCGGTCGCCCGGACCGCCTGATCGTTGCCATGACGCACTTCAACTTCAAGTCGATCTTCGCACTTAACGTTATTTTGTACACCGGCTTCTTCGCAATTGTTGCGACGTACCTGTGGACGATGATGGAACGCAAGATGTACGGCTATTCAAAATACGTCGGATTCTCAGCTTTCATCTGGCGTATTGCGCTGACAACTGCAACTGGATCGATTTTCGGCTTTCTCGTAGCGCGCCAGGCATACAGCTCTGCCCTGCTGGCTCCGATGTTCATCATCATGTCGTTTTCCTACGGCCTGGCAGTGTTCATTATCGTGCAGTCGTTCATGTATGCATGGAATGGCATGACGCTCGATCCGGCAATTTTGCGGCGCATGAAAAACCTGCTTGCGACATTTGTCGGCGCGGTGATGTACTTCACCATCGTGTATCACCTGACCAATTTGTATTTCGCCAAGCAGTGGGACTTCGAACGCTTTATCCTGCTTGAGGGCGGAGTGTTTACCACCTTGTTCTGGGTAGGTCAGATGCTGATCGGCACGCTGATCCCGCTCGCGATCCTTCTGCACCCCACGCTGGGCACAAAATGCAAGACGGTAGTTTGGGCGGCGGCTATGATCATAGTTGGGGGATTTGCCCAGTTGTATGTGATTATCATCGGTGGCCAGGCATTTCCGCTCAATCTTTTCCCGGGCATGCAGCAGTCGAGCAGTTTCTTCGATGGCGTAATTCATCACTATCATCCGACTCTTCCCGAATTTCTGCTCGGAATGGGTGGAATCGGGATTGCATTGCTGCTGACGACGATTGCCGTACGCGTGCTGCGCTTCATTCCCCAGGACGATTTTCATCATGTTTCCAAGGAAATGCTGACTGACTGAGTTCAGCCCGCATTAATTGCTTAACCCGAAGCGTTACGGAGGCTGAGGTTCAATGGTGATTGACCTCGACATGGCCTTCGGTACCTTCGGGTTAGTTTTTTGCGCCGTCCGATCATAATATGTCTCGCCTGCTAATTTCCGCCGCC
This sequence comes from Sulfuricella sp., assembly GCA_039683315.1. Lineage (GTDB taxonomy): Bacteria > Pseudomonadota > Gammaproteobacteria > Burkholderiales > Sulfuricellaceae > Sulfurimicrobium. The sequence goes on from JBDKRR010000068.1 coordinate 5,828, forward strand.
CACAAGTCTTCCGGTAAAACGACGGTCAGTATTGGCCTGTGCGCTGCGCTGACTCACCGTGGCCTTGCCGTGCAGCCATACAAAAAAGGTCCAGATTTCATTGATCCGATGTGGCTGTCCGCAGCCACCGGAAGGGACTGCCGCAATCTGGACTTTTATCTGATGGGGCAAGACGAGATCGTCGAAACCTTTCAGCGCCACGCTTCTGATGCGGATGTTAGCTTGATCGAAGGGAACAAGGGCCTGTACGACGGCCTGGATCTCGACGGCAGCAACAGCAATGCCGCCCTGGCAAAGCTGTTGCATGCGCCGGTGGTCTTGGTAATAGATGCGCGGGGCATGACGCGCGGAATTGCCCCGCTGATCCTGGGTTATCAGGCTTTCGATCGGGATATTCGCATTGCGGGTGTGATCCTCAACAATCTCGGTGGCGCGCGACATGAAGGCAAACTGCGCGCCGTTATCGAGCACTACACCGATGTGCCGGTGCTAGGTGCCGTACACCACGACCCGCGTCTGCAAATTACCGAGCGGCATCTGGGGCTCATGCCAAGCAACGAGACAGGTGAAGCGCTTGAACACATTCAAATGATCGGATCCATCGTCGGCAATCAAGTCGATCTCGACCGTCTGATCCAGATCGCTAATAGTGCACCGTCACTTGAGCTTGTCGAGGCGAAACCTCCAGTGATCTCAGCACAAGGTTCCAGTACTAAACTGCAGATTGGTCTCGCACGTGATCAAGCATTCGGTTTTTACTATGCTGACGATCTCGACGCCATGCGCCAGGCTGGTGCGGAAATCATACCGTTTGATACCCTCAATGATCGCGAATTGCCTGCCGGACTTGATGGGATGTTTATCGGCGGCGGTTTTCCGGAATTGTTCATGACTCAACTCGAGAACAATGTTTCCATGCGCAGCAGCATCCACCAAGCTATCGAGGCCGGGCTGCCGGTCTATGCCGAGTGCGGCGGCTTGATGTACCTGGCACGCAGCCTGTCCTGGCGCAATGAAACGAGACAGATGGCAGGGATCATACCTGGTGATGTGGTCATGCATGGCAAGCCGGTGGGGCGGGGTTATGTCAAGGTGCGGTGCAATGGTAAAAACCCCTGGCCGGGCGAACAGCCTGGGAGAGAATTGCAGGCACATGAATTTCACTATTCCAGCTTGGAAAATGTGCCTCACGACCTAACTTATGCATTTGATGTCGTACGCGGGTACGGTGTTGATGGCAAACATGACGGTATCGTGTACAAGAACATGCTGGCCTGCTATACCCATTTCCGCTCTTTGCAAGGCTACAACTGGGCGGAACGCTTCATGTCATTTGTGCGCGAAGTCAGGGAAAATCGGTTGCACGACAGCAAATGATATTGCACTAAATTAATTCAAGGAGAAGGAAATGGTCAAGGTAACGCCAGAAGCTGTTGCGCAGATACAGAATGCTGCGGCACAGGCCGGTGCAGAGGGCATGGCATTGCGCATCGCCGCGAAGCGGGATTTCGATGGTTCGATTCAGTATGGCATGGGTTTCGATCAGGAAGCCGAAAACGACGCGCTGATCGATGCCCAAGGCATCACGGTGCTGGTAGCTGTCGAAAGCCAGCCTTTGTTGGGGGGGGCCGTGCTGGATTTCGTCGAACTCAGTCCTGGAAACCATCAGTTTGTTTTTATCAACCCCAATGATACTGGCGGTTCTTGCGGCTCAAGCGGCGGTGGTGGATGTGGCGGTGGTGGATGTGGCGGTGGTGGTTGCCACTAGGCAGCCAAATTCTCTAACCGCAAGTCACTGAACAGAGTCGAGCGAAAGCAGTATTGAATCACGGTGAGGGAAAGCGGCGTAAAAATGCTGAACTCACCGGTCGGTAATGAATTTGCGCAGGATTACCTTTGCTCGGTTTTCAGCGCATTTTTACGCGCTTGGGTATTGACGGGCTGTTCTGCACCACCGGCTTTATCCAGCGTCTGATGCTCGCCCCTAAAGAGTGGTGCGGCGGGCGTTTTTGGCAACGGTGCCGGATAAGGTTTCTTTTCCTCGCCGCAAGCTGCGACGCAGAGGCAAAAAGTAGCGGCGAACCAGAGTGGTTTCACAGTGCATTTCCGAAGTTGGTAGCTTGGCATCATTTTCGCTGGTCATGGTTGTTGAAGCAAGTTCGGACAAACATTTGGAGTCACGATGTCGGCAGACAAGAAAAAGCCCAAAACTGTAAAACAGGCCAAAAGCGGCAGTAAAGGCAAAAAACAGAGCCTGGACCTCGCGCAGTTCATGGGGCACCAGTATCTTTGCCGCTCCCTGAAGGTTTCTGAGATAAATACGCTGCTCAAGTATCTCACCCTGCGTCAGTTCAACGAAGGCGATATTCTTGCCGACATCGGCGAGGTCGGGGATGCCCTGTACCTCGTGGTGCAGGGGGAAATCGCACTGGTGGTGGATGACCAGAAAAAGCAATGTGAGATCGTGCGCGAGAGATCCGGGGAGATGTTGGGCATCATGTCATTTTTCGATCGCAAGCCGCGTTCAGTGAGGTTGGTGGCCAAGGCGCCGGACACCCAGGTGTTGCGCCTGTCGCGCGCGATGTACAAGCGTATGAAGGTAGAGCACCCATTCATCGCCATTAACCTTGTTGAGCATGCGCTGATCAATCTGGATTGCCTGTTCCGCAAGGTGAGCAAGGATTTCGCCCAGTTCGCCCACCATCTGTATGGCGGGAATGGTACATAACGCTATTCCAGCAAACCTTGCTGGCTCAGGAAGTGGTGCAGAATTTCGATTCTGACCAAGCTATCGTTCATTACCAGCATATTTTGCCGCACTGAAAGCTTGAGCGGCAGCAACTCTGCAAGGCGATAGCCAACCCATACGCTATCGTCGTAGCGCAAAGGCGGGGCAAATAGTTCCACTCCCAGGTGTTCGATGATGCGACGCAATACGGTGGCGCAAGCCTCATGCTGTTTTGGTAGCGCAAGCGGTTGTTCGTCGGCGACGCTTATAACTTGGGCCAAGATCAGGCCATTTTTTTCAGTGCGCGAATCTTCAATGTGGAATCGATGCGTGCCGAGCACGGCAATATCCAGCATACCCAGTTGCAGCATGTCCCAATCGGTGATTTCAACCATGCAGCCAACCTGCTCAGGCACGGCAGGGTCACCGGTTTCTTGACCGGTGCGAATCAGGCAGATACCGAAATTCGTCCTGTCCTTCAAACATGCGCTCACCATTTCCATGTAGCGTGGTTCAAACACCTTGAGGGACAGCTTGCCTCCAGGGAAAAGCACGGTATTAAGTGGAAACAGCGGAATTACGTGTTCCGTATGCTGTCTTGCCTGTAGCAAAAAATCAGACAAACGCTGCTTGAGATCAAGAGGCATGAGCTATTCAGTTGTCTGTTTTACCCCAGCGTGCCATCAACTGGTGCGGGACGCCGAGATGATCGAGAATCCGTGCGACGACGAAGTCGACCACGTCCTGCACGGTTTTGGGATGGTGGTAAAAGCCTGGGTTGGCGGGCAGAATCACTGCGCCGAGACGGGCGAGCTTCAGCATGTTTTCCAGGTGAATGGCGGAAAATGGCATTTCACGCGGCACCAGGATGAGCTTGCGCTGCTCTTTCAGCATCACGTCCGCGGCACGTTCGATGAGGTTGTCGCTCATACCAGTGGCAATGGCGGCGAGGGTGCCCATGGTGCAGGGGCACACCACCATGGCGTCCGCGGCGCCGGAGCCAGAAGCGATCGGAGCGAACCATTCCTCACGCCCGAATACCTGGAGACTCCCGGTAAGGTGGGTATAGCGTTCGCGCAATTGCAACTGCAGATCACGGCTGCTGGATGGGAAATTAAGTCCCAGTTCCTGCTTGGCGACAATCTGCGCGGCTTGAGAGTAGAGCAGATAGACCGTCCGGTCGGCTTCCAGCAAGCTTTCCAGCAGGCGCATAGCATAAGGCATGCCGGAGGCGCCGGTAAGGGCGAGAGTGATCGTGGTGGCAGGGTTCATGGCTGCATTGTAGGGGAGTCGCAGTCCAAGCTCAATTTTCCTTGGATGCAGGCCGTGCGTCCTCGGACGGCGCAACGGGAGGCGGTGCGGCTTTTTGCACAACAGGCGGGGCGACTGGTTGAGGCTCAATACCCGGTGTGGGTGCAGGTAACGGCGGTGCGATTCCTTGCTTTTGGGGTTCCGTCTTCTTGGGTTCTGCTTTTTGCATCTCTTCTGTTGCTTTGCGGCGTTGTTCCTCGTGTTTCAGACGCACCAGCTCGCAAGTGGTTTTTTCGAAAATGTCGCCCAGCGTGTCGGGAATAATCGGCGCCGCATCGCCTTCATTGGCGGCAACATATTCGATGGTGCTGCCATCCGCGGCGTAGAGCAGGTAGCTGATCAGCTTGAGGGTGTGCTCGGCACAGTGAATGCGTTCGCGATATAGACCGCTGGCAGCGAACTGGTTCTTGACCGGTTGCGCGGTCTTGAACACTCCTTTCTTCCAATAGGTGATTTCGTCGCCGTTGATGAACAACTTGGAGCGATCGTAGTAATACTGGTCGCCTTCGCCGCTGGTCTGTACTCGCACCCATTCGGCCGCAGAGACGGGCAGGGAGAGGGTCAACAGCAGAATCAGCCAGATTGTTTTCATGTTGCCGGTAGCGCTTTCAAGGCAGTTTCTCCGAGCAGGCGAGAGGCAACTAGCCCGTTGACGATACCGAACAGGAGTGCTGCCGCGGCAAAGACTGGGGCGAGATAAAGAACACCGGCGTGGGGGATGAGCCAGAAATAAACCACCGCCAGTTGCGCGGTAATATGGGCAAAGGCGGCGAGAATGCTGTGGCTGACCGCGCCGAACCAGTTCGGCGGCAATTTGCAGGCCAGGGCCAGGACCAGGAGGCTGAGCAGCGCGCCGCTGAAACTCAAGACGAAACCGGGTGAAAGGAAGGTGCCGAGCAGCAGGCTACCCGCGACCACGCGCAACAATGAGACCCAGGCTGCAGCGCGCCAGCCAAAGCGCTGCAATACCAGCAGGGTGACGATGTTGGCCAGGCCGGGTTTTACGCCGGGCAGCGGGGATGGCAGGGCAGCCTCCACCAGCGACAAACCGATGGCGAAGGCTGCCAGCCGGGCAATGCGGTGGTCGTCCTGGGATGCGGGTAAGTTAATAACTGAGAGAGTCATAGCGTTTTACCGCTCCGGCCAGTTCCACGCTGACCTGATTGGGCAGGCACAAGGCGGCCTCTCCTGCGTGCGACAGCCAGCCCTGCTTGACACAGTATTGGCGCGGACTGGGGTCTTTGGCGACGCGTACGCGGCGATTCTCCACGCTCACCACGGTGATGCCTAGCGGGCCCGCGATTTCAAAGTCGCGATTGCGCGCCAGGTCGGCTTGCGCGACCATCTTGCCGCCGCTGCGGATGATCAGGGTGGTGCCTGCGGCAGTGCCCCATAACATGGAGAACAGACTGGCCACCAGGGTCAAACCGGCTAGCGCGATGATCCAGTCACCGGGCTTTAAATGCGCGCTCATGCCAGTTCACGGTGTCTGACCAGTAGCTGGTATTCGCTACCGAACTGCGTGGCAAGGGTTTCAGCGAAGTACACCGAGCGGTGTTGTCCGCCCGTGCAGCCGAGCGCGACCGTCAGGTAGTTGCGGTTGTCGCGGATGAAGCACGGCAGCCATTCAGCAACGAAGCGACTGATATCGCCGAGCATTTTCTGCACGCTGGGGTCCCTTTGCAGGAAGGCGATGACCGCGGCGTCTCTTCCGGTCAGCGGTCGCAGTGCGGGGTCGTAGTGCGGGTTGGGCAGGCAGCGCACGTCGAAGACGAAGTCGGCATCGAGCGGTATGCCATGCTTGAAGCCGAAAGACTGAAACAGCAAAGTCAGGCGCGAACGATCCAGGGAGATAAAATCCTTGACCCAGGCGCGCAGGGTATTGGGGGACAGTTCGCTGGTATCGATGCGGTGACCGAAATCGCTCACCGCTTCCAGGCGTTCGCGTTCGAGCTGGATGCATTCGGTAAGCGTGCGCTGTTCGTCGCTGAGTGGGTGGCGGCGGCGGGTTTCGCTGAAGCGCTTGACCAGTTCTTCGGTCTTGGCTTCCAAAAACAGGACACGTACATCGAGACCCAGTTGCCTTAGTTCGGCAATGCCGCGTGGCAGCTGATTCAGGTCGCTGCTGCTGCGCCCGTCCACGCCGATGGCGGCGTGCAGGTGGCCGCTGCTGGCCAGGTAGCCGGCGGTCTGGGTAAGCAGGGGGAGGGGGAGGTTGTCGATGCAAAAATAGCCGCTGTCTTCCAGCACATTGAGCGCAATCGTTTTTCCCGATCCGGACAAGCCACTGACGATGATGAGCTGCATCGCTTCAGGGCTCGGCCAAATGGTCTTGCGCCATCATGCGTTCGTGGCGCTCAATGAATTGCTGCGTGCTGTGGATGCCGCGCAACTGCAGGATGTGGTTGCGCACGGCCACTTCCACCAGGACCGCGATGTTGCGGCCGGCTGCGACTGGAATACGCACTTCGGGAATGACGATGTCGAGAATCAGCTGGGTGTAGGCGTTTATTTGCAGCCGGTCACGGCTCATGGTCTTCTCGGTAAGCTGTTCCAGATGAACGATGAGCTTGAGGTTCTTTTTCAGTTTTACCGCAGTTTCGCCGAACAAGGCGCGGATGTTCAGCACACCCAGTCCGCGCACTTCGAGGAAATCCTGCAACATCGCCGGACAGCGCCCTTCCAGCGTGTCCGGTGCGACCTGGTAAAACTCCACCACGTCGTCCGCCACCAGACGGTGGCCGCGCGTGATCAGTTCCAGGGCGAGCTCGCTCGTCCCCACTGCGCTGTCGCCGGTGATCATCACGCCCATGCCCTGCACTTCCATGAACACGCCGTGGCGTACCGTGGATTCGGCCAGCACCTGTGCCAGGTAATGGCGTAGCACGCTCATCAAATCGGGGCTTGGCTGGGGCGAAGTGAAGAGCGGTGTCTGGGTGCGGTCTGCTGCTTCCTTCAGTTCTGTGGGTACTTGTTCGTCATTGGCGACAATGATCGCTGCCAGTTCGGTACTGAACAGGTTATTGATGGTCTGGCCGTGCAATTCCGGCGCCAGGCTGCGCAGATAATCCATTTCCGCACAACCCAGCACCTGGACGCGGTTGGGATGGACAAAATTGAGATAGCCGATCAGCGCAAGGGAAAGCTTCTGCACCGTGTCGCTGGTAAGCAGCTTGGCTCCGCCAAGCTTGCCCGCAACCCAGGTCAGGCCAAGTTTTTCGCATTTGTCCGCGAAAAGCTGGTCAACGCTGATTTGCGGCATGGGGTGCCCAACTGGTGAGGAGCCGGTGCAAGGCTTCGCGCTCGTGGCTGGCATTGAGTTGATCGCGCAAATGGCGGTCGCTGAACATGTGCGCCAGTTCGCCGAGAATTTGCAGGTGCAGGTCGGTAGCCTGTTCCGGTACCAGCAGCACGAATATCAGCGACACCGGCACATTGTCCGGTGCATCGAAGGGGATTGGCTGCTTCATGCGTGCGAACACGCCGACAGTGTCCTTCAGCCCCTTGATGCGGCCATGCGGTATCGCCACGCCGTGGCCGAGGCCGGTGGAGCCCAGCTTCTCGCGTGCGAACAGGCTGTCGAAAATTTTGCCCTTGCCCAGATGCAGCTGTTCTTCCAGCAGCAGGCCGATCTGTTCGAAAGCCCGTTTTTTGCTTCCGGCATCGAGCTCGGCGATGACGTTGTCGAGCGGAAGGATTTTTGCGATGAGCTCCATAGGCGTTGCCTCGGACGTTAAGGCGAGAAAGTTATTCTTCTTCTGTCGTAGCCTGGTGCTTCATGTTGTTGTGGTGCTCGGTGTTTTTTTCCTTGTGTTTGAGGATCTGGCGATCCAGCTTGTCCACCAGTGCGTCGATGGCGGCGTACATGTCGAGATCATCGGTTTCGACGTGGATGTCGTTGCCGCGCAGGTGAACGGTTACTTCGGCTTTCTGCTTGAGTTTTTCTACGGTCAGAATCACTTTGACGTCGATGACCTGCTCGAAATGACGGGTGATCTTGTCGAGCTTGGAGGTAATGTAATCGCGGATGGCGGGAGTGACTTCAATATGGTGGCCGGTGATGTTCAGGTTCATGATTTTTACTCCTTGTGATTAAAGGGACTTGCGAAGAGTTACCGCGGGAATTTGCATTGCCTCGCGGTATTTGGCCACGGTGCGGCGGGCAACCACAATGCCCTGCTGCGCCAGAATTTCAGTGATCTGGGTGTCACTCAGTGGTTTTTTGCTGTCTTCCGCGCCGACCAGTTGCTTGATCAGGGCGCGGATGGCGGTGGCGGAACAGGCACCGCCGGTTTCGGTGGCCACATGGCTACCGAAGAAGTATTTTAATTCAAAAATGCCGCGCGGGGTGAGCATGTACTTCTGCGTGGTGACGCGCGAGATCGTTGATTCGTGCAGGCCGATTTCATCCGCGATTTCACGCAGTACCAATGGCCGCATGGCGACTTCACCGTGCTCGAAAAAGCGCCGCTGGCGGTCCACGATGGCTTGCGACACGCGCAGGATGGTGTCGAAGCGCTGCTGGATGTTCTTCACCATCCAGCGTGCTTCCTGCAACTGGCTGGCGAGTTGCTGACCGCCGCCTTCGCGGTTGCGGCTCAGGATGTCGGCGTACATGCGGTTGACGCGGAGCTTCGGCATGGCTTCACGGTTCAGGCTGGCGACCCAGGTCCCCTTGATTTTCTTCACGATCACGTCCGCCACGACATAGCGCGTATCGGATGCCGTAAAGGCACTGCCGGGGCGGGGGTTGAGATGGGTGATCAGGCTTTGCGCGCCGCGCAGGACCTCGTCGTCGCACTGCAGCAGTTTTTTCAGCTTGTTGTAATCGCGGCTGCCTAACAGTTCCAGATGCTGGTGGGCAATTTGCAGGGCAGCTTTGCGGCAGGGCGTATCGACCGACATGGCTTCCAGTTGCAGCGCCAGACATTCGCTGAGGTTGCGCGCGCCGACGCCGATCGGGTCGAGGTTTTGCAGGTACTTGAGCGCGGTGTCCAGTTCCAGCGGGTCGATTTCCAACTCGGGTGGCAGCATGGCGGCGATTTCGTCCAGGCTTTGGGTGAGGTAGCCGTCATCGCTGAGGGCGTCGATCATCAGCGAAACCATGGTCCTGTCGCGCAGGGAGAGTTGCGTCAGGTTGAGTTGCCAGTTGAGGTGGTCGCGCAGGCTGACCTCCTTGGCGTCCTGCTGCGGGAAGTCCGGTTCGTCGTTGTCGTCGCGGGCGGCATGGGAGGGCATGGCCTCGTCCCAGATGTCCTCGCTGGCGCTGTTATCCTCGCTCGATTCTTCCGTAGGTGTCGTCGTTGCTGATGTCGACACTTCCCCGTCCCCTGTATACGAGCTGGTTTCAAGCGGAGCGACTTCATCCTGGTTTGGATCGACGCGCTCCAGCAAGGGATTGTTTTCGATGAACTGCTCCAGCTCCTGATTGAGGTCAAGCGTCGATAGCTGGAGCAATCGGATCGACTGCTGCAGCTGCGGCGTTAGCGTAAGGTGCTGGGAGAGTTTGAGTTGAAGGCTGTGTTTCATGGGGTCGTGCCAGTTCCCGGGGCGGGGATTCCAGGCCTTGTCATAGGCGGAAATGCTCGCCGAGATATACTTTTCTCACGGCTTCATTATAAACGATTTCATCCGGTTTGCCGCTGGCCAGTACCAGACCATCGTTGATGATATAGGCGTGGTCGCAGATTCCCAGGGTTTCGCGCACGTTATGGTCGGTAATGAGCACGCCGATGTCGCGTTCGCTGAGGAAACGGATGATTTTCTGGATTTCCAGCACTGCGATCGGGTCTACGCCGGCGAAGGGCTCGTCGAGCAGGATAAAGCGCGGATTCGAGGCCAGCGCGCGGGCGATTTCCACGCGCCGGCGTTCGCCTCCGGACAGGCTCAAAGCCGGGTTGTCGCGCAGATGATGAACATGCAGTTCTTGCAACAACTCGTTGGTTTGCTGCTCCACCTGGTCGGCGCTGAGGCCGCGCAGCTCGAGGATGGCGCTGACGTTTTCCGCCACCGTGAGCTTGCGGAAAATCGATGCTTCCTGGGGCAGGTAACTCAATCCCAGACGTGCGCGACGGTGGATCGGCATGCGGCTCAATTCCTGGCCGTCGAGGCGAATGCTGCCGCCATCGAGGGGCACCAGTCCCACCATCATGTAGAAGCTGGTGGTTTTGCCCGCGCCGTTGGGACCGAGCAGCCCCACCACCTCGCCGCTGGTGACGCGGAGGGAGACGTCCTTGACCACGGTGCGTGATTTGTAGCGCTTCTTCAGACCGCCAACGATCAGCTCACTCATTATTCAACTCGCGGCTGGGCAATGCTTTCCGCCCCTTTGAGCGGGACCGGAGCCGGTGCTGCGGGACTCTTGCCCGGCTTCGGTTTCGGCTGGATCACGGCATGCACCCTGCCCTTTTCCCTGCCCGGCGAAGCGACTTCCTTGCCGCCGCCCAGCGCCTGGAAGAATTCGGTCTTGGCGTCGTAGGAAATGTAATTGCCGCGCACTTCGTCCTGACCGCGCTTCATGCGGGCCTGGGTAAACAGCTCGACCTTGTCGTTCTTGCCGTCGTATTCGATGCGCTGTCCATAACCCTCGACATATTCATCCAGCCCCTCGCGCTTCTGCCTGAAGCTGGCCGGGTTGCCATAGGCAGTTCCGTGCTGCAGGCCGGTCGCGTCTTCCGTCACCACCAGTTTGTCGGCGCGGATCAGCAGCGTGCCTTGAGTGAGCTGGACATTGCCAAGGTAAGTGCTTACTTTTGTGGCGTCATCCACGGTGACAGTGTCGGCTTCCAGGTTGATCGGCTTGTCGCGGTCCGCCAGTTCGGCCAGGGCAGTGGCGGGCGCCAGCAAGATGAGCAGGATGCCGAACAGGTTTTTAGCGTTTCGATTTTTCATAATGCCCTTTCACGCGGGAAAGCAGTTTTACCACATGAGTGCGGTTGTTGAGTTCCATCCCAATGGCGGTGATGACAGCAGCGGGGGTCTTGATGGTGACGGCCCGGTCGGTGCGGGCGATGTCCTGGTCTGGAGTAATATGCAGGTAGTCGGTGTCGATCGTCAACCAGTCTTTATCCGCGCCGGCATCCTTCTTTACTTTTACATCGTGGGAAAAGTAAACCTCCTTGCCGTTGCTGGAAACCAGGCCGCTCTGTGCCGCGATGTGGGTCGCCACGCGGGCCTCGTCGAATGCGGTGAAATTGGGACGGGTCAGCTGGGTGGTGTCGTCGTCGGGATAGTGCTCCATTTTGACGGCCGCCAGCATGTGCAACGGCAGACCGTCCTTGCCCAGGCGCCGGGCGACAAAGTTTTCCACCCAGTAATCGGGGTCGTGACGCGCGCTGCCATCCCGCTTGAATAACGGTTCCTGAACCGTACGGTCGAGCCAGAAGGTAAGCAGGGCGAGCAGAATCATGAGTCCGACGGGGAACCAGAGCGTGAGGCGATCGCTCATTTGAGATAAATGGATAACTGGGCCTCCAGCGTATTCTGCGCTTGCATGATGAGTTCGCAGACTTCGCGCGCCGCGCCGCGTCCGCCCTCGCGCCGCGTGACGTGGTGGGCGTGCCGCTGCACCAGTTCCGGCGCCTGGGGCACGGTCACGGCCAGGCCGCAACGGCGCATGACGGGGAGATCGATCACGTCGTCACCCATGAAGGCACATTGTTCGAGGCGGATGCCCAGCTTTTCCGTGAGGTCGTGAAAAGCCTGGAGCTTGTCGTGCACGCCCTGGTAAAGATGGGTGATGCCGAGGTTATGGGCGCGGTGGACAACCACCTTGGACGTGCGCCCGGTGATGATGGCCAACTCCACGCCGGAATTTTTCAGCATTTTCATGCCGTGGCCGTCAAGCGAATTGAATGCCTTGTATTCCTGGCCATCGTCGCCGAGGTACAGGCTGCCGTCGGTGAGCACGCCGTCCACGTCGAAAATCAGTAATTTGATGTTGCGTGCCAGATCGTATACGGCTTGCATGGCTTATCCTTAAACCACGCCTGCGCGCAGCAGGTCGTGCATGTTAAAGGCGCCCACCAGGCGGCCGGCACCGTCGGCGACCAGCAGCCCGTTGACCTTGCGCTGTTCCATGAACTGCACCGCCTCCGCCGCCAGGCGTTCCGGCGCGATAGTGAGCGGGTTGGCTGACATCACGTCGCGGATGGGCGTGGTGCGTATATCCAGCGGGGAATCCAGGTGACGACGCAGGTCGCCGTCGGTGAAGATGCCGAGGATACGCTCCTGCTCGTCCACCACGGCGGTCATGCCCAGCCCCTTCTTGGTCATTTCCAGCAGTGCCGCGCTCAGGCTGGCATCGGCCGGTACTTTGGGCAAGGCGTCGCCCTGATGCATGATGTCCTGGATATGCACCAGCAGGCGCCGACCCAACGCACCGCCGGGGTGGGAACGTGCGAAGTCGTCCTTGCCGAAACCGCGCGCGTCCAACAGCGCCACCGCCAGGGCATCTCCCAGCGCCAGCGCCACGGTGGTGCTGGCGGTCGGGGCCAATCCCAGCGGGCAGGCTTCCTGCGTCACGCTGGCGTCGAGATGGAGGTCGGCTTCCCGTGCCATGGTCGATTGCGGGTTGCCGGTCATGGCGATCAGTTTGGCGCCGAGGCGCTTGATCAGCGGCACGATGGCCACCAGTTCCGGGCTTTCGCCGGAGTTGGACAGGGCGATCACCACGTCCTGCGGCGTGATCATGCCCAAGTCGCCATGGCTGGCCTCGCCGGGGTGCACGAAGAAGGACGGCGTGCCGGTGCTGGCGAGGGTGGAGGCGATCTTGCCCGCGACGTGGCCGGACTTGCCCATGCCGCTGACGATGATGCGCCCGCTGCAGGCCAGGCAAAGCTCCACGGCGCGGGCAAAATTTTGATCGAGGCGCTGGCTCAGCGCACGGATGGCATCGGCTTCGATGGTCAGAACCTGGCGCGCCAGATCGAGCGTTTTTTCGGGTGTCGGCATGGGATTGGCCGGAGGGCGAGGCTCGCCGGCGGGTAAATTAAGTCGTGATAGTATAAGGCCGAACGCACGAGCGATAAAGCCGCGCTGACTATGGAGGACAACTGTTTCATGCCGCACGACGCCCCAACCACCCTGCAATCAGTTCTGGTGTTGCTCGGCGCAGCAGTCTTTGCGGTGGCCCTGTTCCGCAGCCTGCGCCTGCCGCCCTTGCTGGCTTATCTGCTGGTGGGCATGCTGGCAGGCCCCCACGCCTTGGGATGGATTTCCAATAGCGAGGACACTCGTTACCTGGCCGAATTCGGCGTGGTTTTCCTGATGTTCAGTATCGGCCTGGAATTCAGCTTGCCGCAACTGAAAGCCATGCGTGGCGTGGTGTTCGGTCTTGGGGGCGCGCAGGTGCTGGTCACCTTGGCGCTGGTGCTGGTGGCCGCGATGCTGTTTGGGCATTCCTGGCAGGCTGGCGTGGCGATGGGCAGTGTACTGGCGCTGTCGTCCACTGCCATTGTCAGCAAGATGATGACCGAACGCCTTGAACTCCAGTCGCGCCACGGGCGACTGGTGATCGGGGTGCTGCTGTTCCAGGATCTGGCGGTGGTGCCTTTGCTGATCCTGCTCCCCGCGTTGTCAGCTACTGGCGATGATCTGGCTGGCGTGATCGGCATGGTTTTCCTTAAGGCGGCCGTGCTGCTGTTCGGCCTGCTCTTTTTGGGGCAGCGCCTGATGCGGCCCTGGTTTCACTGGGTGGCGCGGCGTAAATCCTCCGAGTTGTTTATGCTCAATGTGTTGCTGGTGACGCTCGGTCTGGCCTACTTGACCAGTCTGGCCGGGCTGTCTCTGGCGCTGGGTGCCTTCCTGGCCGGCATGCTGATTTCCGAAACGGAATACCGCTATCAGGTGGAAGCCGATATTCAGCCTTTTCGCGATGTCCTGCTGGGCCTGTTTTTCGTCACCATCGGCATGCTGCTGGACCTCAGAACCGTGGCGGCGAATCTGGGCTGGGTCGTTTTTGTACTGCTTGGTCTGGTGCTGGGGAAAGGGGCAGTTGTCGCCTTGTTGAGCCGCCTTTTTCGTCATGATATCAGCGTGTCGTTGCGCACCGGACTGTTCCTCGCCCAGGCGGGAGAATTCGGTTTTGTCCTGCTGACCCTTGCCAATGATGGCGGGCTCCTGCCCCTCTATGTGGCGCAGATTATCCTGGCGGCGATGTTGCTTTCCATGCTGGCAGCCCCGTTCCTCGTGCATCACAGCGGCGCGATCGTGGCTCGCCTGTTTCACAACGACTGGAATTACCGTGCGCTGGAGTTGCATGAAATCGTGGTAAAGAGCGCGGGCACGGAGGGCCATGTGATCGTTTGCGGTTATGGTCGTAGCGGTCAGAATCTGTCGCGTTTTCTCAGTCTGGAAGAGATTCCATTCTTTGCGCTGGACCTCGATCCGCAGCGTGTGAGAACTGCTGCTGCTGCAGGCGAGAACGTGGTATATGGCGATGCCAGTCGGCGCGAGGTTCTTATGGCCGCCGGCATCCAGCGTGCGCGGGCGGTGGTGGTTTCCTATGCCGATACGGCTTCCGCCCTCAAGGTGCTGCACCTGGTGCATGAATTACGCCCCGATCTGCCGGTGGTGGTGCGTACCCTCGACGACGCCGACCTGGGCAGGCTGCAGCAGGCCGGCGCGGCCGAAGTGGTGCCGGAAGTGCTGGAAGGCTCGCTGATGCTGGCTTCCCATGCCCTGATGCTGCTCGGCGTGCCGCTGGCGCACGTGCTGCGGCGCATCCGCGAAGTGCGCTCGCAGCGCTACGGGCTGTTCCGCGGCGTGTTCCGCGGCGAAGCGGAAACCAGCTTGGAAGAGCACGAGCAACCGCGTCTTGCGTCGGTGGCGCTGGGCGACAAGGCCGTGGCGATCGGCAAGACGCTGGCAGAACTCGAGCTGGAAAGCCTGCTGGTGGAGGTCACCGCGATCCGCAGAAGAGGCATCCGCGGCCTCGAGCCTGCACCGGACATGAAACTGATGGCGGGGGATGTGCTGGTGCTGCTGGGAACGGCGGACGACCTGGCGCTAGCGGAAAACAAGCTGCTGCAAGGGTGAGTCCTGGGGTGGACCGCCAAGGATTACAGCAGGACCGCGGCGCCGCAATTCACGCTGCCGCTGGCGATGTTCCAGCTTCCTGTGGCGGAAAAGCATTCGCTGTCATTCGGCGCCGTGCCCGAGGCGCTGAACGAGCTGAAACGGAAAGAGCCGCGTTCGGCATTGCCATCGTCGATTTTCCGGTCGATCTCCGCCAGCACATCGGGCGGAATGGCGTTGCCGGTTTTGACATTGAGCGGGGCGTTCCCGGCCGCATTGGCGAAATTGCTGTTCTGGGCGAGTTGCAGGTACGCGTTGTAGATGTTTCGCGGCGTGTTGGTTTCGCTTAGAGCTTCGGTGGGACTAGACATGCTGTAGCTGGCGTTGAGGAACCCCGCGTGCGACAAGTGTTCCCAGGCGATGGTTTGTTCGTTGCTGCCTGCGTTCAGAATCTTCCCGTCGCCGTTTCCGCCGATGTCTGCAGGCACGTCCGGGATGTTGTGGTCGGCGCTGCTTCCCGGATAGTCGCCGGGCAGCGCGCGGTAGCGGTCCTGAAAGCCGTAGAACGCCGTCCTGATCTCGGCCTGCTGGGCGATGACGTTTCTCACGCGCGCGTTGGTGATCAGCTCGTTACCCTTCAGCACGGCGCTCAGCAGCAAGCCGACGATGACCATCACGATGGCCATTTCGATCAGGGTGAAGCCTGGCGCGGTGGGTTTCATCTGTCCCGTCGTCTTCTCAGTGCTGGTTCGGGCAACAAAAAACCCGCTGAAGCGGGTATTTTGCGAGAGGCGAAGTGTCCTAAAAAATACTGGCTGCGCCACAGTTGTTTTGCTCCCCAGCTACATTCCAACTGGGTGGAGTCGTTGTACCTAC
>JBDKRR010000069.1:0-3961 GCA_039683315.1 Sulfuricella sp.
CTGCACCGAGAAAGGGGTGGGTTTCAGCAAGCCCATCCATGAGTTGGCGGAACTGAAGAATATCGTGCCGCCACTGTCCTTCCCGCGCATCTTCGTGGATCAGGGCAAGGGCATCTCCTTCGGCTCGGCAGCGGCACTGGCGGCCATCGCGGGCGCCGCGGCGGGCGGTGGCGCGATGCTGGCGCGCAATCTGGGCACCGGCCATGATGCCGAAGACAAAACCGCGCCCAAGGATAAAGAGGGAGCCGAATCATGAACATGAAGCGGCGCGATTTCCTCAAGGGCGCGCTCGCCGGGGGGGCGCTTCTGACCAGCGGAGGGACCGTCGAAGCGCGCGGCAACAAGCCCATGCCGCCCGGCGCGCTGGGGCTGCTCTATGACAGCGCCCTGTGCATCGGCTGCAAGGCCTGTGTAGCGGCGTGCAAGGAGACCAACGGCTTGCCGCCGGAATTCTCCACCGCGGAGAAATACTGGGATACACCCCTCGACATCTCCGGCAACACCATCACCGTGATCAAGATGTACAAGTCCGGCACGGGGGAAATCAAGAACAGCGAAGAGAACGGCTACGCCTTCATGAAGTCGTCCTGCCTGCACTGCGCCGATCCTTCGTGCGTCTCTGCCTGTCCGGTGTCCGCCATGACCAAGGACCCCGTCACCGGCATCGTGGCCTACGACAAGGATGCCTGCATCGGCTGCCGCTATTGCGTGGCGGCCTGCCCGTTCGGGGTGCCGCGCTTCCAGTACGACAAGGCCTTCCCGCAGATCACCAAGTGCCAGCTGTGCAGGCACCGCATCCCGGACGGAAAATACGCCGCTTGCGCCGAGGTGTGCCCGACCGGTGCCACGCTGTACGGGCCGGTAAAGGATCTGCATGCCGAGGCCAAACGCCGCCTGGCGCTCAAGCCGGGGCAGGAAACAGAGTTCCCGCGCGGCAATCTCGCCACGCACGACCAGTCGTCCCACGTGGCCAAAGCCGCCAAGTACGTGCAGCGCATCTACGGCGACAAGGAAGTGGGCGGAACCCAGATGATCAAGCTTTCCGCCGTGCCGTTCGAGAAGCTGGGCCAACCCAATTTACCGGAACGATCCTACGCCAGCATATCGGAAACCATGCAGCACACGCTGTACGGCTGGCTGATGATGCCCCTCGCGTTTCTCGGGGTTTTGACCTATGTCGCCAAACGCAACGTCAAGGACGACATGGAAGAAACCGAAACCACACCAGAGAAGAAATAGGAGGGCGTTTTCATGTCAGCTTCGAATATGCATCATCCCGCGCCGGCCCCGCTGGGCGGCAAGCTGGTGACCCCGTTCACCGTCATTCTCGCGGCGCTGGTGGTGATCGCCTTTGTGATCCTGGGGATACGCTTCGTTTACGGCATCGGCGCGGTGACCAACGTCAACGACGGTTACACCTGGGGCATCTGGGTGGTCTACGACGTGATGATCGGCTCCGCCTTCGCCTGCGGCGGCTATACCATGGCCTTGCTGGTCTACATTTTCAACAAGGGGGAATACCACCCCATGGTGCGGCCGGCGCT
Source organism: Sulfuricella sp. (assembly GCA_039683315.1). Classification (GTDB taxonomy): domain Bacteria; phylum Pseudomonadota; class Gammaproteobacteria; order Burkholderiales; family Sulfuricellaceae; genus Sulfurimicrobium. The sequence continues at coordinate 1,545 of JBDKRR010000069.1, forward strand.
GCTGGCCAGCCTGTTCGGCTACACCCTGGCCGGCGCTTCGGTTATCTTCGACCTCGGCCGCTACTGGAATACCTGGCACATGTTCTGGCCGGGCTATGCCCAGGTCAATTCGGTGATGTTCGAGGTGGCGGTGTGCATCACTGCGTACATTTTCGTGATGTGGATCGAGTTCTCTCCCGCTTTCCTGGAAAAATTCGGCCTCAAGGACCTCAAGAAAAAACTCAACAAGGTGCTGTTCCTCATCATCGCGCTGGGCGTGCTGCTGCCTTCCATGCACCAGTCTTCGCTGGGGTCGCTGCTGATCGTGTTCGGCTACCAGATTCACCCCTTGTGGCAGACCATGCTGCTGCCGCTGCTGTACCTGATGACGGCGGTGACCATCGGCTTCGCCATCGTGATTTTCGAGGCCTGCATTTCGTCTTCGGGCTTCCGCCGCCCGCTCGAAATGCACCTGCTGACCAAGATCTCGCGCCTGATGACGGGTTTGCTGGCGGTCTATGTGGTGGTGCGCTTCGCCGATCTGGCGTGGCGCGGCGCGCTCGGCTACATGTTCGAGATCAGCACGGAAGCTTTCTGGTTCTGGATCGAGATGGGGCTGTTCATCGCACCGCTGGCGCTGCTGGCGAACCCGGCCGCGCGGCGCAATCCCGCCAAGCTGTTCATCGCGGCATTCTGCCTGCTGCTCGCCGGGTTCATGTTGCGCATCAATTCCTACCTGGTAGGGCTGGAAACCGGGGCCGGCTGGCATTACTTCCCGTCGCTGCCGGAAATCATGGTTTCCATCGGCATGATCGCGCTGGAGATTTTGGGTTACATCGTTTTGGTACGTTACCTGCCGATTCTTCCCAAAGAAGAGAAAGCTTAATAAGGCTTAATTAGGAGAGCATGATGGGCAAAAGAATCACCATAGATCCGATCACCCGGATTGAAGGCCACCTGCGCATCGACTGCGAGGTAGACGGCGGCAAGGTAACCAAGGCCTGGGCGTCCGGGCAGATGTGGCGCGGGGTGGAAAAAATCCTGCTCGGCCACGACGCGCGCGACGCCTGGACCATCACCCAGCGCATCTGCGGCGTGTGCACCACGGTGCACGCCATCGCCTCGGTGCGGGCGGTGGAGAACGCGCTGAACATGGAAATCCCGCTCAATGCCCAGTACATCCGCAACCTGATCATCACTGCCCACGCCATCCACGACCACATCGTGCATTTCTACCACCTCTCGGCGCTGGACTGGGTGGACGTGACTTCCGCGCTGAAAGGTGATCCGGCCAAGACGGCGCAACTGGCGGAGTCGCTTTCCACCTGGAAGGGCAACAGCATCCACGAATTCGAGCAGGTCAAGACGCGCCTCGGCGCCTTCGTCGGCACCGGCCAGCTGGGTATCTTCACCAACGGCTACTGGGGCCATCCGGCCATGAAGCTGTCGCCCGAAGTGAATCTGCTGGCGACGGCCCACTATCTCCAGGCGCTCGACATCCAGCGCAAGGCGAACAAGATCGTCACGGTGCTCGGCTCCAAGACGCCCCACATCCAGAACCTGGCGGTGGGCGGCGTGGCCAACCCCATCGCGCTGGATTCACAGTCGGTGCTGACGGTCGAGCGCCTGATGGCGATCAAGGGCTGGATCGACGAACTGGCGGATTTCGTCAAGAACGTCTACCTGGTGGACGTTTCCGCCATCGGCGCGTTCTATTCCGACTGGACCAAGTACGGCGCCGGCATCACCGATTATCTCTCGGTGCCGGACCTGCCGCTGGACACCAAGGGCACCCAGTTCGCCCTGCCCGGCGGCTACATCAAGGGCGGAGACCTGGCCAGCCATCACCCGATCAAGGCCTTCGGCGACCCCTACTTCCGCGACGGCGTGGAAGAGAGCGTCAAGCACTCGTGGTACAAGGGCGGCAAGGGCGCGCTGCATCCCTACAAGGGCGAGACCGACCCGGAATACACCGATTTCGAAGACAACGGCAAGTATTCCTGGGTCAAGTCCCCGACCTTCTACAGCCGCCCGGCCCAGGTCGGTCCGCTGGCGCGGGTGCTCAACATGGTGGCGGCAGACCACGCGCCGACCAAGAAATATCTCCAAACGGTGCTGGACACGGTGGGCTCGCTGGCCAAGACCACGATTCCCGTTTCCGCCCTGCACTCCACCATCGGCCGCCACGCGGCGCGCGCGGTTTCGTGCGCGGTGCAGGTAGACGAACTGGACCATCAATGGAGTCTGCTGATGGCGAATATCGCCAAGGGGGACACCGCGACCTTCAACAAGCCCGTTTTCCCCAAGGGTGAGGTCACCGGCGTCGGCTTCCACGAGGCCCCGCGCGGCGTGCTGTCCCACTGGGTGGTGATCAAGGACGGCAAGATCAAGAACTACCAGGCAGTCGTACCGACCACCTGGAACGCCGCACCGCGCAA
>JBDKRR010000070.1:0-5451 GCA_039683315.1 Sulfuricella sp.
CACGGCGCCCTGGTAGTTACCCACCTTGAAGAGGTTGAAGGCCGCGTCATAAGCCTTGCCCTCCGCCACCGGGTCTTCCGGGGCAGCAGCAACCGGCGCGACCGGCACAGGCGCTGTTTTGCCTGCCTGTTTTTTCCCCTTGCCGGGTTTCACTTCTTCAACCGCAGGAGCAGGGGCAGGAGCCGGAGCCGCCGCACGCTGCTCGAGCAGGCGCAAACGGCTATCCAGGTCCACATACAGATCGCGCTGGCGCTTCTGGGTGGTTTCGATGTCGTGGGCCTGCTCTTCGAGCTGGCCGCGCAGCTTGGCCAGTTCGCCCTTCACGGCCTCGATCTGGGAGAGTATATCCAGACCCTGGCTGCGCTGGGTTTGTTCCTGGCTGGCGACGCGGGCATCCAGACCTTGCAGCTTGGTCTGCAGTTCGACGATTTTGGCCTGCGCCTCATCGTCGGTGAACAGGCCCGCATGACAAACACCGGCCAGCAACAGGGCTGGCAAAAGAGCAAGCCTACGCACGATCACTCGCCCTTGTAGACGATGTCAGTACGGCGATTCTGCGCCCAGGCAGCTTCGTCGTGACCTTCAGCCTTGGGTTTTTCTTCGCCGAAGCTGACGGTTTCCATTTGGCTGTCAGGTACGCCCAGCACGCTCATCATTTTCCTCACCGCCTCGGCACGTTTCTGGCCAAGTGCGATGTTGTATTCGCGGCTGCCGCGCTCGTCGCAATTGCCTTGCAGGAATGCCTTGGCATCTTTGTGCTGCTTGAGGTACTGGGCATGCGCTTCGATCATGGGCTTGAATTCGTCTTTCACGCTGAAGCTGTCGAGATCGAAGTAAGTGCTGCGCTTGGAGAGGATGTTGCTGGGATCAGTAAGCGGATTAGCTGCGACCGTGGACTGCTGCGCACCTTGTGTATCGGCCTTCTGGCCCATGCTCTTATCTTCCACCGCTGCGCCAGTCTGGCCTTTATCGCCGGTACTTGCACATGCAGACAACAAACCCAACAGAATCGCGCTAAACAACATTTTTTTCATTTTTTTCTCTCCTGAGAATTACTGGTTTTTTAACAAAGGACCCCAAGCAGGCTCTCGCACATCGCCTGCCTGCACTGACAACCGCTGTTTCACGCGCCCATCGCTGGACACTGCGGCCAAAACGCCACGGCGGTTGATTTCCGTAGCATAAATAATCATCTTGCCGTTGGGCGCAAAGCTGGGCGACTCGTCCTGTGGCGTGTCGGTCAGCAACTGCACCTGGCTGGTGGCCAGATCCTGCACGGCGACATGGAACTTGCCGTTCTGGCGCTGGATGAAGACGAAGCTTTTTCCGTCCGGGCTGAAATGGGGCGAAACGTTGTAGCTGCCGTCGAAGGTCAGCCGCTGCGCCGCGCCGCCCACCGCCGGCATGCGGTAAATCTGCGCGCTGCCGCCACGATCCGATGTGAAGATGATCCATTTGCCGTCAGGCGAAAAATCCGGCTCGGTGTCGATGATGGAATTGGCGCTCCAGCGCTGCAAGTTGCCGCCGTCCGCATTGACCATGTAGAGCTGTGAATTTCCGTCCCGCGTCAGGGCGATTGCCAGCTTGCGGCCGTCGGGCGACCAGGCCGGCGCGCTGGCGCTGCCCTTGACGCTGACCAACTGCTTGCGTCCGCCGCTCACGAGATTCTGCACATAGACGATCGGCTTTTTCTGTTCGAAAGACACATAGGCCAGGCGCGTGCCGTCCGGCGACCAGACCGGCGACAGGATCGGCTCCTGCGAAGCCAGGATGGTCTGCGCGCCATAGCCGTCGGCGTCCGCGACCTGCAACTCGAAGCGCTTGCCGTTCTTGACGACATAGGCGATCTGCGTGCTGAACACGCCGACATCACCGGTCAGCTTTTCGTAGATCACATCGGCGATCTTGTGGGCGGTGGAACGCAGCTGGGCCGGGGTGATGGTGTAGCTGAAGCCTGCCAGTTGCGCCTGCTTGACCACGTCCATCAAGCGGAAACGCACGTCGAGCTTGCCGTCAGAACGCGCGGAGATGCTGCCGATCACCAGGCCCTCTGCGCCCTTGCCCGTCCATTCCGCATAGCGGACGTCGGCCGGGTCATGCGGCGGCTGCGCGCTGGCCGGGTCCACCATCCGGAACAGCCCGCTGCGCGCCAGGTCGGAGCCGACAATGGCGGTCATGCTCTGCGGCAGCATGCTTTCCGCGGCGAACGGCACGATCGCCAGCGGAATCTGGTTGCCGGCGCCGCCGGTGATTTCGATGGTCAGCGCGGCGTGCAGCGGCGTGGCGATCGCCAGCAACAACATCAGCCACCATTTTTTAAATCGCATTTTCATTTTCACTCCCTGTGCAATGCAGCTTCGAGCCACAATGCAATCAATCTTCGTGCAACCTGAATTTCAGGTGCAGTTCGCGAAACTCTCCGAACAAAGTCGGGTCGGGCGGCAACGGCAGGGGCTGCGCCTTGTATATCGCCCGCTCCACGGCGCTGTCGTAGGCGCTGGAACCGCTGCCGCGCGTCAGCTTCAAATTCAGTATTTCTCCTGTCGGCATCAGGGTCACGTCGAATTCCGCCGCCGGGTTGCCAGCCAGGTCCGGAGGCAAAATAATCTTGCTCTTGATCTTGGCCTGGATACGGCTCTTGAAATCGCCCACCATGCTTTGCGCCGCCGCATTCCGCGCCGCTGCCTGGGCCTTGAGCGCCTTGTCCGCCTCGGCCTGAGCCTGCTGCTGGCGCACTTTTTCGGCCTTCTCCTGCTGAAGCTTCTTTTCCTGTTCCTGCTTAAGTTTCTCTTTTTGCTGCTTTACTTCCTCTTCCTTGAGCTTCTTTTGCTCTTCTTCCTTGCGCCGCGCCTCTTTGGCTTTGAGCTCGATCTCGGCCTTGCTCGGCTTGGCCTCAGGTTGCGGCTCGGGCTTCACCACCTTGGGTTTAGGCTCCGGCTTAGGCTTAGGCTTAGGCTCCGGTTTAGGTTCTGGCTTGGGCGTCGGGCGCTGTTGCGGCCGATTTGACTCCACATTCGGCAAAGAGTTCCACAACTCCACTTCCACTGCCGCCGGTTCCTTGTTCTGCCAGCTGACGCCGAATATCATCAGCCCCAGGAACAGGGCATGCACCAGCAAGGCCAGTGCGCCCGCCTTCATCTGGCCCGGCTCTTCCCGCCTGAAAACCATTCACTGGCCCTTCGGTTTCGCCAGCAGACCGATTTTCCTGACCTGGTTCTGCTGCAAGATATCCATCACGCTCAGCACTTCTTCATAGCGCACGTTCTTGTCCCCGGCGATCACCACGGACTGCTCAGGGTTGTTCTCCTGCTTGTCCTTCACCGCCTGCACCAACTCTTCGCGCGACACTTCCTGATCCTTCTGGCCCTTGTCGAGGTCGCGCAGCAACAGGCGCTTGTCGGCCTTGATGGTGATTTGCAGGGGCGCTACCGGCGGCTTGAGGGACTGCCCTACCTGCGGCAGATCGATCTGGCCGGGATTAACCAGCGGCGCAGTGATCATGAAAATGATCAGCAGCACCAGCATCACGTCGATATAGGGCACGACGTTGATCTGGTTCATCAACTTGCGCGGACGGCGGAGGCTCATTACTTCGCTTGCCGCTGCAGGATGTTGGAGAATTCTTCCATGAAACTGTCGAAGCGCGTCGCCAGGCGGTCGATTTCCGAGCTATAGCGGTTGTAGGCAATCACGGCGGGGATCGCGGCGAACAGGCCCATGGCGGTGGCGATCAGCGCCTCCGCAATGCCGGGCGCGACGTGCGCCAGGGTGGCCTGCCCCACGCTGGAGAGGCTGCGGAACGCGTTCATGATGCCCCATACGGTGCCGAACAGCCCGACATAAGGGCTGACCGAGCCGACCGTGGCGAGAAACGGCAGGTGCGACTCGAGCAGGTCCAGTTCACGGTGGTAGGCCGCCCGCATGGCGCGACGCGTGCTTTCCATCACCACGCTGACGTCCATGCCGCTCTGTTTGCGCAGCTTGAGAAATTCCTTGAAGCCGCCGTCGAAAATCATTTCCATGCCGCTCGAATCGCGGCTGGAGGTTTTCTGGTACAAGGCGTTGAGGTCCTGCCCGCTCCAGAAATCGCGCTCGAACTTGTCGGTCATCTGCTTCGCGACGTTGATGGTGAACATCTTGCGGAAGATGTACCACCATGACATGAAGGAGGCCAGCAACAGTCCCAGCATCACCAGCTGCACCACCACGCTGGCGTTGGTGATCAACCCCAGAAAAGATAAATCCTGCGTTACGTTCACGTTCTGCTTTCCATTTTTTCCCGAATGATCTCAGGAATTTCCACCGGTTTGAATGACAATTGGTTCACACACACAATTTTAACACTAGCATGTGTCAAGATTTCGTTAGCCCGTTCCACGGTCTGGGTAAATTCGATCCAGCTGCGGCCCGTGGCATGGACGCTCACGCTCACCTGCAGCAAGTCGTCGAACACCGCGGGGCGCCGGTAAGTAATATGCACGTCGCGCACCACGAAAATGACGCCATGCTCGCGCGCCAACTCGCTCTGCGCGAAGCCGTGGGCGCGCAGCCACTCGGTCCGTGCGCGCTCCATGAACTTGAGGTAATTGGCGTAATACACCACCCCGCCCGAGTCGGTATCCTCGTAATAGACCCGCACCGGCCACGAAAAAATCTCAGATTTCACGTGCGCGGCATTCTCTCACGTCGGGCTTACACATTGCTTTCATTGCCCCCACAACTCGCCGCTGCGGCTGCCTTCCGGACGCTTCAGGCCGAAATGCTGGTAAGCGCTCGGCGTCGCCACGCGGCCGCGCGGGGTGCGCATCAGGTAGCCCTGCTGGATCAGGTACGGCTCCAGCACGTCCTCGATAGTGTCGCGCTCCTCGCCGATGGCCGCCGCCAGGTTGTCCACCCCCACCGGGCCGCCGCCAAATATTTCCAGCACCGCCAGCAGCAACACGCGGTCCATCATGTCCAGCCCCAGCGAATCCACGTCCAGCATGGTGAGGGCGGCATCCGCCACTTCCCGGCTGACATGGCCCTGTGCCTTCACTTCGGCGAAATCCCGCACCCGGCGCAACAGGCGGTTGGCGATGCGCGGCGTGCCGCGCGAACGGCGCGCGATTTCGAATGCGCCTTCCTCGGACAACTCGACGCTCACCAGCCCTGCCGAACGCGTGACGATGCGTTTGAGTTCTTCGTGGGTATAGAATTCCAGCCGCGCCACGATGCCGAAGCGATCGCGCAGCGGATTGGTCAGCATGCCGGCTCGGGTGGTGGCGCCGACCAGGGTGAAGGGCGGCAGTTCCAGCTTCACCGAGCGTGCCGCCGGGCCTTCGCCGATCATGATGTCGAGCTGGAAATCCTCCAGCGCCGGATAAAGGATTTCCTCCACCACCGGGGAGAGCCGGTGGATTTCGTCGATGAACAGGACGTCGTTCGGCTCCAGATTGGTCAGCAGCGCGGCCA
>JBDKRR010000071.1:0-8123 GCA_039683315.1 Sulfuricella sp.
TCGCAACAGGCCTTCACGCTCCGCTCTCTGATGGCTCCGCGTGCCGGCCTGTTGCTCAACCCGCCCGAGAGGGCATACTCATGCTGCGGCTCTAATCCCCGATGGGGGAAACTTCAGTGGCAGGTCAACCCCCGCAAAGACGAAATGCAGCATGAGCGAGACGAATAAGCGCAACACGGGCTCAATGCTTGCGGCTGCGCGGTGCGGGGCGAAGACTAGAAGCGGAAAGCCCTGCCGCTCGCCCAAGGTAACCGGCAAGAAGCGGTGCCGGATGCATGGCGGTGCCGAAGGTAGCGGTGCACCCAAGGGCAATCAGAACGCGCTCAAACACGGCTATTACAGCCGGGAGGCGATTGAATATCGGCGAGCCATGCGAAAATTCATTCGTGAGACAGAAGGCTCGCTCAAGGACCTAAATAGCTGATCGCTGGAGCCGATCGGTCAACGCTGGCGAACGCATGGTTTCCTACATAGTAATAATTTTTGTCGGCCCCCCTCCCGACATGCGATGAGGCAAATGCCAAATTTTTCCAAGATTCAGCCACTTCTGTGGGCCGACATGGCGACTGTTTCTCTGTCTGAATTCCCCGCAGCAGGGCGAATTACAGGGGAAACGGCAAGATAACTCGATACACAAATTCAACAGTCAACACTTCTTTTTCGAGAAAAGAAAGTCTGCCTGAACTGCTCTACCATTATATTTATATATAACATTGTAGACTCCTGTGAGATCAAAATCACGCTCGCGCAACCAGGCAATAACCTCATGAGCAAACGCCTGCCCTTCATACAATTCAATAAAAGAGCATTCTACATAGATCCAAGTAAAGTGCCTTAGCCGATCTTCGCACCCCGCCAATGCCTGCAGCTCGAATCCCTGCACATCTAGTTTGAGCAATGACTCTTCGTCTTCAACACTGTGATTGAAATATAAATTCAACGGGCCAGCGCTGATAGTTTCGGCGCTCACTTCAGCAGTACCAGGAAAAATTAAATTTTGAGTACTTGAAATCGGCAAAAGCGATGACGAATCGTCGCGCTGAGACACATGGATAGTCACGTTGCCTGCCTCAGGCCCGATCGCCACTTGATACAAAGTCACGTTTTTGTCATCAGCAAATACGGACCGATAGATATTCGACGGACTTAGCAAGGGCTCAAAAGACACAATGCGAGCAGCCGGAAAACAATATCGTGCAACCAACGCAAATTGACCGCGATTGGCGCCAATATCCACGACGCATCGAACATCCCTTAGTTGTCGCAGAATAGCTGCGTGTTCGACACCTGCGGCCACGCCGAGACAAATAAATGTCCACCGCCACTGATTCACGGCAAGAATACTCAACAACTTGTGCAATTTGGCTATCATATCTGGGATCGCAAACCTCCGCTCCATGCACAGCAAGAAAAATGTGACCGACTTATCTCTTGGCGCCCAGCGCGACTTCACTTATTCTTATCATTTCGTTCAATTGCCGTAGCATACTCGTCCGACAACACGTCCACAATTTTCGACCAACGGTAACGCTCAAACACAAGACGTCGGCCCGCCTCCCCCATTTCTCGTCGACGATCATCATCCTGAAGCAAGGCCATCATAGCTTCAGCCACTTCAAGGGCATCGCAATTGGTAACAAGCCCTGCTCCGGCCTCAGCCACATCCGCATGAATATTCACCTGGTCAGAAATGACAACTGGCAGGCAACAAGCCATCGCCTCCACGACAGTCATGCCAAAATTTTCCGTATAGGAAGGCAGGGCAAATACATCAGAATCCACATATGCTTGGACAACATCTGTGCCGTGTAATGATCCCACAATATGGACCGCATTCTCCAGCTCACGCTCGCGAACCCATTTACGCACCTCAAGCCCGTAGTCATCATTCTCAGGTCCTGCAATTACCAATTGCGCGTTCGGGATACTTCGACGCAAGGCGTCAAAAGCAGGGATCAGCAAATCAAGTCCCTTCTTGAAATGAAGCCTTCCCAAAAAAAGCACCGTCGGCAACTGCCCCAGGCCCCAACGAGCACGAAGAAGTCCCCGAGCTGGCAGCGCTCGGTACCGCTCCCAATCAAGACCGTTGGGCACAACGAAAGTTGGCGCGCTTAGAGCCAAAAATGATGCCCGCTGACGTTCGTCGTCTGCCGTATAATGAATAGCATTGGCTCTATTCAAATTTGGCAAATCAAACCACTTTTCGTACAAGCGCTTTAGCCAAATACTTTTTGTACTTTTGTCATAGAGAAAGGGATCGAGAGCACCATGTGGCGTAATGACAAACGGCACGCCTCGCTTGCGCGCCAAAAATCCTGCATATGTCGTTGGGAACCGATAAAGCCCATGGATATGAACAATATCAAAGTGCTGAATGGATTTTCGGAGCCAACTACCCAAGCTGGACGAATATAGCAGGGGCCGGAATGTTATTGGGAACGCGTGAAGAGAGACGTCATCCGGATAAAATTCATCAAAATAGCTATTAGGCAATTCAATCTGACCAGCGCCACCATAGTTCGAGGTACAGACAGCAATCTGATGACCAGCTTCTGTCTGCGCCTTCGCAAGGCTTCTCAATACTTCGGTGGGGCCGCCTGAAGCTGGTGAAAGATTGGAAATCACATGAAGAATTCTCATGGTTCACCGTCGCTCCATTGGACGCCTGTAGCGGAGAGTGCGGCTGTGACCTGCCACTGAAGTTTCCCCCATCGGGGATTAGAGCCGCGGCATGATTATGCCCTCTCGGGCGGGTTGAGCAACAGGCCGGCACGCGGAGCCATCACAGCGCGGCGCGTGAAGGCCTGTTGCGATGAGGTTGGCGGCGAAGGCCGCCGGTGTCTGGTAGTCGAGTGCCGAATGCGGACGGCCGGTGTTGTAGTCCTCCGTCCACTCGGCGACGGCCTGCCTGGCGTGATCGAGGCCGAAGAACAGGGCCTCGTTCAGCAGTTTATCCCGCATCCTCCCGTTGAAGCTCTCCACGAAGCCGTTTTGCATGGGTTTGCCGGGTGCGATGTAGTGCCAGTCGATGGCATGGTCCTTCGACCAGGCGAAGATTGCATGCGAGGTGAACTCGGTGTCGTTGTCGGAAACAATCATCCCCGGCTTGCCACGCTGTTCGATCAGAGCGGTCAGCTCCCGGGCCACGCGCATGCCCGAGATCGAGGTATCGGGGATCGCGGCCAGACACTCGCGTGTCACGTCATCGACGATGTTGAGAACCCGGAAGCGGCGGCCATTGGCCATCTGGTCGTGAACGAAGTCGAGCGACCAGCGGGCATTGACCCGGGCCTCGACAAGGATCGGAGCACGGATACCAATGGCTCTCCGTCTGGCGAGGCGTTTGCGGACTGTCAGGCCTTCTTCCCGGTAGAGCCGGTAGATGCCTGACGCTTCACCCTCTCGACGCAGCAGGATGAACAGGCGCCGGTAACCGAAGCGGCGCCGTTCATTGGCCAACTCGCGCAACCTCGACCGCAGCGCCGTCTCAGGCGGCCGACAGGAGCGGTACCGGATCATCTTGCGGTCTGCCGCGATCACGGAGCAAGCCCGGCGCTCGCTCATCTGGAACCTGTCCTGCAGAAGAGCGACAGCCTCGCGCTTGGCGGCGGGCCCTGCCATTTTTTTGCCGGAAGCTCGCGAAGGGCAGAGGCATCCAGCACCGCATCGGCAAGAAGACGCTTCAGCTTCCCGTTCTCTTCTTCGAGGACCTTCAGCCGTCGGGCTTCCGACACGTCGAGGCCGCCATACTTGGCCTTCCAGTTGTAAAGCGTCGCTTCCGAGATCCCGTGCCTGCGAGCCAGGGCCGCCGCCTTCGCACCTGCCTCATGCTCCCGCAGAACCCCGATGATCTGCCCTTCCGTAAAACGCTGCCTCTTCATCGTGCGTCTCCCTGCCATTGGGCCAGACTCTAAATCTACTTGGAGGAAAATCTCAGTGGCAGGTCAGTTGTTGTCCAATAGAGGTTCGAGTTCCTACGTAGCATCTCTATGGCCTGATTTTCCGGATAAAAGGCCAAGGATACGGTGAGCAACATCATGCGCTTCGATCGATCGAATGCATCTCATCTGCTGCTCAACACAAACAGTCAATCCACAACCGTTACAAGAGACCATATTGTAAAAAACATTTTTCTCATTACCGTAGGGAAACCAAATTCCCGGCTTGTTTCGTCCAGAGAAGATTCCAACACTTGGGATACCCACACTACTCGCTAGATGCATTGGTCCACTGTCATGACCGACATAGAGGACGGCACCCTCCAGAATAGCCGCGCTCTGCCGCGGGCTTACCTGTCCGCAGAGATTGAGGCCGCCATACGCCCAGAGATCAAGCAAGCTCTGACATCGCGCCCTTTCATCTCCAGAACCAAAGAAGACCAGGGAGCGTTGACCAACACGCTCGCTTAACAAAGAAACAAGTTCTACCCACCGCTCCTGCCCCCAATCATTCGCCGGAGCTTTCGTGCCAACACTGATCGCTATAAACTTCTGCGACCCTTTGAGCTTTCGAAGAATTGGCTCAATTGCCTCTCGTTCATTCGCGCCAAGATTCAGCGAGAAAAGATCCGCACACAGACTATCCGGGGAAAACCCCAAAGTCCGCGCTAGTCGAATGGCTTCAGATTCATAGTAGCCAGAACGATCGACAACCTCCCTGTGGCGATAGCCGTCCCTCCCAGACCACATACCCTGAGGCCTCAGAAACCCGGCAAGGCCAAAAAAAACAGCGTCTCGAACACGCTGACGAAAATTGCGAACGGGCATCAGGTAAATCAGCTTCGAAGGCCGCATCCTTCGGATACCTCGCAGCAGATTAACCCAGTCAAGCAGGCTCCCGCTGCCATGAGGATATTCAAGATAGTCGTCCACCAAGCCTGAGCCGATCAAAACCTGATGGCTTGGAGCGGCTTTCACACCGCTGTCTACAGGAGAATTCGTGAGAAGGACAATTCTACTCTCTGGATAGCGCTGCCTGATTAGGTGAAAGGAAGGCAGGGCAACGAGCGTGTCGCCCAAACTTCCTATGCGGAATATCAAAACCGACTCACTATCCTCTGCCACTTATCTACGCCCCCATCTCAATCACGGCATGATTTTTGAAGAACGCATCAGATCGCTATTTCACCGCAACCACGAGCATATTTTGCGAAAAAATATATGAAGCACCACTGTCTCCCGTCTCCACCATAACATACAACCTCAACATGCTTCGGAACACCTTCCATACAACCCAGCGCACAATGCTCTTCAGGCCATGCGGAACCGGCGCATCTTCGTATGAATTTACTCTTGCGAAATCGGAGGATAGCAACAGCTGACTGATCGAGCGTCGCGTAAATGCCATCTCGTGGGTCAAATCTCCGTATCGGATTGAGCCAAATAACGGGCTTTCTCCATTCGGAACATGAATAATCCAAACACCACTGGGCTTTAATACGCGAAAAACAGAGTCTACAAACGGTATCAATTCATCTCTTGCAAAATGCTCAATCACATCAAACGAAACGATCACATCAAGTGAAGCGTCATCCCTGCGCCCCAGTTCTTCCCACAGATCTCCCTCCGACACCCCCTCTATTTCCAGGGCCTTGGCTAGATCTATTTGCTCAGACGAACCATCAACGCCATTGACGTTGAGATAGCCGGCTTCGCGAAGAAAGTGGATGAGCGCTCCATGACCACAACCCAAATCCAGAATGCGAGCCAACTTATTTGAAGGAAAGTGCACCCGGATCAGTCGGCGCAAATATGGCGCTCGCGACTTTAAATCTGAAATCCCAAGCAACGACGTCGAGTTCTGACGAGCACTGTTGTAACGAGAATATATGCGACCGCGATAGCCATTTCGCAGCACCGCAATGTCACCTCGATCCCGGCTGTCATTTTCCGTCATTTTCAGCCCATTCAGGTGTTTTTCGTTTCACTATTTCCATGCAGGCATCATAAGCAGACGACGCTCTTTGCACCAACCTTTCAGAAACGGCGGATCGATAAAGCTCTTCAATTCGCTTTTTGTATTCATTGCGTTCTGTATTAGGGCCCAAGTGAAAACCAGACTCTTCAAATACTGCGTCTCTCTCTGCATCTGAAACCTTATGGAATGGAATATCCAGATCGTAACGCTTATTAAGAAGCTCAAAGACACCCGCCAAGTTTTTTCTTATCACAACAAAAGGTGCGATTACGATTAGTTCATTCTGGTCAGCCGCCTCGAGTTTCAATACTTTTTCATAAAAACGTACATATTCACGAACAGCCACTTTCAATCTCAAAATTATGTCCGCATCTCCAAGATGCCCCCCTCCCTCCGCAAGAGTTGCCTGAACCTGAAGTCCCACAAACGACACTGCAGCAGATCTTGGCGTCCGTATAAGGATCAATACTGGATGCCTCCAGTAAATTCCCATCACTATTTGCGCTGGTATGTGAATATGATGGGCGAGACACAATTTGTTGTCCACTCTCCTGGAAAGCATGGAGACGGTGAATGAATTCCCGCTCCGCGGGTATCCCTCGATGACCAAATCTGTTCTAGAGCTAACGCTTCGCGACGACTGCTTGTTCTTACGTCGTTCAAGGTAGAGAAATACCTGCGGGGCAATATCTCCCAACGCAAAACGGACGCGGCTCTTCAAAACATATAAGACGGTAGAAAGGGAAACGGACGCAAATATCAAAATATGCCTCCTATCGCTCGGCAAGACAAAACTACATTCAACAATTACTAATGAAAAAATTATCCATTACTTTCATTTTTTTCTTTCTAAGTACCACAGAGATCACGTCCTGAAATCCGATCATACACAGCATTCTCTTTACGACTATCTTCCACCCTCGCCCGGTCGGATAGGTAAAATCATAGTCACCCTTAATCCTGAGAACCTCACAACCAAACTCAGTAGCAATCTTATAAAAATGCCGTTTACCGAAATAATTTACGTGATGATCAAGGTAATAGTGCCACCGCGGCCCCATTAGTCTGGTGAACAGCCCCCCAGCATTGGGAACTTCTATAATCAGAAGCCCTCCAGGTCGCACATTCTTTAAAATGCCTTCAACGGCACGGATTGGATCTGGAATGTGTTCAAGCACATGATACAGCGTTACGACATCGAAGAGCCCAAGCGTCGGCAGAACCTCCGAGACCGTCCCGCAATGCCATTTCACGCTTTTAGCTTGCCGCGACAACACATTGATCACCGCGGAGGATTCATCCAGACCTTCAGCATCATAGCCTAGCTGGGATAACAATCTGGGAACCTCGCCAAGGCCACAGCCAACATCAAGAGATCGACCGGTCGCAGAGAATTGCTTAATCTGATTAATACGCCGACGAATGAAGCCCCGATCAAAAGGCATGCTGACAAGGGATGCTACTGCCTTTTCATCATAGTAATCGTGACTTTCATAGGGGCTAGTCCAAGTCTCCAGATCTATAAATCGAAACCCACACGACCGACATTCCAGAACAAGAAATGTGGGCCAAGCGTGAAAAGGTCTGGTCGAAGATGAATTGCATAATAGGCACCTCATGACCCCAACCTTGTCTAGAGTTCAGAAGAAGATCAACGTACAAAACATATCTATCGAGCATAGAAACAATGCCGAATGCCTTTCGAAAAAATAGTAAGGTACTTTTACCTACCGCAGCAAGTTTCCATGCCCCCCCGTTCCTTCAACTAATCCAAGGACAACTTCGCTTACATGTTGCCTATAGACTTCCCATGTAAACTCCAGCGCTCGCTGCCGAGCATTGCGTCCCATCTCTATTCGCCTTTCCGGGTTAGCACGCAAATATTGTAATCGATCAATAAGCGCATCAACGTCACGGGGCGGCACTACGAAGCCATCAATACCATCACGAACAAGATCTCCGGGTCCGTTGGGAGTCGTAATAACAGGCAACCCACTGGCCATTGCCTCAAGCACAACAAGCCCCAGACCTTCGACCAAGCTCGGGAAGACAAAAACGTCCGACTGTCGATAGCGCTCCGCCAAGTCAGCTCGGGGCAAATGCGGGACATGTTCAAATAAATGTCGATAGGGTTCAAAGGGAACACTGCTTCCATAAAATCCGCCAATAAGCATTAACCGCGTGTCAGCATCCCGAAAAGCCTCATA
>JBDKRR010000072.1:0-3911 GCA_039683315.1 Sulfuricella sp.
CCCGGTCAATGTTGGGCGTGCCGCAATACCAGTCCGCCAGTTCGAAGCTGCATTGTCGATGGGGAAGGGTGGCAACCACGATGCGGTTTCCTCCGGCGGCAAATATCGCCTTGCGTACTGCGGACACTTCCAGTGTTTTCAATACTGCGGTAATGCGTTTCATGGAATTCTCCTTTGCTGGATGACATCAAGCCGATCAGATTGGCTTGATGGAATGCTAGGAGAAATGCCGTAAAAACAGCATATCGACTTGGTGGACGTGCATAAAGAATGCATAAAGATGGACCTTTTCATCGCCACGAATTTGGAGGGTTTTGCTGACCGACAGAATCCAGGTTTTGTCGCTCAGGTACTTGGCTTCGCCAGTCGGCGCGTAGGAGCGAGCTTGCTCGCGATCACGTTGCTATCGCGAGCAAGCTCGCTCCTACGCCGGGTTTCATGACATCGGAGCCTATCCACGCCTGGCATCCAGGGCCAGGTTGAGCTTCAGTACGTTTACCCGCGGCTCGCCCAGGATGCCGAACTGGCGACCCTCGGTGTGCTGCGCCACCAGGCGGCGCACATCCTCCGCCGAAAGGTCGCGCAGCCTGGCCACGCGCTGGACCTGGTATTCGGCTGCAGCCGGGCTGATGTGGGGGTCGAGGCCGCTGGCGGAGGCGGTCACCAGGTCAACCGGCACCGGTGCGGTGTTGCCGGGGTCGGCTTCCCTGAGGGCCTGAATCCGCCCCTTGACCGCGTCCGTCAGGGCCGGGTTGAGCGGCCCCTGGTTGGAACCGCTGGAAGCGGCGGCGTTGTAGGGCATGGGTCCGGTGGCGGAAGGGCGGCCCCAGAAATACTTGGGGTCGCTGAAGGGCTGGCCGATCAGTTCGGAGCCGACGGGCTTGCCATCCTTGACGATCAGGCTGCCGTTGGCCTGTTCCGGCATCGTTATCTGGGCAATGCCAGTCACTGCTAACGGGTAGGCGACGCCGGTGATCAGCGTCAGCACCAGAAAGCTGACTACGGCGGGTCGAAGTTGTTTCAACATAATTTTCTCCTTAAATCCAGCCGAAGCCGGCCAGCAGCATGTCGATCAGCTTGATGCCGATGAACGGGACGATGATGCCGCCGACACCGTAGACCAGCAGGTTGTTGCGCAGCAGCGCCGCTGCGCCGATGGGGCGGTATTTCACGCCCTTGAGGGCGAGCGGGATGAGCGCGACGATCACCAGCGCGTTGAAGATCACCGCCGACATGATGGCGCTGGCCGGCGTGGCCAGGTGCATCACGTTGAGCGCGCCGAGTGCCGGGTAAGTGGCGACGAAGGCGGCGGGGATGATGGCGAAATACTTGGCCACGTCGTTGGCGATGCTGAAGGTGGTCAGCGCGCCGCGCGTCATGAGCATCTGCTTGCCGGTTTCCACGATCTCGATCAGCTTGGTGGGGCTGGAGTCCAGATCCACCATGTTGCCCGCTTCCTTGGCCGCCTGGGTGCCGGTGTTCATGGCTACCGCCACGTCGGCCTGGGCCAGTGCCGGGGCGTCGTTGGTGCCGTCGCCGGTCATCGCCACCAGGCGCCCCTGCGACTGGTATTCGCGAATCAGCTTGAGCTTGGCTTCCGGCGTGGCTTCGGCGAGGAAGTCGTCGACCCCCGCCTCGGCCGCGATGGCGGCCGCGGTGAGGCGGTTGTCGCCGGTGATCATGATGGTCTTGATGCCCATCTGGCGCAGTTCGGCGAAGCGTTCCTTGATGCCGCTCTTGACGATGTCTTTGAGCTCCACCACGCCCAGCACCTCGACCCCGTCGGCCACTACCAGCGGCGTGCTGCCGCGGCGGGCTACGTCGTCGACGATGGTGTCCACTTCCGGGGGGAAGCTGCCGCCGAGCATTTTTATATGAGCGCGGATCGCGTCCGCAGCGCCCTTGCGCACCTGGCGCTGGCCAAGGTTGACGCCGCTCATGCGGGTCTGCGCGGTAAAGGGCACGAAGGTGGCATCGAGGGCCTGAATGTTCTGGTCGCCAAAGCCGAATTTCTGCTTTGCCAGCGCCACGATGCTGCGTCCTTCGGGCGTCTCGTCGGCCAGCGAGGCGAGCTGTGCTGCCTCGGCCAGTTCCTTCTCGTTGACCCCGCCGGCGCGCAGGAAATTGCTTGCCTGGCGGTTGCCGAAGGTAATGGTGCCGGTCTTGTCCAAGAGCAGCACGTCCACGTCCCCGGCGGCTTCCACCGCGCGGCCGGAGGTGGCGATGACGTTCTTCTGCATCATGCGGCCCATGCCTGCCACGCCGATGGACGAGAGCAGGCCGCCGATGGTGGTGGGGATGAGGCACACCAGCAACGCCACCAGCACCGTGATGGAGACAGGCTGGCCAGCCTTGGCGACCTCGACGCTATACAGCGAGAAGGGCAGCAGTGTGACGGTGGCGAGCAGGAACACGATGGTCATGGCCACCAGCAGAATGGTGAGCGCGATTTCGTTGGGCGTCTTCTGGCGTTTGGCGCCTTCCACCATAGCGATCATGCGGTCCAGGAAGGTTTCGCCGGGGTTGGTGGAAACACGCACCACCAGCCAGTCGGACAGCACCTGCGTGCCGCCGGTGACGGCGCTGAAATCGCCGCCGGATTCGCGGATCACGGGCGCCGATTCGCCGGTGATGGCGCTCTCGTTGACCGAGGCCACCCCTTCGATCACGTCGCCGTCTGCCGGGATCACGTCGCCGGCTTCCACCAGCACTATGTCGCCGCGGCGCAGGCTGCTGCTGGTGACCTTGGCCCAGGTGGCGCCGAAGCGGGGTTCGTTCAGCTTCCTGGCCATCACGTCGCGCCGCGTCTCGCGCAGGGAAGCGGCCTGGGCCTTGCTGCGGCCTTCGGCCAGCGCCTCCGCGAAGTTGGCGAACAGCACGGTGAACCACAGCCACAGCGATACTGCCAGGATGAAACCCGCCGGGGCCTCGCCCTGACCGGTCAGGGCCTGGATGTACAGCAGGGTGGTGTGGATACTGCCCACCCATACCACGAACATCACCGGGTTCTTCATCTGCTGCGCAGGCGTCAGTTTCTTGAACGAATCCACCAGCGCCTGCTGGACGATCTGGCGATCGAACATGGAAAACGTCTTGGTTCTCTTGGTCATTTCATTTCTCCTAACCGGATATGCCCTGCGGCACACCAGCAAATAAATCCGTAAGCGGCACATCCGGTTTCCCTCACCCCTGCCCTCTCCCGCCAGCGGGAGAGGGGGACGAAGTCTCGCTTCGCGAGGCTCACGTTAATGCGTGCCGGTCATGGTCATGTGTTCGGCCACCGGCCCGAGTCCCAGGGCCGGTACGAAGGTCAGCGCGCCGACCAGGATGACCGTGCCGATCACTAGCATCACGAACAGCGGGGTATGGGTGGCCATGGTGCCGCTGCTCACCGGGATGCGTTTCTTGGCAGCCAGCGAACCGGCCAGGGCCAGCACCGGGATCATCAGCCAGAAGCGCCCGAAGAACATGGCCACGGCCAAGGCTACGTTGTAGAACGGCGTATTTGCCGACAGCCCGGCGAAGGCGCTGCCGTTGTTCCCTGCCGCGGAGGTGAAGGCATACAGGATCTCGCTGAAGCCGTGGGCGCCGGGGTTGGCCACGCCGACCTTGCCCGCTTCCACCATCACTGCCAGCGCGGTGCCGCACAGGATGAGCAGGGGAGGGATGAGGATCACCAGCGAGGCCATCTTGATGTCGAACGCCTCGATTTTCTTGCCCAGGTATTCCGGCGTGCGCCCGATCATCAGGCCGGCGATGAACACCGCGATCACGGCGTAGATCAGCATGCCGTAAAGGCCCGAGCCGACGCCGCCGAACACCACTTCGCCCAGCTGGATCAGCGCCAGGGGCACCATGCCGCCCAGGGGCGTGAACGAATCGTGCATGCTGTTCACCGCACCTCACGAGGC
>JBDKRR010000073.1:0-1745 GCA_039683315.1 Sulfuricella sp.
GTGTATTTCGAACATGGGTCTACCTGATTCATTTTGTTCTTCTTGTTTAGTCATAGCTCTTAGCCAAGCCCTCCAAAATTGCCTTGACCTCGGATGCGTTCTTGAGCTGAATCTGCTGCGCTTCGGGGCGAACTTCTCCGTCCCGGCTCAGGCCCAGACGCTGCAACACGTAGTAAAGCATCGCCTGCCGCGTCTCAAGAATGACCTGACCGTTGGTCATGAACCGCCCCGGGTTTTGAGGAGGCTCTTTTCCCTGAGAGGATAGAGCCATGAGCAAGAAGTCGAACCAGTTTTCACCCGAAGTGCGCGAGCGTGCTGTTCGCATGGTGCTGGAGCACCGAGGCGAGTACCCATCTCTGTGGGCGGCCATCAATTCGATCGCGCCCAAGATCGGTTGTGTGCCGCAGACCCTGCATACCTGGGTCAAGCGTGTCGAGGTCGACAGCGGCGTGCGTGAGGGCGTCAGCACTTCCGAGCTGCAGCGTCTGAAGGAGCTCGAACGCGAGAACAAGGAGCTGCGCAAGGCCAACGAGATCTTGAAGCTGGCCAGCGCGTTTTTCGCCCAGGCGGAGCTCGACCGCCGTCTGAAGCCCTGAAGGGCTTCATCGACCAGTATCGACAGGCCTACGGGGTCGAGTCGATCTGCAAGGTGTTGCAGGTCGCCCCGTCAGGCTATTGGCGCCACGCCGCTCAACAACGCAACCCCCAACTGCGCTGTCCGCGCGCTCAACGTGACGACACCCTGGTGGCGCACATTGAACGCGTCTGGCAGGCCAACATGCGGGTCTATGGCGCCGACAAGGTCTGGAAGCAAATGAACCGCGAGGGCATTGTGGTGGCGCGCTGCACGGTCGAGCGGCTGATGCGGCGCCTGCGCTTGCAGGGCGTGCGCCGTGGCAAGGTGGTGCGTACCACCATCAGCGATGCCCGGGCGCCGTGCCCGCTGGACCGGGTCAACCGGGTGTTCAGAGCAGACCGGCCCAACCAGCTCTGGGTCTCGGACTTCACCTACGTGTCGACCTGGCAGGGCTGGCTGTACGTGGCCTTCGTGATCGATGTGTACGCCCGGCGCATCGTGGGCTGGCGGGTAAGCAGTTCGATGCGCACGGACTTCGTGCTCGATGCCCTGGAACAGGCGCTGTATGCGCGCCAGCCTGAGCGCGATGGCAGCCTGGTTTGCCACTCCGACAGGGGGTCGCAATACGTCAGCATCCGCTACACCGAGCGACTGGCCCAGGCCGGTATCGAGCCCTCGGTGGGCAGCAAAGGTGACAGCTACGACAACGCGCTGGCCGAGACGATCAACGGGCTGTACAAGGCCGAATTGATCCATCGGCGAGCCCCATGGAGGACCAAGGAGTCGGTGGAGCTGGCTACCCTCCAATGGGTGTCATGGTTCAACCACCACCGGCTGCTCGAACCCATCGGCTACATCCCGCCGGCCGAGGCTGAGGCAAACTACTACCGGCAACTCGCCAATCAGGCCTCCATGGTGGTCACCTGACTTAAACCAACCGGCCTCCACGATTCCCGGGGCGGTTCACCTGAAAACGACCTTTCCTGGAAAAGGGGGCCCATTCGGGACGTAGAGGCCGGAGGTTCGAATCCTCTCACCCCGACCATTCCCGCGCGGATTGGGCTGTTTGCCTCCCTCAGCGCTTGATGTGTCGATTGCTGCACACATTCCACAGCGACATCGTTTACAGATTTTCACTGATCAGCGATGATCAACTGGCTTTATTGCC
>JBDKRR010000074.1:0-3959 GCA_039683315.1 Sulfuricella sp.
GACAGTGCGCTCGAAGTAGCGACGCCCATCGACGGCGTGGTGCTGGAGCAGATGGTTGCGCCGGGACAGCGAGTGGATGCCGCCGCTCCCTTGTTCAAGGTGGCCAGGCTGTCTCCCCTCTGGCTAGAAATACAGGTTCCCCTGGCACAGGCCGGCGGCCTTCAGGCGGGCGCGTCAGTGCGCGTGCCGGCGGCGACGGCCAGCGGCAAGGTGATTTCTGTCGGGCGTAGCGTCGCCGAAGCCAATCAGACCGTCATGGTGCGTGCCGAAATTACCGACGGCGCCGACAATCTTCGCCCCGGCCAGTTCGTCGAAGCCGTAGTGGGATTGGCTCTCGGCCCCAAGCAGTGGAGTGTGCCAAACTCCGCTTTGGTGCGAGCGGAAAATCAGACCTACGTTTTCGTGCAGACCCCCGCCGGGTATCGCCTGCAACCCGTCAAGGTGCTGGGGCAAACGGCTACCGCGGCGATCATCGGCGGCGAACTGCACGGCAAGGAGCGGGTGGTGGTGAAGGGCGCCGTGGCGCTTAAAGCCGCGTGGCAGGGCGTCGGCAAGGGCGGAGAATAACCATGCTTGCCAGAGTTATCGAATTTGCGCTGACCCAGCGCCTGCTCATGGTATTGCTGACCCTGCTGCTGATCGGCGGGGGCGGCTATGCGCTCAAAAACCTGCCCATCGACGCCTTTCCGGATGTTTCCTCGACCCAGGTAAAGATCATCATCAAGGCGCCGGGCATGACGCCGGAAGAAGTGGAGGCGCGCATCGCTGCCCCCATCGAGGTGGAGCTGCTCGGCATACCGAACAAGAAAATGCTGCGTTCCGTTTCCAAATATGCCCTGACCGACATCACGCTAGACTTCGAGGACGGCACGGACATCTACTGGGCGCGCAACCAGGTGGGCGAACGGCTGGCCAACGTGATGAAGGACCTGCCTGCCAATATCAGCGGCGGCATGGCGCCGATCACTACGCCGCTGGGCGAAATGCTGATGTTCACCATCGAAGGTGGCGACCTTTCCCTGGCCGAACGGCGCAGCCTGCTCGACTGGGTGATCCGCCCCGCACTGCGGACTTTGCCCGGTGTGGCGGACGTGAATTCCCTCGGCGGCCTGGTGCGCAGCTTCGAAGTGGTGCCCGACAATGCCGCACTGCAGGCGCGCGGCATCTCGCAGGACCAGTTGCAGCGTGCGCTGGAGGCCAATAACCGCAACGACGGTGCCGGGCGTCTCGGCGATGGCGAAGAAGTGCTGCTGGTGCGTGCCGAAGGTGCGATCAAGACACTGGACGACGTGCGCGCCATCGTCATTGCCGCGAAAGACGGCATGACGGTGCGGGTTGGCGATGTGGCCGCCGTGCGCATCGGTTCGCTGACCCGCTACGGCACGGTCACCAAGGACGGCAAGGGTGAAGCGGTAGAAGGTCTGGTGCTGGGGCTGCGTGGCGCCAACGCGCAGAAGGTGGTCGATGGCGTGCATGCCAAGCTCAAGGAACTGGCGCCGATGCTGCCGAAGGGTGTCACCACCCAAATATTCTACGACCGTGGAAACCTGGTCGAGCGTGCCGTGGGGACAGTCACCAAGGCGCTGATGGAAGCCATCGTGCTGGTGGTCATTCTGTTGCTGCTGTTTCTCGGCAACCTCCGCGCTGCGCTGGTGGTGGCTGCCGTACTTCCGCTGGCGGCGCTGATCACTTTTATCCTGATGAGCTGGTTCGGTCTGTCGGCCAACCTGATGAGTCTGGGCGGGCTGGCGATCGCCATCGGCATGCTGGTGGATGCCGCGGTGGTGGTGGTGGAAAACATCGTCTCCCATCTCGCCCACGACAATACCGTGAAGAAGCTGCCTTATCTGCACGTGGTGTACCGTGCGGTGCGTGAAGTGGCCGCGCCGGTGCTGGCGGGTATCCTGGTGATCATCGTGGTGTTTCTGCCGCTGCTCACGCTGCAGGGGCTGGAGGGCAAGCTGTTCATCCCGGTGGCGCTGACCATCGTGTTCGCCCTGGCAGGCTCGCTGTTGCTGTCTCTGACCGTTATTCCCGTGCTGTCCTCGTTTTTTCTCAAACAGACCAGCCACAATGATCCCTGGCTGGTGCGCAAGTCCCTTCAGGTGTACGAGCCCGCCCTGCGTTGGGCGCTGGTCAACCAGCGCAAGGTGGTGGTCGCGGCGCTGGTGGGGATCGTTCTGACCGGAGCGGTTTATACCCAGATCGGCAAATCCTTCATGCCGACCATGGACGAGGGCGACCTCATCATCGGCGTTGAAAAGCTGCCTTCCATCAGTCTGCAGGATTCTGCTGCGCTCGATTTGCGCTTGCAGAAGGAAATCATGGCGCGGGTGCCGGAGGTGAAGGGCGTGGTGGCGCGGGTCGGCTCCGACGAGCTCGGCCTCGATCCCATGGGGCTCAATCAGACCGACACCTTTCTGATCCTCAAGCCGCGAAACGAGTGGCGCAAGCCGGACAAGGAATGGCTCATGGACCAGTTGCGCGTGGTGCTCAAGGACTTCCCCGGCATCGCCTACAGCTTCACCCAGCCGATCGACATGCGGGTATCGGAAATGATCATCGGCGTGCGCGGCGACGTCGCGGTGAAGCTGTTCGGCACCGATCTGGAAACGCTCAACAACCTGTCGGCAAGGATCGAAACCTTGCTCAAGGGCGTGAAGGGCAGCGAGGACGTGTACCGGGTCATGAACGACGGCGTGCAATACCTGAAAGTGGAAATTGACCGTCTCGCCGCCGGGCGCATGGGTCTCAGCGTCGACGAGATCGAAAACGCCCTGCGCGCCCAGCTCGAAGGGGTGACGGTGGGCACGGTGCTGGAAGGCAACCGGCGCACGCCGGTGCTGCTGCGCGGCGCCGACGAATTGCGCCTGTCGCCTGCGCGTTTCGCCGAAATTCGCCTGACCATGGCCAACGGCCAGAGCGTCCCCTTGTCCGCTGTGGCGCAGTTGAAGCGAGTTGGTGGCCCGGTCAAGATCGACCGCGAGAACGCCAGCCGCTACGTGGTGGTGGTGGCCAATGTGCGCGGTCGCGATTTGGTGGGCTTCGTCGAGGAGGCCAAGCAGGCGGTGAGCAAACAGATTCCTTTGCCGAGCGGGTACAGCATCGCGTGGGGCGGGCAGTTCGAGAACCAGCAACGTGCCGCGGCGCGCCTGGCAATCGTGGTGCCGGTGGCGCTGGGGCTGATTTACATGCTGCTGTTTTCCACCTTCGGTTCCTTGCGCCAGGCAGCGCTGGTGTTCGCCAACATTCCGTTTGCCTTGATCGGCGGCGTGTTCGCGCTATGGATATCGGGCGAATACCTGTCCGTGCCGGCTTCGGTGGGTTTCATCGCACTGCTGGGTATCGCCGTGCTCAACGGCGTGGTGATGGTGAGTTATTTCAACCAGCTGCGCGCCCAGGGAATGGCGCTTGCGGAAGTAGTGGTTGAGGGCGCCAAACGGCGCTTGCGGCCGGTCATGATGACTGCCGGGATCACCGCCTTCGGCCTGGTGCCGCTGCTGTTCGCCAGCGGGCCCGGGTCGGAAATCCAGAAGCCCCTGGCGATCGTGGTGATCGGAGGGCTGGTGACCTCCACCTTGCTGACCCTGATATTGCTGCCTATGTTTTACCAGCGCTTCGCTATTAACGAAAGTCGCGTAGCGACACCCCGTCCCCCTCGCCCGCCTGAGGGAGAGGGCAGGGGTGAGGGCGAAATAAGGAATAAATCATGAAACAACTAGACTGCTGTCTGACTATCGTTTTTCCCCAGGCACTTGAGGAAAACCTGGTCGACCATTTATTGAGCCACCCCGAGATGGCAAGCGGCTTTACCACTAGTGCCGTGGAGGGCCACGGTGCCGGTGCGGCTTTCCATAGTGCTGCGGAGCAAGTGCGCGGGCGCGCCAACCGGGTGCAGATGAAGATTGTCATGAGCCGCGAAGACGCGGCCACGCTGATCGAGCATCTGAAACAGGATC
>JBDKRR010000075.1:0-2865 GCA_039683315.1 Sulfuricella sp.
CGCTTATGGTTACCAGCGCAGCAGCACCGAACCCCAGGTAAAGCCGCCGCCTACGCCTTCCATGAGAATCGTCTCTCCGCGCGTGATCTTGCCTTCTCGGACCGCAGTGTCCAGGGCCAGGGGAATCGAAGCCGCGGAAGTATTGCCATGCGCATTCACCGTCAGCACCACGCGCTCCATGGGCAGGCCGAGCTTCTTGGCTGTCGCCTGAATAATGCGGACATTGGCCTGATGCGGCACCAGCCAGTCGATATCGGATTTCTGCATGCCGTTGGCGCTGAGCGTTTCATCCACAATGGAATCCAGCACGCCGACGGCAAACTTGAATACTGCCGTACCGTCCATCACCATGTGCGGCGTTCCGGCACGGTTCACGCCGCAGCCACCGCCTTCCACCGCCAGCAAATCCTTGTATCCGCCATCGGCGTGGAGATGGGTGGAAATGATGCCTTCGGTTTCGCTGGCCTGCAGGATAACCGCACCGGCACCATCGCCAAACAGCACGCAGGTATTGCGATCGGTCCAGTCCACGATGCGAGACATGGTCTCTGCGCCGACCACCAGCGCGCATTTGCTCTGCCCGCCGCGAATGAATTGATCGGCGGTCGACAAGGCGTAAACGAAACCGCTGCACACCGCCTGGATGTCGAAAGCCGGCCCGCCACTCTTGATACCCAGCTTGTCCTGCAGCAGGCAGGCGGTACTGGGAAACATGCGGTCAGGTGTAGTCGTACCCACAATGATCAGATCAATCTGCTGCGGGTCGATGCCGGCCGCCTCGATGGCGCGACGGCTGGCGTGCAGGGCGAGGTCGCTGGTGGACTCGTCGTCCGCGGCGATATGCCGTTCCTCGATACCCGTGCGGCTGACGATCCAGTCGTGAGAGGTATCTACCATGCGCTCAAGGTCGTGATTGGTCAGCACTTTCTTGGGCAAATAGCTGCCGGTGCCGGTGATCCGGGAATACATTCAGGCTGCTCCTTGTTCCGGGTGCAACAACGAAATCTGTTCGGTAATGCGGCGCAGCACGCCGTTGCGCACTTCTTCCACGGCCGTTTCGATGGCGTGTTCATAAGCGAATATGTCCGCTCCGCCGTGGCTCTTCACCACGATGCCACGCAAGCCGAGCAAACTGGCGCCGTTATAACGGCGAGGATCAACGCGCTTCTTGAAAGCGTTCATGACCGGCGTAGCCATGAGTCCGGCGAGTTTGCTCAGCAACGTGCGCTTGAATTCCTGCTTGAGCAATTCACCGATCATCTTGGCAAGGCCCTCGGACGCTTTCAGCGCGACGTTGCCGACAAAGCCATCGCAAACCACCACATCCGTGGTGCCTTTATAAATGTCATTGCCTTCCACGTTGCCATAGAAGTTCAATCCGCTCGCACGCAGCAATTCGGCGGCGCGTTTCACCACTTCGTTGCCCTTGATATCTTCTTCGCCGATGTTGAGCAGGCCGACGCTCGGGCGTTCCTTATGGTCCACCGCCGCGACCAGCATGGCACCCATGATGCCGAACTGCAGCAGGTGCTCGGCGCTGCAATCCACGTTGGCGCCAAGATCCAGCACGTGGGTATGGCCATTGAGGGTAGGCAGTACGGAGGCGATGGCCGGACGTTCGATGCCGGGCAGCATCTTGAGGACAAAACGGGAAATCGCCATGAGCGCACCGGTATTGCCGGCGGAAACGCAGGCATTGGCCTCGCCGCTCTTCACCAGATTGACGGCCACGCGCATCGAGGAGTCTTTTTTGCTGCGCAAGGCCAGCGCCGGCGGATCGTCCATCGTCACGACCTCGCTCGCAGGGTGAATGCGCAGGCGTGAGCTCACCGCGGCGCGATGCGCGCGCAACTCGGCCTCGATAACCTCCGCGAGCCCCACCAGGACGATATTGACGTCAGAATCCCGGCGCAGGATCTCCAAGGCGGCGGGCACGGTGACATGCGCCCCGTGGTCGCCGCCCATGGCGTCAATCGCTACGGTAATTTCCATTAGATCGCGACCGGGAATCCGGCCGCAGACGTACGCTTCTGTTACTCGCCTTTGGCGCGCGTTACTTTGCGGCCACGGTAAAAGCCGCTCGGGCTTACGTGGTGGCGCAGGTGCGCTTCACCGGTGGTCGGCTCGACAGCCAGGGCCGGGTTGGTCAGAAAATCATGAGCGCGGTGCATGCCACGTTTGGATGGGGATTTCTTGTTCTGCTGGACAGCCATTTCAAACTCCTTAAATTACAATGTCCCTTTCAGGGCCGCCAGGGCACCGAAAGGATTCGTTCTTTCGTCTTTAGCCGACTTTGCTCCATCCTGCTCCCGGCAAGCGCCAGGGGCGTGCAGCGGCGAAATCGGCAAATTCAACAAAATTTCTTCCTCGATCATGGCCGAGACGTTCATTGCCGTACTGGCAGGAATCGAATCCACAGCCTCATCTTCATCACCGATGTCATCGAACTGCGTCAGCCCCTTCACCACTTTCAGGGTGGACACGACGTGAATCGGATACTCCAACGCCTCGAGACATCGCTGACATTGCAAAACCAGCTTGCCGTCGACACTGCACTCCAGCAGGCTCTCACCTTTTTTGCCGGTTTTGCCCGACAGGGTATACTTCAGTACACCTTGATTCGAGCGCAGATGCTCCTGCAACCGATCAAGTTCCGCGATGACGAGCTCACCCTGCAACACCGCTCCGTGCCGCGCAAATTCTAGGTTATCGACCACAGCCTGTTCAGACATAAGCTGCACATGATATAATTTTTCGGCTTTTGTGTCAAAAAGCCTTTAAGAGTTTCATCCACGAACGGCCACGGTTGCCGGATCGGGGTTTATGCTGGAGGGGCTAAACATCAGACTTAGCTCCCGCCGAAAA
>JBDKRR010000076.1:0-9976 GCA_039683315.1 Sulfuricella sp.
ACTGTTGCAGCGGCACCACCTGGGTGACGATGGGTGCTGGAAAAGCGTGCGCGGCGGTGAGTTGCCGGATAGTGTCTTGCGCGATTTTCTGCTGCTCGGGGCTGGCGTAAAAAATCGCCGAGCGGTACTGGCTGCCGGTATCCGGCCCTTGGCGGTCGAGTTGGGTGGGGTCGTGCGCCACATTGAAAAACACTTGCAGCAGTTGCTGGTAGGATACCTGCGCCGGGTTGAAGCGGACGCGCACCGCTTCGGCATGGCCGGTATCGCCGCCGCTGACCCGCTCGTATTGCGCGGTGGCCGCAGTGCCGCCCGCATAGCCGGAAGTCGCCTCGGACACCCCCTTGACGTGCTTGAACACCGCGTCCACGCCCCAGAAACAGCCGCCGGCAAATACCGCCGTCTGCTCGGCTGGCGCCGCCGTGGCGTTGGATAGCTCAGACGGGCCAAGCATGAGGAACAGGCTAGCGGCTAAATAGCCGATGAAATATTTGATGGTTGGCATGATGGCACTCCTTGATGGTTAAGCGCGGTTTGCGCCCACCCCACGCAGGGGCGGGAACGAGCTGAATTGAGTTTGACCGCGTCTACCTGCGGGCAATTCAGAGCGGAGACCTATTTCCTGGGCTCCATGGACATGCCGTCGCCGCGTTCCATTTTTTCGCCTTGCTCCATCTTGTCATTCTTTTTTTGCATTTTCTTCGGCTGCGCTTTCATCATGGCGCCTTCCTTTTTCATGGCATCCTTGCTCATGGTGTCTTTTTCCATGGCGCCATTCTTGTCCATCGAGTCCATGGCAAATGCGAGGCTGCCGGCGCACATCAGGCAGAGCGAAAGTAATAGGGAAGAAATTTTGTTCATTTGAATCTCCTTTTGCAAAAAGTGGCATCATTGCGACGGGTTTGATGTCGAAGGATGAATATCACGGTGCATCGGCCGGCAGTAATTGACGCCCCGTGTACTGACCCATTCGGACAGTCCCGGAAAAAAGTTACATCGAACTCTCGAGGACAAGCTTGGCGGATAAAACAGAAAATCTGGAAGCGCTGATGAAGCTGTCGCTGAGTGGGGATCAGCGCGCCTATGCGGCGCTGCTGCAGCAGACTGCGCGTTTTCTGCGGCCGTATCTCGCCAAGCGCCTCAATTCCGGCGACGAGGTGGACGACCTGTTGCAGGAAATCCTGATTTCCATCCACAAGGCGCGCCACACCTATGACGGCGAGCGGCCGTACCAGCCATGGGCCTACGCGATCGCCAAATTCCGCCTGCAGGATCATTTGCGCGTGCATTATGCCGATCACCTGCGCCACGCCGTCGAACTGTCCGAGGTGGAAAATGATTTGGCGGCGCCTGTAACCAAATCCGACGTGGACTACGAATCTATCAGGGGGGAAATCGAGAAACTGCCGCCCAAGCAGGCTACCATCCTGCAGATGATGCACGAGGAAGGCTACACCGCCAGAGAAGTGGCGGAAAAGACCGGAATGAACGAGTCGGCGGTCAAGGTGGCGGCGCACCGCGCCTACAAGATTTTGCGAAAGGTACTGGAACGGTAATGAATATCGAAGAACTGGTCGGTCGCCTGGCGCAGGATGCCGCCCCGGTAAAGCCGGCGCCGCATCCGTTCGTGCTCAGCCTCGGGTGGGTGGCGGGCGCCGCGCTCTATCTCGCGCTCTCGCTGTGGATTACCGGCTTGCGCCCGGACCTGATGCAGAAACTCCACCAGCCGTGGTTCGTCGCCGAACTGGTCGCGCTCGCCCTCATCTTCGTCGCCACGTCCCTCAGCGCCGCCGTGCTGGCCTTCCCCGACCTGCACCAGATGCGCAGGACGGCGCTGGCACCGGCCGGCATGTTCGCCCTGTTCACGGTGTTCATGTTCTTCGCCTGGCGCGCCGATGTGCCGCCCGCGCCGCTGCCGGTGCACAGCTTCAGGTGCACGCTCTACATCGTGCTGTTCTCGCTCCTGCCGGCGGCCTGGACGTTCTTCTCCATGCGCAAATTCGCCAGCACCCATGAACGCTGGGCGGGCAGCATCGCGCTGCTTTCCGCTTTCAGCATCGGTGCGCTGTGGATGCGGCTGCACGAAGTCAACGACTCGATCATCCATGTCATCCTGTGGCATTACCTGCCCATGCTGGGCATCGGCCTGGTCGGCTGGTGGCTGGGGAGACGGCTGTTGAAATGGTAGCGAGACCATCGGGCATGGCCTGCGCCTTCGTGAGTCGCATCTTGTCGACGCAAGGTGTTTTTATTCGATCGACATAAACATGAACGGTGGGTATGCTGCGGTGTTTTAAGGCCATTTTTTCATTAAGACCAAAGACGCCATCATGCTTTCCTTCCTTACTCCAACGTTTTACGTTCAGATTTCTCCTGAACTGCTGACCATCCGCAACGCCAAGACAGGCGAAACCATCTCGGAAGTGCCAGATATCGCCATCGCGCATACCCCGAAGCCGAGCATTGTCGGTATCGGCAAAGAGGCGCGTTTGCACGGCGCCGCCCCTTCCGTGAAGATCGTCAATCCATTTGCCCATCCGCGTTCGATGGTGTCCGACTTTACTGCCGGAGAACAGTTGCTGAAAGCCTTCGTGCGCCGTCTGTCGAGCAATTCTCTTTTTGCGAGCTCGCCAAAAGTTGTACTGCATTTGATGGGAGAGCCGCAAGGTGGCTTCACCCAGGTCGAAATACGCGCATTTCATGAAATGGCTTTGGGCGCCGGCGCACTTAAGGTCATCATCTGGCAAGGCCGAGAACTCAGCGACCAGGAACTGCTTTCCGGAAAATTTCCGGATGGCGGCCAGGTTCTCTCATGAAGCGAGGAAGGGCGTGAGTCCGCGTCTTTCAATACATGGAGGCTGATGATCGACTGGATGTTGGGCTTCATTCTTCAGCCCAACCTACGCAAGCTTAGACATAGCCGGGATACAATGCGCCCCCGGCACCCGTCGCCATAAAATCTCACCCTATCATGCAACGCTCCTCAACCCGCGAACTGCTGACCCTGGCCTGGCCGATGCTGGTCGCGCAGCTGGCGATGATGGGCAATGCCGTCATCGACACAGCCATGGCCGGGCGGCTGTCCGTCGTCGACCTGGCCGCCGTCGGCATCGCCGCATCCATCCTCGCCACCGTGCTGATGTCGCTGGTCAGCGTGCTGTTCGCGCTGCCGCCCATCATCGCCCACCTCTACGGCGCAAACCGGCAGGCCGAGATCGGGCGCGAGATCCATCAGGGGGTGTGGATTTCGCTCGCCCTGGCGCTGGTCGCCGTCCTGCTGTTGCTTTTTCCGGGTCCGTTCATCGCGATCTCGAACTTGCAGCCCGCAGTGGAAGCCAAGGTGCGCGCCTATCTGGCCGTGTCGGCCTGGGGCGTGCCCGGCGCCTTTGCCCTGCGTTTGTTCTTCGGCCTCTCGATGGGGATCGGCCGCCCGCGTCCGGTGATGCTGTTCAACCTGCTGTCGCTGGCGCTCAAGGTTCCGCTCAATGCGCTGTTCATGAACGGCCTGCTCGGCTTTCCCGAGATGGGTGCGCCGGGTTGCGCGGTAGCGACCGCGCTGGACGCCTGGCTGATGGCCGCGCTCGCCTGGGGATGGTGCCTGAACCATCCGAAATACGCCGAGTTCCAGTTGCGCCAGCGTTTCACCGCGCCGGATTTCGTCGCCATACGGGAATTCCTCAAGCTCGGCATTCCCATGGGTTTGACCTTCATCGCCGACGTGACCGCGTTCACCTTCATGGCGCTGTTCATTGCGCGTCTGGGCCCCGTCGTTTCCGGTGCGCACCAGATCGCCGCCAACCTCGCGGCACTGGCATTCATGATCCCGCTCTCGCTGGGCAACGCCGTGTCGGTGCTGGTCGGCCAGGCGCTCGGCGCCGGACAGGCCGCGCGAGCCCGGCACATCTGCTGGGAAGGCATACGCCTCGGCATGTCGATCGCGGCGGTGCTGAGCCTGACCTGCTGGCTCGGCGCGCCCTATATCGCCGCGTTCTACACCACCGACCTCCAGGTGCGAGCAATAGCGATCCCGCTGATCGCGATGGTCGGCCTCTACCACTTGGGCGACGCGCTGCAAGCCGTGAGCGTCAACGCCTTGCGCGGATACAAGAACTCGGTCGTGCCGATGGTGATCTACACCGTGACGCTCTGGGTGCCGGGCCTGGGCGGCGGAATTTTGCTGGGGCTGACGGACACCTTCGGCCCAGCCCGCGGCGCGCCCGGCTTCTGGCTTGCCGGGATAGTGAGTATCTGGCTGGTCGGCGGATTGATGGCGATCTATCTGAATTTCACTGCGAAGAAGCATTGCCGGCAGCCATAAGCTGCGATCCGGGAAACACCGCTGCTACATTGGGGAGCCATGTAGGTTGGCGGTGAGCTTGCGAACCCCAACAACTCATGGACGCGAGAGATGACTGGTGAAATGTTGGGGTTCCTTCGTCACCCCAACCTACCAATGCTGAACCCTCAAATACAAAGTTCACTCCATGTATTCCGAAATCAACCCGCGCTACGATGGCCACAACCCCAGCAGGTGATGCACGGGCGATTTTACCCGCAAGCTGAAAGCAGTTGTCGAAGGTCGGCCGGAGCGATGAGGCGATCCTCGCGCCGCGACATCAGAGTTAACGACATGATTGGAATTGCCATGTCACACGCCATGAAAAATTGCACAGGGGATTCCCAGTCTGCTTTCGCAAGCAAGGACGCTTCGTACGAACTTGCTGGGATACGCGTGCAGCTGATTGAAGCGCTCAGCAATGTTCATCACGGCGCCTTGCTGGTCTACCGGCTGAAAACCAACTACATCGAAAGCGCGGCACAGCGCATGCTGGGTGGGGACTTCGTCCAGAATCGCAGCTGGCTGGGCGATGAGGTCGAGCCGCTGCTCGTACCCGGCACGCTCAGTCCCGAGGTGATCGGAAAGCTGTTGATGCGCTTTGGATGGGTCAGACCCGTCGACAGTGACCGGGGCGGCTATATGCGGAGTTTCGTCCTGTCGGAAGCGGGCGAAAAAGCGCTTGAAGGCGCCAAAGCCTGGTGGAGTTCGCTGAGCTGGTTCCAGAAAGCGTGGCTGCATGTGACGGAATGAGCGCGCACATCCCGTCCCTTCCGTCGCCGCAAACAGGAACTTCAATCACACAATCCGCCTCATACACAGAGAGCGAACGGTAAGGTTCAATGGAGCCGCACGTGATGCACGTGCGGACTCCCGCTGCAGGACAATCAGTGAGTCTTTCATGGCTACTCCCTCCCTCTCCGAATACCAGCACAAGCGCGATTTCCGCCGCAGCCGGGAGCCGGCGGGCGCGGCGCCGGCGTTGCAGGCCGGGCATCTTTACGTCATGCATAAACATGCCGCCCGGCGTTTGCATTTCGATCTGCGCATCGAGCAGGACGGGGTGCTGCGCAGCTGGGCGCTGCCTAAGGGCGCGCCGCTGGAGATCGGCGAGAAAAGGCTCGCTGTCGAGGTGGAGAACCACCCGCTCGAATACGGCGAGTTCGAGGGCAACATCCCCAAGGGCGAATACGGCGGCGGGACGGTGATGTTGTGGGATGTGGGCCGGTGGCAAGCCGATGGCCGCAACGATGCCGACCAGCTGGACTTCATCCTCACCGGCGCGAAGCTCAAGGGGGCGTGGACCCTGGTGCGCATGCACAACTGGGACGTGCGCGGGAGGGGGAAGCAGTGGCTGCTGATCAAGCGCACCGATCATCCACAGCACGACCTTCATCCTGATGACCTGAGCGTGGCAAGCGGGCGCAGCATGGCGGAGATTGCCGCGGATCACGAGCCCCGCGCGGTGGGCGCGCCTTCATCGCCGCCGCATGCCAACGTGCTCCCCGGCGCGCGCGCGACGCCGCCGCCCGCCATCCAGCCCCCGCAACTCGCCACCCCCAGCGAACGCGCGCCGACGGGCCAGGCGTGGCTGCACGAGATCAAGTTCGACGGGTATCGCATCGTGGCGCACATCGAGCACGGCAAGGTTCGCCTGATGACACGCAACGGCCACGACTGGACCGCCAAGTTGCGAACCCAGGCGCGCCAGCTGGAATCCTTGCCGGTGCAGCAGGCCATCCTCGATGGCGAGCTGGTGGCGCTCACGGCGGATGGCGCCAGCAGCTTTCGCGAGCTGCAGGAGGCGCTGAGCCGCAAGCAGACCGCGCACCTGAGCTATCAGCTCTTCGATCTGCTTTATCTCGACGGCCACGACCTCTCTGCGCTGCCGCTGCTCGAGCGCAAGCAGGCGCTGGCGCAGTTGCTGGAAGCTGCCGGTAACGCGCCCGGTGCGGGCGGAATCCTGCGCTATTCGGATCACGTCCGGGGGCAGGGGCCCGATTTCTTCGAGCAGGCTTGCACCCTCGGGCTCGAGGGGGTCATTTCCAAGCGCGCCGACGCCCCTTATCGCAGCGGCCGGAACAAGCTCTGGCTCAAGGTGAAATGCACCCAGCACGCCAAGTTCGTGGTCGGCGGCTATACGCCTCCCGCCGGCTCGCGCAACGGCTTCGGCGCCTTGCTGCTCGGCAGCTTGCGCGATGGGCGCCTGGAGTATGCGGGGCGGCTGGGCACCGGCTTCAGCAACCGCCAGCTCGAGCAGCTGCACGCGGCGCTGCAGCGACAGGAGATAGCCCAGTCGCCTTTTGCCCCCTCGCCATCGCTGCCCGCTTTGCGCGGCGTGCACTGGGTGAAGCCCAAGCTGGTCGTCGAGGTCGAGTACGCCGAGCGCACCCGCGACGGCCTGTTGCGGCACCCCAGTTTCCTGGGCACACGCGAAGACCTGGACCCCGAGCAGATCGACTCGCCCGGCGACGATCTGGAAGAGGCGGCGCCGGTGAGCGCCAGCCGCGCAACGCGGCACGCGGCCAAAGGCGGCGTGGAAGTCGCGGGGATCGAGCTCACCCATCCAGAGCGCATCCTCTACCCGGAGCAAGGCGTGACCAAACTGGCCCTGGCCCGCTATTACGAATCCCTCCACGAATGGGCGCTGCCCTATCTTGCCCGACGTCCGCTGGTCCTGTTGCGCTGCCCGGAAGGCCGCCAGGCGTGCTTTTACCAGAAGCACCTGGGAAAGGGGCAGGCCAGTTCGGTCCCGCGCATCGCGATCCAGGAAAAAGAGGCGGTGCGCGACTACGTCTACGTGCGTTCCCTGGCCGACGTCGTGTCGCTGGTGCAGCACGGCGTGCTGGAGTTCCATGTCTGGGGCTGCCGGGTGGACGATATCGAACACCCCGACCTGCTGGTGTTCGACCTCGATCCCGCGCCCGAGGTGGACTGGCAGGAGGTGCTGCGCACCGCGCGCGAACTGCGCGAGCGTTTGCAGAAGATGGGATTGACGGCATTCCCCCGCACCACCGGCGGCAAGGGCTTGCACCTGGTCGTGCCGCTCCGCCCCCATGCCGACTGGGCGTCGGTCAAGGCTTTCGCCCGTGCGCTGTCGGAACAGCACGCACGGGACGAACCGCGTCTGCTCACCACCAACATGGCGCTGTCCAAACGCCACGGCAGGATCTATCTCGATTATCTGCGCAACACGCGCGGCTCGACCGCCATCGCCTGTTACTCGGCCCGCGCCCGTCCGGGTGCGCCGGTGGCGGTGCCGCTGCGCTGGGACGAGCTCGGTCCCGCAGTGCGTTCCGACCACTACACGGTAGAGACGCTGCCGCGCCGCCTCGGAGCGCTGAGGGCGGACCCGTGGGAAGGCTTTTTCGAGGCCGCCGTGCCCCTGGACGCGGCGATGCTCAAGCTGGCCGGCGTCGACGAGGGAGGTGCATGATGCCTGTCCGCGCCATGTGGAAAGGGGTGATCCATTTCGACGCGATCCGCGTCCCGGTGAAGCTGTACGGCGCCATCGAGGATCGCAACGTGCACTTTCGCCTGCTGCACCGTCAGGACCTCGAGCCGGTCCACCAGCACCTGGTCAACCCGGATACCGACGCGGTTGTTCCCAGTGAGGAAACCCGCCGCGCCTACATCACCGAATCCGGCGACCGGGTGCTGCTGGACCCCGCCGAGCTCAAGGCGCTTGAGCCGGAGCCCTCGCGCGACATCGAGATCATCGGCTTCCTTCCTCCTCACGCGATCGATCACCGCTGGTACGACCGCCCTTATTACCTGGGGCCGGATGAAGACGGCGCGGAATTCTTCGCGCTGGCCGATGCGCTGGAGGCGATGCAGGTGGAAGGTCTGGCGCGCTGGGTGATGCGCAACAAATCCTATGTCGGCGCGCTGCAGCTGTATCAGGGCTATCCCATGCTGATGTCGCTGCACCACAGCGAAGAAGTCATCCCCGTGGAAACGCTTGCTCCCCCAACAGGGCCGCCTCTGGACCAGCGCGAACTGGGAATGGCGCGGCAGCTGATCGAGATGCTGGAATCGGAGTTTCAGCCGCAGGAATATCACGACGAATTCCGCGAGCGCGTGCTCGAAATGCTGGCGGCCAAGGAGCGGGGAAAACCGATGCGCCAGCCGGTGCCGCAACAAAGCGATCAGGGCATGGACATCGGCCAGGCGCTGGAGTTCAGCCTCCAGCAAGCGCGCAAATCGGCATGAGGTAGGCATCCTAGAAACCCCGGTTGACCGCTCAACTAAGCACCCAATGCCATGAAATCAATGAAATTATTTGTATTCGACGCGCTCATCCGTTTGGTGAGTACGCTACAGGCTGAATTGCACGTTTTTTGCGGCGCATGGCGGCGTTGTGACTTCTTGGAATGGAATGACCATTCCGCGTCGTTACGCCTTGCCCCGCACCCCAAAAAACGCACACTTCAGCCTGCCCAACCGAGGTTTCCAGGATGAAAATGGACGTCGACGAAATCCCTCAAGTAGAGGAAGAGGAACCGGAAGCACCACACGCCATGTGGTCGGGGATCATCGCTTTCGGCCTGGTAAGCCTGCCGGTCAGCCTGTTCCCTGCCCACCGCGCAAAGGTCGCCCTGAAAATGGTCGATGCGGAGGGGGCGCTGCTCAAGCGGCAATTCTTTTGTGCCGATGACAACCGGGCGCTGGAACGGGACGAGATCGTGCGCAGTTACGAGATCGAGAAGTACCACTACGTGGTGGTCGAGGATGAAGAACTGGAAGCGCTGGAGCCGAAGAAATCGCGCGAGATCGACCTGAAACGGTTTGTGCCCCTCGGCGCGATCAATCCGGTCTATTTCGAACGCGCCTATTTTCTCGTCCCGGATAGCGATACCACCAAGGCCTACCGCCTGCTGGCCAAAAGCATGGAAGACGAGCACAAGGCCGGCATCGCCACCTTCGTGATGCGGGGCAAGGATTACCTGGTGGCCATCATCGCCGAGGGGGGCATCCTGCGTGCGGAGACACTGCGCTTTCACGATGAACTGCGCACGCCCGAGCAGGTCGGTCTCCCCCGGCGACAACCCGCCGACAAGGAGGTCACCGAAAAGATGCGCGCCGCCATCGGCAAGTTGACGCGCCAACATTTCGACGCCGAACTGCTGAGCGACCCGCACACCCGGAACCTTCAGCAGCGCATCGAGGAAAAACTCAAGTCCGGCACCGACGTACTGCATGCCCCGGAGGAACCCGAAGCCGCAGAGGCGGAAAGCAATGTGATCGACCTCATGCAGGTGCTCAAGGAACGTTTGCAGGGGCGGGGGCCGCAACCGGTGAAACCGGAGCCCGCGTCGAAGCGGGGGAAACCGAGCGGGCGCTAGCGGGCAATGCCCTAATAGTCAGTCAACATGAATTGTACCGATGCAATACAGGTAAACCGCTTCCCCTTTTGCAAAAGGGGGATTGAGGGGGATTTAATCCCCCCAGCCCCCCTTTTGCAAAGGGGGGTTATCCCGCTTGTTTAAACTGACTGACTACTAGTCGAACAGTTTCCGGTATTCCCCGTAGCCTTCCTTCTCCAGGTCTTCCCTGGCGATGAAGCGCAGCGACGCCGAGTTCATGCAGTAGCGCAGGCCGGTCACCGGCGTGAACGGCACGGCGCACAGCAGCTTCGGGTAG
>JBDKRR010000077.1:0-3866 GCA_039683315.1 Sulfuricella sp.
GCATCCGCTGCAATGCGTGATGGAGGAAACGTGAAATGATTGCCCAGGAACTGGAAGTATCTTTACATATGGCGTTCATCGAGGCGCGCCAGAAGCGCCACGAGTTCATTTCCGTGGAACACCTGCTGCTGGCCATGCTCGACAATCCGACCGCGGCTCAGGTGCTGCGTGCCTGTGCGGCGAACATCGACGAGCTGCGCAAGCAACTGTCCGACTTCGTGGCCGAGCATACGCCCACCGTAGCGGGGACGGACGATGTGGACACTCAACCCACCCTGGGCTTTCAGCGCGTGATTCAGCGTGCCATTCTGCACGTTCAATCTTCCGGCAAGAAGGAAGTGACCGGCGCCAACGTGCTGGTGGCGCTGTTCGGCGAAAAGGACTCCCATGCGGTGTATTTCCTGCAGCAGCAGGGAGTGAACCGCCTCGATGTGGTTAATTACATTTCCCACGGCATCAGCAAGGTGCAGGAAGGCGCCGTTCCGCGCCAGGAGCCGGAACAGGAAAACGAGCAGGAGCCGACGCCGGCTTCGGCGCTCGACAGTTTCACCCAGAACCTCAACCACCAGGCTTTGGCCGGCAAGATCGACCCGCTGATCGGGCGCGATCTCGAGCTGGAACGCGTGGTACAGACCCTGTGCCGGCGCCGCAAGAACAATCCGCTGCTGGTGGGCGAGGCGGGGGTGGGTAAGACCGCCATTGCCGAAGGCTTGGCGCGTCGCGTCGTGGAAGGTGAAGTGCCGGAAGTGCTGGCGAAAAGCACGGTTTATGCGCTCGACATGGGCGCACTGTTGGCCGGCACCAAGTATCGCGGTGATTTCGAACAGCGCCTCAAAGCGGTACTCAAGCAACTGATCGACGATCCGAATGCGATTCTGTTCATCGACGAAATTCATACCCTGATCGGTGCGGGCGCTGCCTCCGGCGGTACGCTGGATGCGTCGAACTTGCTCAAGCCGGCTTTGAGTTCCGGCCAGTTGAAGTGCATCGGCGCGACTACCTACAACGAATACCGCGGCATCTTCGAGAAAGATCACGCCCTGTCACGGCGCTTCCAGAAAATTGATGTGCCCGAGCCATCGGTGGAAGAAACGGTGGAAATCCTGCGCGGCCTCAAGTCGCGTTTCGAAGCCCATCACGGCGTGAAATACACTGCGGCGGCCTTGACCACAGCCGCGGAATTGTCGGCGCGTTACATCAACGACCGCCACCTGCCCGACAAGGCGATTGATGTCATTGACGAAGCGGGCGCAGCGCAGCGCGTGCTGCCCAAGTCGAAGCAAAAGAAGACCATTTCCATCAAGGAGATAGAGGATATTATCGCCAAGATTGCGCGCATCCCGCCCAAGAGCGTTTCCAGCGACGACCGTTCGGCACTGAAGACCCTGGAGCGCGACCTCAAGGCGGTGGTGTTCGGCCAGGACAACGCGATCGAAGCGTTGTCGGCGGCGATCAAGATGGCGCGCAGCGGGCTTGGCAGTCCCAACAAGCCGATCGGCTCCTTCCTCTTTTCCGGCCCGACTGGCGTCGGCAAGACCGAAGTGGCGCGGCAGCTGGCATATGTGATGGGCATCGAACTGATCCGCTTCGACATGTCCGAATACATGGAGCGCCATGCGGTGTCGCGTCTGATCGGCGCGCCGCCGGGGTATGTGGGGTTCGAGCAGGGCGGCCTGATGACCGAACAGATCACCAAGCACCCCTACAGCGTGTTGTTGCTGGACGAGATCGAGAAGGCGCACCCGGATATCTACAACATTCTGCTGCAGGTGATGGACCACGGCACCCTCACAGACAACAACGGACGCAAGGCGGATTTCCGCAACGTCATCATCATCATGACGACCAATGCGGGCGCCGAGAATCTGTCCAAGGGCAGCATAGGCTTCGCCCAGAGCCAGAAAGCCGGCGACGAAATGGCCGAGATCAAGCGGCTGTTCACGCCGGAGTTCCGCAACCGCTTGGATGCGACGATTTCCTTCCGCGCTCTGGACCATGAAGTGATCCTGCGCGTGGTGGATAAATTCCTCATGCAACTGGAAGAGCAGCTGCACGAGAAGAAGGTCGAAGCCACTTTCACCGATGCGCTCAAAGACTATCTCGCCAAGCGCGGATTCGACCCGCTCATGGGTGCGCGCCCGATGGCGCGCCTGATCCAGGACACCATCCGCCGCGCACTGGCGGACGAACTGCTGTTCGGGCGGTTGGCTAACGGCGGCCATGTCACGGTGGACATGGACGGCGAAGCCGTGCACCTGGCGTTCGACGAAGAGCTGGAAAAAGCTATTTGACCCAGCACGGCCGGAAATGGGACATTTTCTGTGCCGTGGTGGACAACTTTGGCGATATCGGCGTGTGCTGGCGCCTCGCGCGCCAGCTTGCCGCCGAGTATGACATCGAAGTGCGTTTGTGGGTGGACGATCTTGCCAGCCTGCAAACCATCTGCCCTGAAATCAATCCCGACCTGACTGTGCAGACTATGCGCCGCGTCGATGTGCGGCGCTGGGATGCATCGTTTCCCGTCGTGGCGCCCGCCGAGGTGGTGATCGAGGCATTCGGCTGCGAGCTTCCCGCAGGCTATGTCGCCGCGATGGCGGCTCTGGCGCGCAAGCCGGTGTGGATCAACCTGGAATATCTCAGCGCGGAGAACTGGGTCGAGGGCTGTCATGGTTTGCCCTCGCCTCATCCCCGCCTGCCGTTGACCAAATATTTCTTCTTCCCGGGATTTTCATCCGCTACCGGCGGATTGCTGGCGGAAAACGGGTTGCTGCAACGGCGTCAGGCATTTCAGAGCGATTCCGAGCAACTAGCGCAGTTCTGGCAATCCATCGGCTTGCCGCAGCCAGAAGCTGAGGAGTGTCGCGTGTCCCTGTTCGGTTACGAAAATTCCGCCCTGCCGGGGCTGCTGGAGGCCTGGGCCAGTGGCGCCTTTCCGGTGACCTGTATGGTGCCGGAAGGCCGCATGGTGACTGGTGTGGCCGCCTATTTCGGACGAAGTGATCTGGCTCGGGGCGAGTCGTTGCAGCGCGGTCGCCTCTCCGTGCACGTGCTGCCTTTCCTGGAACAGGAACGTTACGATTACCTGTTGTGGGCGTGCGACTGCAATTTCGTGCGCGGCGAGGATTCTTTCGTGCGCGGCCAGTGGGCGGCGCGGCCTTTCATCTGGCACATCTACCCGCAGGACGAAGGGGCGCACTGGGTCAAATTGCACGCCTTTCTGGACCGGTATTGCGACGCTTTGCCTGTCGATGCGGCGGCTGCCGTGCGCGGTGTGTGGGAAGCCTGGAACCGGGGCGAGGGGGCCGGCGAAGCATGGCCTGCATTCTGGCAGTGGCGCGAGGCGCTGGAGCGGCACGCACAACGCTGGGCGGATGCCCGGATGATCCACGGCGATCTTGCGGCAAATCTGGTGCAATTTTGTTGGAAAAAGATATAATTACGGATTTTTCCGCACCACCATTTTTAGCGTAGGACGAAAGTATTATGAAAACCGCACAGGAACTTCGCGCAGGCAACGTCTTCATGATCGGAAGCGACCCCATGGTCGTGCTGAAGGCCGAATACACAAAATCCGGCCGCAATGCGTCCGTGGTCAAGATGAAATACAAGAACCTGCTCTCCGGTTCTCCCGGCGAAAGCGTGTTCCGCGCGGACGACAAGTTCGAGGTGGTGTCGCTGGAACGCAAGGAAGTGACTTATTCCTATTTCGCCGACCCGATGTACGTGTTCATGGACGCCGACTACAACCAGTACGAAGTCGAAAATGAAAACATGGGCGACTCGCTCAACTACCTGGAAGACGGCATGCAGTGCGAGGTGGTGTTCTACAACGGCAAGGCCATCTCCGTGGAACTGCCCACCACCGT
>JBDKRR010000078.1:0-2396 GCA_039683315.1 Sulfuricella sp.
ATATCGGCGCTGGAAAGGAGCAGATTGAGCTCTTCCAGCCGCTCGCTGAGGGAGGCGAGCTTGGCCAGAATCGATGGTTTCATATTAGGGTGTGCTGACGTTGATTTCGCGTCTGCGACGGGGGCGATTTGGGTTGCCGCCCGCGAAGCAAGACGCGCTGTTGTGCCGCCCACAACAAGTGGCTTGCGACAAAGGGGGGGCGCCCAAATCGCCCCCGTCCCGAAGGGTTGCAACGAGCAGGCCATGTCTGCGTTGTTGCGGCGCTGGCGAATGGAATGACCATTCGCGGCGCGCCACGCCTAGCATCCATGGCCTGCTCGATGCAACGCAGGCGTGAAATCAACGTCAGCACACCCTTACTCGTGGTGGATGTGGTAAAGGCGCCGCAGCAGTGCTTCCAGCTCGGTGCGTTCGTCGCCGCTGATGTGGTTGAGCGCGTGGCTG
The DNA here is from genome assembly GCA_039683315.1 of Sulfuricella sp. Lineage (GTDB taxonomy): Bacteria > Pseudomonadota > Gammaproteobacteria > Burkholderiales > Sulfuricellaceae > Sulfurimicrobium. The sequence goes on from JBDKRR010000078.1 coordinate 445, forward strand.
GGGATATGCAGGAATTTGTTGGTCAGCGCCCGCGCCATCAGTTCCATTACCTGCTGTGGATCTTCACCGCGCGCCAGCAGACGCTGCGCGTGTTCCAGTTCCTGGCGGCGAAGGCGGTCTGCGTGGTCGCGCAGGGCGCGAATGGTGGGAACGATTTCGCGCGTTTCCATCCAGTCCACGAAGCTGCGCACGCGCGATTCGACGATGCACTCGGCTTCCGCCGCGGCGACCTGGCGGCTGTCCATGCCTTCCTGCACCACTTGCGCGAGGTCGTCCACGCTGTAGAGGAAAACATCGTCCATCTCGCCGACTTCTTCCTCGATGTCGCGCGGCACGGCCAGGTCCACCATGAACATGGGGCGGTGCTTGCGCGCCTTGATGGCGCGTTCGACCATGCCCTTGCCAAGGATCGGCAGCGGGCTGGCGGTGGAAGTGACGATGATGTCGTAGGCGGCGAGGTGGTCGGGCAGATCGTTGAGCGTGATGGCGCCCCCGCCGAAACGTTGCGCCAGCAGATCGGCGCGTTCCAGGGTACGGTTGGCGACCAGGATGTGCTTGGGGTGCTGGGCGGCGAAATGGTTGGCGCACAGCTCGATCATTTCGCCGGCGCCGATGAACAGCACGTTCTGCTCGTGGATGCTGGGGAAGATGCGCTGCGCCAGGCGTACGGCGGCAGCGGCCATGGAAACCGAATTCGCGCCGATCGCGGTGGTGCCGCGCACTTCCTTGGCCACCGAAAAAGTGCGCTGGAACAGCTTGTGCAGCAGGGTCCCCATGGTCCCGGCCTGCTCGGCGGTTTTCACCGCCTGCTTGAGCTGCCCGAGGATCTGGGTCTCGCCCAGCACCATGGAATCCAGCCCGCTGGCGACGCGGAAAGCGTGCTTCACCGCTTCCTGCTTAGGCAGCGTGTAAAGATACGGCTCGATGGCGTGGGTCTTGAGCTGGTGGAACTCGGCCATCCACTCGATGGCCTGTTGCGGCTCTTCGGTGTTGCAATAGACTTCGGTGCGGTTGCAAGTGGAGAGGATCGCCGCCTCCTTGACCGGCCGATGGTCGACCAGGTCCAGCAGCGCCTGTTTCAGGTTCTCGGCATGAAACGCCACCTTCTCGCGAATAGCGAGCGGTGCGGTGTGATGGTTTATGCCGAAAGCGAAAAGCTGCATTAATTAAGGAAACGACCAGTTAAAGGGTTGAAAATTATACCGTAAATTGGGGCTCTCGAGGTGGCTTCCAAGCCCCCTCGCAGCATTAGGACACGTACCTCGCCACCATGCCATGCGAAAAATTGCCCGCCGGCAAGGGAATGCGCACCGTCCAGCCACTGCCCGGCGCCGCGCTGATAGCCTCGCCCGCCATGTTTTCCATGCGTTCCAGGTCGACCACCCGGTTGCCGTCGGGCAACAGGATTTCCAGCCGGTCGCCCACCACGAAGCGGTTCCTCACATTGATCTCCGCCATGTTGCTGGCGGCATCGAAGGAGACGATATCGCCCACGTACTGGCTTTTGGCGCTTTCGGAATAGCCGCGCAGGTAGTTCTGGTGTTCCGCGGTGTGGTGGCGCTGGTAAAAACCGTCGGTGTAGCCGCGGTTGGCGAGCGTTTCCAGCGAGGACAGCAGATTGAGATCGAAGTCCCGCCCGGCCATCGCATCGTCGATGGCGCGGCGGTACACCTGGGCGGTACGCGCGACGTAATAGGACGACTTGGTGCGGCCCTCGATCTTGAGCGAGTCGATGCCCATCTTGGTCAGGCGCTCGACATGCTCCACCGCGCGCAAATCCTTGGAATTCATGATGTAGGTGCCGTGCTCGTCCTCCATCACCGGCATCAGCTCGCCGGGACGGTTCTGCTCCTCGAGCAGGTACACCTTGTCCGCCAGCGGGTGGCGCGGCAGGCTGCCGCACTCCGACAGCGCGCTCTCCTGCATCTGGGCGGAAAAGTCGGCGCGGATCA
>JBDKRR010000079.1:0-5780 GCA_039683315.1 Sulfuricella sp.
CACCAGTTCCGGCCCTTCTGGGGCCTCCCCAATGCCAGCCCCTTCTGCATGAAGGCGGAGACCTATCTGCGCTTCCGCGGCATCCCCTACAAGGTGGTGCCCAGCGGACCGCGCAAATCGCCCACCGGCCAAATTCCCTTTATCGTTGACGATGGCCGGGTCATCGCCGATTCTGCGGCCATCATCGCCCACTTCGAGAGCCGCCGGCAGGACCGACTGGACGACGGACTGAGCGATGCCCAGCGGGCGACGGCCTTTTTCGTGCGCGAACTGGTGGAGGACCGGCTCTACTGGCAGGTCACCTACATGCGCTGGGGCGATCCGGCCGGCTGGGCGGTATTCAAGCCGGACCTGGTGAAATACCTGCCACTGGGGATGCGCGGCCCGGTGCTGTTCCTGCTGCGCCGGCGGCTGCTTGGGCAGATGCGCCAGAGAGGGCTTTCAGGCGCGGATACCCAGGGCGCCTACGCCAAGGGCAAGGCGGTACTGGACGCACTGGCGGGCTTGCTCGGAGACCAGCCCTATTTCCTCGGCGCCGAGCCGCGTAGCCTGGATATGAGCCTGTATGCCTTTCTCGCCAATATCCTGGAGCAGCCCCACTCCAATCCGCTTCAGGCCCACGGCAGGACGCTCGCCAACCTGGTCGGCTACTGCGCGCGCATGAAAGCGCTGTGCTGGCAGGGCTGGCCGGATTGAACGGCACGCCCGACCCCATTGAAGATCAAACCTTTGCAGGAAAAAACGCCATGACAATCTCTTCCCAGCGCATCGTCATCCTCGGCGCAGGCTTTGCCGCTCTTACCGCCGCGCGCGAACTGCGGCGGCGCGCGCCGCGGGCGCACATCACCCTGGTGGCGCCGAAAGCCGAGTTCGTCTATCTGCCCAGCCTGATCTGGGTGCCCACCGGCGTGAGGAAAGGCGGCGACCTGGTCCTGCCGCTCGAACGCTTCATCGCCGACCACCGGCTCGACTTTCATGCCGCCCGCGTCACGGGCCTCAAGGACGGCGGGCGCACGGTCGTCACCGACCAGGGCGAAATCGCCGGCGATGCCCTGCTGATCGCCACCGGCGGGCGCTTCCTCAAGGGGCTGCCCGGCATCGAGCACGCCCTGACCCTGTGCGAGGGCGTGGCGGCGGCGGAGGCCATCGGAAAGCGCTTGCGCGAGATGGACGGCGGCAGCATCGCCTTCGGTTTCGGCGGCAACCCCAAGGAACCGTCCGCCATGCGCGGCGGCCCGATGTTCGAACTGTTGTTCGGGGTGGAAACCTGGCTGCGCCAGCAGGGCAAGCGAGATCGCTTCTCCCTCACCTTCTTCAACGCTGCCGCCGAGCCCGGCAAGCGCCTGGGAGACAAGGCCGTCAAGGGGCTGGTCGCCGAAATGCAGAAACGCGGTATCCATACCCACCTGGGCCACAAGATCGGCGGCTTCACCGCGCAAGGCGTCGAAACCGAGGGCGGCACGCTGGCAGCCGACCTGATCCTGTTCATGCCCGGCCTCACCGGCCCGTCCTGGCTGGAAAACAGCGGCCTGCCCCTCTCCAGCGGCGGCTTCGTCCAGGCCGACGAATACTGCCGCGTGCCCGGCAATGCGCGGGTGTACGTGGCGGGCGACAGCGGCAGCTTCCCCGGCCCGGACTGGCTGCCCAAGCAGGCGCACATGGCCGATCTGCAAGCCACAGCGGCGGCGCAAAACCTGCTGCTCGAGCTGCAAGGCAAGCCGCCCGTCGCCCGTCCCAAGGCGGAACTGATCTGCATCGTGGACAGCGTGGACTCCGGCATCCTGGTCTATCGCGACGAAAAGCGCGCCTGGCTGCTGCCTCCGTCGCGCATCTTCCACTGGGCCAAGCGGTTTTTCGAGGGGCACTACCTGCGCGTGTTCCGCAAATAAGGAGTGACGATGCAGCACATCACCGTGGAAGGCCGCTATCCCGTCTGGGTCGAGGAAATCGCCAAGGCCGATACGCCCTGGCGCGATGTGGACGAGATCGCCGCCGCGCTCAGCGCCTGCATTCACCGCCAGGCGGGGGCCGCTTTCCTCGGCGTGTTCGATAACTACGGCTTCAACCTGCGCGTCGGCGCATCCCTCCCCGTCGACATGCAGGACGCCAAGACGGTCCTGTTCTGCCCCGGCGCCCGGCTGCCCAGCCCTGCGGCACTGGCGCTGTGCCCCTGCGCCATCGGCGTGGCCGACATGGGAAACCGTTTCGTGATTTCCTTCCTCGACGCGCCAGCCGTTTCTCCCATGGAAACCCTGGCGCTATGGGTCGAAAATTTGCGGTTGACTTCAACCGGCTGAATCAATCATGTCAGCCCGAAGTGCCGGAAGATGCGAATTTTCAGGAAATCCATCATCACCAGGTAAGCCAGCGCCAGCCCCAGCAAGCCGGCGATCAGCGCCGGGCTGATCGCGGTCATGAGCACGCCCTGGCTCGCCATCGCGCAGACCACCGCCAGATCCAGCGTCGTGGCGACCATCAGCCACCGGCTGGGGCGCGACTGCCAGAAATGGCCGCGTTCGCGCACCAGGTAGACGTTGCCCAGGCCGGTGAACACCAGCATGACGAAAATCAGCGTCTGCAGCTGCGCCAGCGGCAGGTGGAGCAGGTCGCGCGCGGCGAAGAATACCGAGAACGACAGCACCAGGATGAGGGCGGCCAGGGGCGCGGCGGTCAGCATCAGGGTGGCGATGTGCCAGCGCTCGGGCTTGCGCGAGAAGGCCACGCGGTCGGTGGCGATGGACATGGTGACGAAATCGTTGGTGAACAGCAGCAGCACGACCAGCAGCGGCGTGATCACGAACACGCCGGTCAGCATCACGCCCACGCTCATGAAAATGGCGACTTCCAGCGTCTTGATGATCTTGTTGAGGGTGTAGGTGAGCATGCGCTGGTAGATGCGCCGGCTGGTTTCCACCGCCGCGACCACGTCGGACAGGCCGGGGTTGGTGAGCACCAGGCTGGCGGCGGCCTTGGCCACATCGGTGGCGTTGGCCACGGCGATGCCGACCTCGGCCTGTTTCAGCGCCGGTGCGTCGTTGACGCCGTCGCCGGTCATGCCCGTCACGTGGCCGGCGTGTTGCAATGCCTGCACGAGGTGGAATTTGTCCTCGGGAAACACCTGGGCGAACACGTCGCATTCCTTGATGGAGAGGGTGGCGTTTTCCGCGAGCATGCTCGCCGGGCAGGCGCGCTCGCCGATGCCCACCGCCCTGGCCACCGTTCGTGCCGTGGCCTGCCCGTCGCCGGTCACCATCACCACGCGCACCCCGAGCTGGCGCAGGCTCTCCACCAGCGCGGCGGAATCCTCGCGCGGCGGGTCTTGCAGGGCGACCAGGCCGGCGAATTGCAGCGCGCTTTCGTCACCGATGGCCACGCCCAGCACGCGGCATCCGCTTGCCGCGAGGGCTTCGACTTCTGCGGCGACATCCGGCGCGCCGGCCAGGGCCGCGACTTCGAGCGCCGCACCCTTGACGGCCTTGCGGGTGAGCGCGTTTTCCTCGAACAGCGTTTCAGAGCGCCGCGTCAGCGGATCGAAAGGGGTGAAGCGGATGCGCCGCGGCGGATGCTCCAGCAGCTTGCGTTCGCGGGTGGCGGCGAGGATGGCCAGATCGATGGGGTCTTGCGTGGCCTCGTCGCAAGCCAGCGCCGCCCAGCGCAGCAGATCGTCTTCCGTGGTGGCTCCGGCGGGCTTGAGCGCCGCCAGGTTCAGGCTGTTGGCGGTGATGGTGCCGGTCTTGTCGCTCGCCAGCATGTCCATGGCGGCGGCCTCTTCGATGGCGGACAGGCGCGTCACCAATACTCCCCGCTTGGCCAGCTCCAGCGCGCCCAGGGCCGTTGCCAGGGTGAAAGTGGCGGGCAGGGCCACGGGGACGGAGGCGACCAGCAGGATCAGGGCGAAGGGCACCACTTCGGTGAGGGGCATGCCGGTCGCCACGGCATAGACCAGCAGCGCCGCAACCAGCGCCACGTCCAGCAGCACGAGGTATTTGACGATGCCGAAAATCACCGCTTCGAGGTGGCTCACCGTCTTCGCGCTGCGCACCAGTTCCGCAGTCTTGCCGAAACGGGTTCCCGTTCCCGTGGCGAGCACCTCTCCGCTGGCTTCGCCGCGGGTCACGACGGAGCCGGAAAAAGCGTCGCCGCCCGGCCCTGCTTCCGCCGGCAGGGATTCGCCGGTGAGGCTGGACTGGTCGAGCTGCACCTGTCCTTCCGCAAGGCGCAGGTCGGCGGGAACCAGGTCGCCCATGCGCACGTGCACCGCGTCGCCGGGCACCAGATTGCGCGCCGGCACCAGTTGCCAGCGGCCGTCACGCAGCGCGCGCGCCTGGATGTCGAGGCGCTGCCGCAGCAGGGCCAGCGCCTTGTTGGCGCGCCCTTCCTGGAAGTAGCCCAACACGGCGTTGACCACGAGCAGGACGGCGATGACGGCGGCCTCGTCCGGCTTGCCGAGCGCGAATTGCAGGAGGATGGTGATTTCCAGCATCCACGGCACCGGCGACCAGAACTTGCCCAGCAGGGCGAGCAGCGGATGAGGCTTTTCTTCCGCCACCTCGTTGGGCCCGAATTGCGTCAGACGCAGCGCCGCTTCGTCGGTACTCAAGCCCGGGAGCGGGCTTGGTGTTTTCGTATCGGCGTCGGTCATGGAGGTGTGCGGTTACTTTCGCCAGATCAGTTTTAATTGCTTTGTGACGCGTGCGGCAGCTTCATATGCGTGATTCTGAACCGCGCCTGCATATCATCAGCCTTCTCGCAAAGCGATGTATGAGGTACGGATGTCATTAGCGGCAAGCGGCTATTTCGATGCATGTTCGTCTCCGGGGTGTTGTCATAGGAATGCGTCGATTCTGCATATACCGTGTTGTGACCAAGGAACGTGCGGTAAGTTTTGCTCCGTCGCGCTTGAGCGAAAAAGAAATGCCCCGTTCCTCGCGGCAAGCAATGGGGCATTCTCTGTTCTGGCGCTGATAGCGCTTCCTGCTGAAACGGACGCTGAACCTCGCCTGCGCCCATATCCCTTGGATGATGCTTGCCATGAAACAAGATATAGCGTTAAATCCAATCGACATAAGTTTGCTCGGTGCGGAGACTGTAGTGCTTCAAACGGATATTTCCATGCACCTGATCAAGCAGTTTTTGGGCAGATGCCGGTGATGGTTCTTCAATCATTTTAGGATGCCCTAAAAAATCATAACAGACTGATATAAATATGATTATTAATGAACGCAAATATTTTAGCCATCACATTGATGCAATGTTTTGCGTCAATTAGGATGGCTACTTTACGTTAGGCGTTGCGACATCGCCACTACAATGTCGCTAATCATCTAAGGAGGAATGTTCCATGACAGATCCGGTTGATTTAAGCGGCAAACAAGGCGTTGTTGATCCAAAAGACACCAAAAAGGATGACCCCAAACCGCCCAAGGTCGAAGGAAACGCCCCGCCAAAACCAAGCTCTGAAGCCGACGACGAACACTATATCGTTCACAACACTGGAGAAGGCTACGGAGGTGTTCCCACAAGTGGGAACTTTCCAACTAAACCATAGAAGGTGGCACGCTCAATGAACGCCTAACCCATCATTCAACCCGGACTGGCGCGATAAAGCCGCGCCAGCCGGTTAATTCAGACGTTAGCCATCTATGGAAACTCCCATCCTCACATCAATTGTTGCCGCTTCGTCAGCTCTGTTTGGTGTTGCGCTGACTTCATTTGTTCAGTCGCGTACCCAACAGAGCAATCAACAGTTTCAGTACGTCCTTGAAAGGGAAAAACGACAA
>JBDKRR010000080.1:0-14476 GCA_039683315.1 Sulfuricella sp.
CAGCGCGGAATCACATCGGCGTGGTGGCCGCTGAACATGAACCCCATTTGCCCCACCAGCGGGAGGGTCAGAGCGGCGGCCAGCCAGAACACACGGAGCTCTTTTTGATAGACCGCCGCGCGCCTGGCACGCTCGGCATCGCGGCTGGACTCGCCGCTTACATGTGCGCCGTACCCGGTCTTGCTGACTGCCGCGATCAGCAATTCGGGATTGGTGGTGCCGGGAATGTAGGAGATGTGTGCCGTTTCGGTCGCGAAATTGACCGTAGCGGTTACGCCCTCGATCCTGTTCAGCACATTCTCGATGCGCGTGGCGCAGGCGGCACAGGTCATGCCTTCGAGCGAGAGCTGGAGCTGTTGCGGCGGGACGGAAAATCCGGTTTTGGCGATGGCCTGGATCAGGCTCTCTGGCGTGGCTTGGTCGGGGTCGTATTCGATCTGGGCTTTTTCCGCTGCCAGATTAATATTCGCCTTGACCCCGGGCAGCTTGTTGAGATTCTTCTCCAGCCGCGTTGAACAGGCGGCGCAGGTCATGCCCGCGACGGGGAGTTCGATACGGCTGTTCGAAGCTGGCATGGTTCCTTCCTCAATCCTCCCGACGCATTTGCGGGAACAGGATGACGTCGCGGATCGACGGGCTGTCGGTCAGCAGCATGATCAGGCGGTCGATGCCGATGCCTTCTCCGGCGGTGGGCGGCAGGCCGTATTCCAGAGAACGGATATAGTCGGCGTCGTAGTGCATGGCTTCTGCATCACCTGCCTCTTTTTGACGTACCTGTTCCATGAAACGTTCCGCTTGGTCCTCTGCGTCGTTGAGCTCGGAGAAGCCGTTGGCTAGCTCGCGCCCCACCACGAACAGCTCGAAGCGGTCGGTGATGCCGGGGTTCTTGTCGTTGCGCCGCGCCAGCGGGGAGGTTTCCGCCGGGTAGTCGATGATGAAGGTGGGCTGGATCAGCAGGGACTCGGTGGTTTCCTCGAACAGCGAAAGCTGCAGGCCGCCCACGCCATCGGTGGGGTGGTGCGCCGCATTCATGCGCTTGAGCGTTTCGAGCAGGAAAAAACGGTCGTGCAACTGCTCGTCCGTGTACTGGCCGGGATGGTATTTCTGGATCGACTGGGTGATGGTGAGGCGGTCGAACGGTTCGGCCAGGTTGATGGTGTGCCCCTGGTACTGCACCACGGCGTGTCCCAGCACGAAGGTGGTGACGTCGCGGAACATTTCCTCGGTCAGATCCATGAGGTATTTGTAATCCCGGTACGCCTCGTAGAACTCGATCATGGTGAATTCGGGAGTGTGGCGGGTGGAGAGTCCCTCGTTGCGGAAATTGCGGTTGATTTCGAACACTTTCTCGAAACCGCCCACCACCAGGCGCTTGAGGTAGAGTTCCGGCGCGATGCGCAGGAAAATGTCCATGTCCAACGCGTTGTGGTGGGTGATGAAAGGACGCGCCGAAGCGCCGCCGGGGATGGGGTGCATCATCGGCGTTTCCACTTCCAGGTAGCCGCGATTGACCAGGAAGGTGCGGATGGCCTGGATGACCTTGGAACGCACCATGAAGGTCTTGCGCGTTTCCTCGTTGGTCATCAGGTCCAGGTAGCGCTGGCGGTATTTCTGTTCCTGGTCGGTCAGGCCGTGGAATTTTTCCGGCAGGGGACGCAGCGACTTGGTCAGCAGGCGCAGTTCCGTTGCGCGCACCGAAAGCTCGCCCTTGTTGGTCTTAAACAGCATGCCTTTGGCGGAGATGATGTCGCCCATGTCCCAGTGCTTGAAAGCTTCGTAGGTTTCCGCCCCGACGCCTTCCTGGTTGATGAAGAACTGGATGCGGCCGCTCATGTCCTGCACCGTGGCGAAACTGGCCTTGCCCATGACGCGCTTGAGCATCATGCGGCCGGCAACGGCGACTTCGATGTTCTGTGCTTCCAGTGCATCCTTGTCCTCGTCGCCGTGGAGAAGCTGCAATTCGCCTGCCATGTGGGTGCGGTCGAAATCGTTGGGGAAGGCGATACCCTGTTCGCGCAGCTTTTTCAGCTTTTCGCGGCGTTCGGTGACGATCTGGTTTTCGTCCGGCTGAATTTGTTCCTGTTCGCTCATGCGTTAAACCCCTTGTTTTAAGCTTGCTTCGATGAAGCCGTCCAGGTCGCCGTCGAGCACTGCCTGGGTGTTGCCGACTTCGTAGTTGGTACGGAGATCCTTGATGCGCGACTGATCCAGCACGTAGGAGCGGATCTGGTGGCCCCAGCCGATGTCGGTCTTGGAGTCCTCCATGGCCTGTTTCTCCTCTGTGCGTTTGCGCATTTCGAGTTCGTACAGGCGCGCTTTCAGCATCAGCATGGCCTCTGCGCGGTTGCGGTGCTGCGAACGGTCGTTCTGGCACTGCACCACGATATTGGTGGGCAGGTGGGTGATGCGGATCGCCGAATCGGTCTTGTTGATGTGCTGGCCGCCGGCGCCGGAAGCGCGGAAAGTGTCGGTGCGCAGGTCGGCTGGGTTGATTTCGATTTCGATCGAGTCATCCACCTCGGGGTAGACGAACACGCTGGAGAATGAGGTGTGGCGGCGGTTGCCGGAATCGAAGGGGGATTTGCGCACCAGGCGATGCACGCCGGATTCGGAGCGCAGGTAGCCGAAGGCATAATCGCCGCTGATCTTGAGCGAGGTGCTCTTCAGGCCGGCCACTTCGCCCTCGGACTCCTCCAGCACTTCCACCTTGAAGCCGTGGCGCTCGGCATAGCGCACGTACATGCGCCGAAGCATGGAAGCCCAGTCCTGGGCTTCGGTGCCGCCCGATCCGGCCTGGATGTCGAGGAAGCAGTTGTTGGGGTCCATGGGGTGGGAGAACATGCGGCGGAATTCCATTTCCGCGACGATCTTCTCCAGCCCGGCGGCGTCCTGGTCGATGCTGAGCAGGGACTCGTCGTCCCCTTCTTCCTTGGCCATGTCGAAAAGTTCGCGGGCATCGCGCAGCGACTGGTCGAGCTTGGTGAGGGTGTCGATGACGTTTTCGAGTTCGCGTCGTTCCTTGCCCAGTTCCTGGGCGCGCTTGGCGTCATTCCAGACCGCCGGATCTTCCAGCAGTTGCGCGACTTCGGTCAGGCGTTCCTGTTTGACGTCGTAGTCAAAGATACCCCCGAAGGTCTGCGCTGCGCTGCATCAGGTCGGCGACGCGGTTTTCGATGGCGTTGAGTTGTTCGGCTTCCATGGGAAAATCTTCAAACTAAAAGCGCGGAATTATACCAGAAGAGCGGCTTGCCATTTGATGCGGCGACCGCACTTGAAACGCGGCATAATGGGCAGCGAGAGGAGAGAGTGTGAATACGGTCGTAATTGAAAACCAGCCGGTTGCCAGGGTCTACGGCGAGCAGCTTATGGAACTGCCGTTGGACCTGTATATCCCGCCCGATGCGCTGGAAGTGTTCCTCGAGACTTTCGAAGGTCCTCTTGATCTGCTGCTTTACCTGATCCGGCGCCAGAACTTAGATGTGCTGAACATTCCCATGGCGGAAGTGACGCGCCAGTACATGACCTACGTGGAGGCGATGCGGGCCCGGCAACTCGAACTGGCGGCTGAGTACCTGCTCATGGCAGCCTTGCTGATCGAGATCAAGTCGCGCATGTTGTTGCCGCGCCCGGTGCACGCCGCGGATGAGGAGCACGATCCGCGTGCCGAACTGGTGCGGCGCCTGCTGGAATATGAACGCATGAAGCTGGCGGGACGGCAGCTCGATGCCTTGCCGCAGGCCGGGCGGGATTTCGCCCTGGTGCAGGTGTGGCTGGAGCAGGCCAGCGAGAAGCGCATGCCCGAAGTGAATCAGGATGACCTGCGTGCAGCCTGGGCGGCGGTGGTCGCACGCGCGCGAGCCCATCGTCATCATCACGTGAGCCGCGAGGAACTCTCGGTGCGCGAGCACATGACTCTGATTTTGCGCCGACTGCAGGGGCGGCAATTCGTCGAGTTCGCTGCGTTGTTCGCGGTGGAAAACGGCGTAGCGGAAGTCGTCGTGACCTTTCTCGCCATGCTCGAACTGGCGCGCGAATCGCTGGTGGAAATCAGCCAGGCGGAAGTGTTCGCCCCGATCTATGTTAAGCTCGCCGAATCAGGCGCAGAAAGCTGAAGCGATTACTCTCGTGACTCCTCTTGGCGAAATCAAAACCATACTCGAGACGGCCTTGCTGGTGAGCCAGGAGCCGCTTACCCTGCATCAGCTGGGCAAGCTGTTCGATGAAGCACCTGGCGCGGAAGCCCTGCGCAAGCTGCTGGATGAATTGCGCAGTGATTGGTCAGGACGGGGAGTCGAGCTGGTCAGCGTGGCGGGCGGCTGGCGTTTCCAGAGCCGGCCTGAGTACCAGAAATACCTGGATCGCCTGAATCCCGAGAAACCGCCGCGTTATTCGCGTGCCGTGCTGGAGACCCTGGCGATCATCGCCTACCGTCAGCCGGTGACGCGTGGCGACATCGAGGAAATCCGCGGCGTGGCGGTTTCCACGCAGGTCATCAGGACGCTCGAAGAACGTGGCTGGATCGATGCCATCGGCCATCGAGAGGTGCCGGGGCGGCCGGCCTTGCTGGCCACCACGCGCAAATTCCTCGATGACCTGAATTTGCGCACCTTGAATGAATTGCCACCACTGGAAGAACTGGCCGTGCTGGACAGTTTTCCCGGCGACACAGTTGGAATTGAAGAACATGTCTGAAAGATTACATAAAATGCTGGCCCAGGCCGGCATAGGCTCGCGTCGCGAGATGGAAGAACTGATCCGCACCGGGAAAGTAACCGTGAACGGGCAGGTGGCCGAAATCGGCGCCCAGGTGGAAGAGGAGGACGTGGTCAAGGTGAACGGCCGCATCGTCAGGTTCCAGCGCGCCTCCAAGATGCCGCGCGTTCTCCTCTACCACAAGCCGGAAGGCGAGATCGTCAGCCGTGACGACCCGGAAAAGCGCGAAAGCGTGTTCGACGTTCTGCCGCCGGTACGCGGCGCGAAATGGATCGCCGTCGGGCGCCTGGATTTCAATACCGGCGGCTTGCTGATTTTCACCACTTCCGGCGATCTGGCGAATCACCTGATGCACCCGCGCTTCGAGGTGGAGCGCGAATATGCGATCCGTGTGCGCGGCGAGCTGACGCCGGACCAGTTGCAGCAGCTCAGGACCGGTATCGAAATGGAAGACGGCACCGCCAAGTTCGAGAGCCTGGTGGACCAGGGCGGGGAGGGCAGCAACCACTGGTATCGCGGCGTGCTGAAAGAGGGGCGCAACCGCGAAGTGCGGCGCCTGTTCGAACACATGGGGCTGACGGTGAGCCGCCTGATGCGGGTGCGCTTCGGTATGCTGAGCCTGCCGCCAAGGGTCAAGCGCGGGCGCTGGCTGGAGCTCGAGCCGGAGCAGGTGGCTGCGGTGTTGAACTGGGCCGGCGTGGTGTTGCCGGAAGCGCGCGAGGTGCCGCGCAACAAGCCGGTTATCAAGGACAAGGCGGAGCACAAACGCTCGGAGCCGCCACGACGTCCCCGCGCCGTGAAGAAATCGCCGTTGCGGGCGCCCACCAAGAAAACCGCGAGGCATGACAGTTGATTGAATTGGTTCGAAGCAGTAACCTAGAGATGGGTTTTAATCTCAAACAACATTCAAGTGGAGGCAATCATGTACACCGAAATTGATGATGCAGCGGCAACGGATTTAGTGACCCGGGAAAAACTGGTTTCCGACCTCAAAGTCGTGATCGCCGATGCGGAAGAACTGCTGCGCGCGACGGCGAATCAGGCAGGCGAGAAAATTGCCGAGATCCGCGTCAAAGCCGAAGAAAATCTGCGTAACGCCAAGATCCGTCTGGCTCGCGCCGAAGAAGCCATGCTGGAACGCACCAAGGCCGCAGCCAGGGCGACGGATGACTACGTCCGCGCCAACCCCTGGAGAGCTGTCGGCATTGCCGCCGGGGCCGGATTTATCGTCGGCTTGCTGGTAGGGCGCCGTTAATTTCAGTCATGGCTCAATTACCCGATAACGCTAGCCACGCCGGTCTTTTTGAATCGATAAAGGGTTTTGGCGCAACGGGTGTGGCGATTTTTCGCACCCGGCTGGAGTTGCTTTCCACCGAGCTGGCGGAAGAAAAAGAGCGTTTGCTGACCCAGATGGTGCTTGGGTTGGCGGCGCTTTTTTTTATCGGTCTCGGCATCATTTTTGCGGCCTTGTTTCTAACGGTTGTGTTGTGGGATAGTCATCGCCTGCTGGCGTTAGGCATGTTCACCGTGCTTTTTCTGGGATTGGGCATTGCCGCGCTGGCTGCTGCAGCGAAGTTTGCCCGCACCCAGCCCAAACTGTTTTCTGCCAGTCTGGCCGAGTTGTCCAAAGACCAGGACCATCTGTCGTCTCGCCTATGAATAGCCGCCTGATCGAATTGGCCGAGCGTCGCGAGCGGCTGGTTGCCAAGATCGCTCTGCAGCGCGGTGAATTGGCTCGTCACGCAGCTCCCCTGAACAGCGTGTTCGCCGTCGCTGACAAGGGTGTTGCCGCGTTACGCTTCCTGCAACGACATCCGGGACTGGTGGCCGGGGCGGTGGGTTTGGTTGTCGCCTTGCGCCCGCGTCGTGCCCTTGCCTGGTTGGGGCGCGGCTGGTCGCTATGGAAATTGGTGCAGAGGCTGCGTCAGCGCTTGGGCAGCATGTAAGTATCAAGCACATGCCTTCCGCTCAGATTTGTGTGTGGCATGTTTACCCCGACGCGGCGCTGCTTCTCCAACGTGCCACGCAAGGGATCGAGCGGCTTGCCGCGGAGGCGATAACAGCGCGCGGTGCGTTTCGAGTCGTTCTGGCCGGGGGTAATACGCCGCGTGCCGTTTATGAACGCCTGCGTGACATCAAGACCGCATGGCAGTCCTGGCATATCTATTTCGGTGACGAACGTTGCCTGCCTGCGGGCCATACCGAGCGCAACAGCGCGATGGCATCGCAGGCATGGCTTGCACATGTATCAATTCCCGCCGCGCAAATTCACGTTATTCCAGCTGAACTTGGTGCCGAAGAGGCGGCCAGGCGGTATGCCTTGTCAATTGAGTCGGTCGAAAAGTTCGACCTGGTGCTGCTGGGACTGGGCCAGGATGGACATACTGCCAGCCTGTTCCCCGGCCAGAATTACGGATCGGATTTTCGCCAGCCTGCGGTCCTTGCGGTGCATCAATCCCCTAAGCCGCCCGCAGATCGAGTTTCCCTGAGCGCATGGCGCTTGAGTGAGGCAAGAAGGGTATGGTTTCTGGTGACAGGGAAGGATAAGGAGGCGGCAGTCAGGAAATGGCGCAGCGGAGAGGATATCCCAGCCTTGGCGATAAAACCTGCCGACGGGGGTGATGTTTGGATCGATACTGCTGCGTTGGGGGAGAAATGCAATTGAGTGAGGGGGCTATGCCCCCTCACTATTCTGCAATGATTACTTGCTGATGGTTGTTACTGGATACTGTGTTTGCTCAATGCCGAGCCGCGCAAATTCGCTGGCTTCTTTGGCATGCTTGATGACCGCAGCGCTATCGTTTTTCGCCGCAGCAGCCTTGGCCTCTTTCAAGGCGTCCTGGGCGTTTGTCCAGAGAGCTTTTTTTGCTTGCGCAGCTTTGATGTCAGCTTCTGCCTGGGCCAGCGCCTGTTTCGCTTCTTCCGTCAGTTGCGCCTTGGGTGCTTCCTGGGGCTTGGCAGCTGCCTGCGGCGCTTCCGCTTTTTCCGGCATGGTGCTTGCGCAGCCCGCCAATGCCAACAGACCTGCCCCGGCTAACGCGATCATGATTTTATGCATGGATTCTCAACTCCTCTGGTAAGTGAATGTCGTTTCTGTGGTTTTGGCTGGGATTATTGATGTTTTGGTTTGTTTGTCTTGCTTACCCCAGCTCTTGCAACAAAATATCGGTTTGTGACCATTTCGTCAAACCATGTCGAGATTCGCGGTTCCTGAATGCGAAAGATCTTCTGGCATGCGAGAGCATGTCTGGAGTGTTCTCGCCATTTCGGAGTGCTGCTTGACAACACAGTCATGTCCGGCACAATGAAGCCAATCAGGCGTCGTTTGCCAGGGAGAATTGCCCATGTTTGAGAAGATCAAGTCCTTATTAAAACCATCCCAGCCTCAACCTTCTCCCACGGCCGAGACGGTCGAGAGTGCGCCGCATGAACTGCCTCCCTTGCCTCAGCTATCCCCGGATGACAAGCCTCAGCCGTCCCCCTACGATGCCAAAGTAGTGGACACCGGAAACGATGCGCCGAGCGAAGCGGTGAGCAGCCTGCTGGATATCGAAACCAACGGCAATCGCAGCGATGCGGTTGCGCTACGCTTGCGCTTCCTGCGTCGTGAGCCTGTACTGGACCGGGCCGAACAACTGATCGGTTACGAGCTGGCTTTGCGTAACCGGCATTCGCTCGCCGATATAAAGCCAGACCAAACGGTCATGCTGATGAATGACCAGATGCTGTTGAAAAGCATCCTGGACCTGGGTGTCGAGCGATTGTTGCAGGGCAAACGGGCGTTTGTCAGCGTCACGCCGCTGATACTGGACCATCCGCTGCTGGAGCGTTTGCCAGGCCATAATATCGTGCTTGCGTTGCAGCAGCAGGACGAGTTTGCCGACCAGATCGTTGCCCGCTGCCGCCAGTTGAAGGAGCGCGGATTCAAATTCGCACTCGACAACCCCAGGGATCAGACGGGATTGTTGCCGTGGCTGCAAATGGCCGATTACGTGCGCTTCAATATTTCCCAGATCGATGCGCTGGAGCTCGGCAAGGTGGTGGTGGCGATCCTGAAAATGGCGGTGCGTCCCCTCATCGCACTGGGCGTGGATTCAGAGGAGCATTTCGAGGCTAGTCGCAAGCTGGCTTTCAATTATTTCGAAGGCTACTATTTCGCCAAGCCGCAGCCTTCTGCGCCGCACCGTCTGGACAATCATCGCATCAAGGTGATCGAACTGCTCAACCTGGTGCGCAATCACGCCGAAATCAAGGAACTCGAAGCAAGCGTCAAGCGCGACGCTGCCATTACCTACAAGATATTGCGCTACATTAACTCCCCGGCTAGCGGCTTGCAGCAGGAAATTCGCTCGATCGCGCACGCCCTGACACTGTTGGGCTACGATCAGATGTACCGCTGGCTGACGTTGCTGCTGTTCAGCGGCGAAAAGAGCGATGGGCGCAGCCAGGTACTGTTGAAGAATGCTCTGGTGCGGGCGCGCCTGGTGGAGCTGCTGGGCAGGGAGAATGTTTCGGACGCGGATCGGGATGGATTGTTCCTGGTAGGTATCCTCTCTTTGCTCGATGTGCTGCTGAACGTGCCGATGGAAACGGCATTGACCAACTTCCATTTGCCGCTTCCCGTGTCCCAGGCCCTATTGGTGCATGAGGGAATCTATGCGCCCTATCTTGATCTGGCCATGGCTTGCGAGGAATTTGACCAGGAACAGATCGGTTTGCTGGCGAGCGCGTGCGGGCTGACAGCGGCCCAGGTCAACGCCGCCCATGTGGATGCCCTGGTATGGGCGGAAGATGTGGAGAAATGAACTGGACGGATGACGCCGACCTCAATATAATGGCGCGCTTCCCACGGAGAGGTGGATGAGTGGTTTAAGTCGCACGCCTGGAAAGCGTGTTTAGGATAATATCCTAACGCGGGTTCGAATCCCGCCCTCTCCGCCACTAACATTACAAGCTATTGATGTAGCAATAAAAATAGCTAAATCAAAGACTTCAGTTAGCCCCGGAGCTACACAAAACTGTGACACAGACCAGGAGCCGGACATGTGCCGTCTCGCTCTGCGCGGCAAAGTTTATCAATTCCGGATGCGCGTTTCTTGTGATCTTCTGATCCATTAGGCAAACCGGATATCACGCACTCTCTCAAAACCAAGGACTACCGCAAGGCAAAGTTAAGAGCGGCACTGCGTACCGCAGAGCTCGAAGCCGAATTCGCCAACCCGCATGCTGGTATACCCATGCGAGATGGCACGCCACGCGCGTTTACGCCAGAACCGATCGCCGCGGTCTGCTCGCAATAAAAATCACATAACCCGTTTCACGACGGCAAAGACCGGGAATCCGAAGACTCAAAGGCCAAAAATAATGGCGGGGAAAATAGCGGGGCAGAGGCTGGTAAAAAAGTTGAGTGGGAGTTTTTTCTCCAAACAGCACACGGGTATTCTAGAATATGACAAAACCAAGCTGGCTTTAGCCCATGTTCAATCTCGAAAATCAAACTCGAACGGAACTAATCGCCGAAATCAGGCGGCTGCAGGCAAGTGAAACTGCTTCCTGTATGAAGGGCCGTCACGCGTTGCCCGAGTTGCAAGCACATCAGGCCGAACTTGAGGTCCGCAGCCGCGAACTTTACGAAACGAAGAAAAAACTGGAAGAGGTCCAAAAGCGTTATTCCGCACTCTTTGATTATGCACCGGTGGGCTATCTCGTCCTAGACCGGGATGGTTGCATTCTCGAGATCAATCGCAGGGGAGCGGCGATGCTGGGGCAGACGCCCGCCGCCCTTGTGGGTCAGCTATTTTCGCATTATCTTGCCGCGAGGTTTGTCCAGTCGTTTTGTTGTCACCTGCAGCAGGTTTTCGCGGGAGGCGCCAGTGTCGTCTCTGAATTGAGGGTTGAAGGCAACGCCAAGGGACTTTGCGATGTTCTGCTGGAAACCGTGCTCATTGAGCCTGATGCAGGGGAGCGTTCCACCTGCCGAACCGCAATGACCGATCTCTCGGGGGTGCACCTTAGCTCGGGGAAAGAGATCACCGAACGCAGACAGGCCGATGGTGAACTCAAACAGTCGTGCCAAGCGCTACGGGAGTTGACGGCGCATCGCGAGATTTTACTGGAGGACGAAAAAGCGTGCCTTGCCAGGGAAATTCACGACGAGTTGGGGCAAATACTGACTGCGTTGCGAACGGACATGTCGCTGTTTCTTATACATATCGGCGACGGAGCGCCCGAGTCGCGCGAACGCATTGAATCCATGAAACTTCTCATTGACCACGCGATACAGGTTGTGCGACACGTCGCCTCACGCTTGAGACCCTATGCGTTGAACCTAGGAATCGTTTCAGCACTTGAGTGGATGGCGGGAGACTTCCTCAATCGTACCGGAATTATCTGCCGTTTCGTACGCGTCGATCACGAGATGCAACTCGATGGGGAGCGCGAAATCGCCATTTTTCGTATCATTCAGGAAGCGCTTAGCAATGTGGCCAGCCACGCTGGTGCAGGGCGCGTCCAGCTGTCCTTGTGGGATGATGGCAATGGCGTGAACGCACAGGTAGAAGACAATGGCAGAGGATTCGACATCGATACGTTGTCGGGCCGAAAATCTTTCGGCCTGCTAGGAATTAAGGAACGCGCACTGATGCTAGGCGGGCGGGCGGAGATTCGCAGCACCCTAGGCAAGGGTACAGTGGTCCAGGCGCATATTCCACATGCCCCCATAAGTTAGGAATACTCGTATGACTCGCATTCTTATCGTGGATGACCATGCCATCGTTCGAGCTGGTGTCAGGCAGACCCTGGCGCTTTGTGTTGATTTCGAGGTGGTCGCCGAGGCTGCGGACGGTTGGGATGCGCTGAAAAGCGTGCGCGAGCGGCCTTGCGAGCTGGTGTTGCTGGACATGTCGCTCCCAGGACCGAGCGGCGTTGAACTGATCCGCAGGATTCGCCAGGAGCGCGCGGATCTGCCGATCCTGGCATTTACCATGCACAGTGAGGTGCAGCTTGCCACCAAGGCAATGAAGGCTGGCGCCTCGGGTTACGTCACCAAGGGCTGCGATCCCGAAACACTTATCATGGCGATCAAGAAAATCGCGGCGGGAGGAAAATACATCGAGCCGAGTCTGGCAGAAGAAATGTTTCTCGGCTTCAGCCTGTCCGGCGACAAACAGTCACATGAGCTTCTCTCTCAACGCGAAACCCAGGTTTTCCTCAAACTTGCCAGCGGCAATACTATCAACGAAATCGCACTTGAGCTTTCCCTGAGCACCAAAACCGTGAGCTCGCACAAGGCCCGGCTAATGCAGAAACTGAAGGTGGAAAACAACGCTCAAATGATCCGTTATGCGATGCAGCACGGCCTGATCGATTAGTGGCGGAGGGGTTCCAGGGCGTGCTTGCTGCAACAAATGGTGTTGGCCGCATTATTAGGGCTCGCGACCGGGAGGTGGACCAATATCGTCGTGCCTTTGCCCAAGGTGCTGTAAACCCTCAGTTCCCCGCACACCATCATCAGGCGTTCATGCATTCCGAGCAGTCCGAATGATTTTGTCGAACGCAATGTTTCCTTGTTGAAACCGGTTCCGTTGTCTCTGACCACCGCAACCACGAAATTTCCTTCGTGGAAAAGCGACAACTTGACCTGAAGGGCATTGGCGTGTTTGGCAATGTTCGTCAGCGATTCCTGCATAACCCGGAACAGCACCAGGGACTGTTTTTCATCTAATATCAGATGCGTGTCCAGTTCGGACTGGCACGGGATACCGGTATGCTGGTGAAATTCCTGCGCCAGCCAGTCGATGCCGGCAATGATGCCCAGATCCAGTGCGACAGGTCTGAGGTTCTTGGTAATAACCCGTACCGAGTCGATAGTCATGCTCAGTAGATTCTGCATCGAAGTAATTCTTTCCATTAGATCGGGATTGCTGCCGCCATGTTTGATCCGGCACAAGGATACCTCCATCCGCAGCGCAGTCAGCAACTGGCCCAGTTCATCGTGGATTTCGCGCGCAACCCGGGTTCTTTCCTCTTCCCTCACGTTTTCGTGATGCTCTGCCAATTCGCGCAGCAAGTGGCTGGTTCTTTTCCACCCTTCCTCGATAGACTTTCTGTCGGTTATGTCGCGAACGCTGGCGCGGCGCCCCATGAATTTTCCGCTGCCCCAGTAAACCGCGTGGCAACCGTGCGCAAGCCAGCGGATCGTTCCGTCTTTGTGTACGATACGGAAATCCAGCGAGGCAATATCGTCATGGGTTTCTTCTTTCGCATGGAGGTCCCAAAGAGGACGATCTTCGGGGTGAACGATCTGGCTGATCAGTTCCGGATCGGCAAGGAATTCTTCTCGGCTGTACCCGGTGATCCTTTCGCAGGAAGGCGTGATATACCAAATTTCCCGATCGGGTCCTTGCCAATATTCCCAGTCGTAGGTGAAGTCAGCCATGGTTCGCAGGCTTTGCTCGCTCTCACGGAGCGCCGCTTCGGCTATTTTCCGCTTGGTGATATCCACGCCGATTGCGACGATATACGCGACATTCCCTAGTTCGTCGAATTTGAGCGTCTTCGACCAGTCGAACAGCCTCGTGGAGCCGTCTCGCATGCGCCAGTGATTCTCATGCCGCGACTCGATATTGCCCGTCCCCAGACAATCAAATACGCCCTTGATTGTTTCCAGTTCTTCGTCCAGCAGGAAGATTTCCCAGAAGGGTTTTTCCGCCACTTCCGCAAACGAATAGCCGGTGAGTGTTTCCGCGGTTCGATTGAATCGCTTGATGCGGCCATTGGTGTCCAATACCACGATGATGCTCCCGGCGGTGTTCAGGATGGCCTGGCTAAAGTCGCGCTCCTCTCGTATTTCGTCCAATGCGGCCTTGCGCGCGTTTTCTGCGCGCAAGGCCGCTATGCCATAGGCGACGTTATCCGCCAGTTCGCTCAACAGTTGGAGCTCATCTTCGACAAACCTGGAGGGGGCAACGCCGTATACTGTAAGCCCCCCAAAAACCTGTTGACCAGAGATCAGTGGCACCGCTGCGCAGCAAGCGTAGCCCAGCTCAAGTGCCTGGTCGCGCCAGGGGGCGAAAGCCGGGTCGTTGTCCAAGTCGTGAATGACCACGGCACGGCGTTCGCGGATCGCTCTCCCGGTCGGCCCGCGGCCCCGCTCGGTATCCGCCCAGGTGATGTTCAATGTGTCGAGGTGGTCTTCGTCGTGGCCGGCGTGCGCGATGGGACGCACGTTTTTGCCTGAGTCATGTTCGGTTAGTCCGATCCACGCCAGACGGTATTCGCAAACGTCGACCACGATGCTGCAGATTTTCTGGAGCAGCTCGGTTTCGTCGCTCGCGTGAATGACGGCGTGGTTGGACATGCTCAGCGCCACGTAGGACTTGTTGAGTTTGCGGAGTTCCATCTCCCGGCTCATGCGTTCCCGCACTTCGAGTTCCAGCTCACCCAGGGTGGCGCGAAGCCGGGCAGTCATACTGTTGAACGCGGAAGCCAACTCACCGACTTCGTCATCGCTGGTGAGATTGACGCGCCGCTCGATGTCGCCATTGCGGATGGCGCGCGCTGCCGAAGTGACCTCCTGGATGGGCGGGATGATTTGCCGTACCAGGCGGTAAAAGAGCGCGAGTGCAAGGCCAAGCGCCAGAATAGTCACTGCACCGACGATTTTCATGCCAGTCAGCGCGGGTATCGCTGTCATCGCGGCTGAACGTTCAACCACCACAGTAAACGTTTGCTGGCCGATCTGAACCGTATCTGTAGCAATGAA
>JBDKRR010000081.1:0-12128 GCA_039683315.1 Sulfuricella sp.
GTTCTGGCACCCCAACGGCTGGACGCTGTACCAGATTGTCGAACAGTACATGCGCGGGGTGTATCGCGATCACGGTTACCAGGAAATCCGCTGTCCGCAGATTATCGACCGCGTGCTGTGGGAGAAATCAGGCCACTGGGAGCATTTCAAGGCCGGCATGTTTACCACCGAGTCGGAAAAACACGAATACGCGATCAAGCCGATGAATTGTCCCGGCCATATCCAGGTATTCAATGCCGACCTGCGTTCTTATCGCGAGTTGCCGCTGCGCTACGGCGAGTTCGGCTCATGCCATCGCAACGAGCCGTCCGGCGGCTTGCACGGCCTGATGCGGGTGCGCGGTTTCGTGCAGGACGATGGCCACATCTTCTGTACCGAAAGTCAGATCGAGTCCGAGGTAACTGCTTTCAACGCGCTGGTGCTGAAGGTTTACAAGGACTTCGGCTTTCACGACGTGGCGGTGAAACTAGCGCTGCGCCCGGAAAGCCGGGTCGGCTCCGACGAAATCTGGGACAAGTCCGAAAATGCCCTGCGTGCCGCCTTGCGCGCTTCCGGCATGACCTGGGTGGAGTTGCCGGGCGAAGGGGCTTTCTACGGTCCGAAGATCGAATTCCACATCAAGGACGCCATTGGCCGGTCCTGGCAGTGCGGCACCATCCAGGTGGACTTCTCCATGCCGGGCCGCCTGGGTGCTGAATTTGTCGATGAGGACAATACGCGCAAGACCCCGGTGATGCTGCACCGCGCCATCCTCGGTTCCCTCGAGCGTTTCATCGGCATCCTGGTGGAAAACCATGCCGGCGCGCTGCCGTTGTGGCTGGCGCCGGTGCAGATGGCGATATTGAATATTTCCGAATCTCAGGCGGAATACGCGCGTCAGGTGGCCGAGCGATTGAAGCAAAATGGCTTCCGCGTTCATCTGGACTTGAGAAATGAGAAGATTACCTATAAAATTCGCGAACATAGCATGCAGAGGCTGCCGTATCTCCTGGTAATAGGGGACAAGGAAGTGGCCTCCAACCTAGTTGCCGTGCGAACCCGCAAGGGCGAAGACCTTGGCCAGATGCCGCTGGAAGCGTTGCTGGAGCGGTTGTCCAAGGATCTGGCCGACAAGGGAAGCGCGGCTTAGTTTTTTAATTGATTTGGAGATTTAGCTATCGCTCAGGGAAAAGAAAGCCGGGTCAACGGTGAAATCACCGCACAGGAAATCCGGTTGGTTGGCGTGGAAGGTGAGCCGCTCGGCATCGTAAGTCTGTCAGCTGCAATGCAGATGGCGGAAGATGCCGAGATTGACTTGGTCGAGATTGCGCCTACGGCGCAGCCGCCAGTCTGTCGCTTGATGGATTATGGAAAATTCAAATACAGCGAAAGCAAGAAACAGCACGAAGCCAAGCTGAAGCAGAAGCAAATCCAGGTCAAGGAAGTAAAGTTCCGTCCCGGTACGGACGAAGGTGACTACCTAGTCAAGTTGCGCAACCTGATCCGTTTCCTCGAAGAAGGCGATAAAACGAAGATCACCCTGCGTTTTCGCGGACGTGAGATTACCCATCAGGAACTGGGTATGAGACTGCTGAAAAGAGTCGAAGCCGATCTGGCCGAATTCGGTACGGTTGAGCAGTTCCCCAAGATGGAAGGTCGGCAGATGGTGATGGTGCTGTCGCCCAAGAAGAAGTAGCAGCAAGAATTCAGTTGTCAGCTCAAGGCTGATGGCTATCGCACCAGTGTTGCTGCTTTAGCAGCTTACAGTGGTGGTGATGCCCTTAACGGGCAAAACAAGTGGTACCCAGGCTAACAAGTGTCTCCGTTGGGGAACGCCCAGGTCCATGTTATAAACTAGGAGTTGTAAATGCCTAAGATGAAGACCAAGAGTAGCGCAAAAAAGCGCTTCAAAACTCTGGGTGGCGGCGGCGTGAAGCGCACCCATTCCCACTTGCGTCATATCCTGACCAAGAAACCCACAAAACGTAAACGCCAGTTGCGCGGTACGACCATGGTTGCCGAGAGCAACATGCGTCAGATTCGTGCCATGATGCCCTACGCTTAAGGAGACGGACAATGCCAAGAGTAAAACGTGGTGTAACGGCACGCGCCCGTCACAAGAAAGTACTGGAACAGGCCAAGGGTTACCGCGGTCGTCGCAAGAACGTCTATCGCATCGCCAAAGAAGCGGTGATGAAGGCCGGTCAATATGCCTACCGCGACCGTCGCCAACGCAAGCGCCAATTCCGCGCCCTGTGGATCGTGCGTATCAACGCAGCAGCCCGCGAACTGGGTATGACCTACAGCGTGTTCATCAACGGCCTCAAAAAGGCCATGATCGATATGGACCGCAAGGTGTTGGCCGATCTGGCCGTTTTCGACAAGCCGGCATTCGCGAAGATTGCCGAGCAAGCCAAAGCCAGCCTCAGCGCTTAAGCGGTAACATCTGAAAAAGGAGGCTCCGGCCTCCTTTTTTATTTCGGCGGCATGATCATGGAAAAACTCGAAGAAATACTGAATCAAGGCCTGGCGGCTTTTGCCGGCATTGATAACCCCGCCGACCTGGAACAGGTCAAGGCGCGTTATATCGGCAAAAGCGGCGCTTTGACCGAAATAATGAAGGGTTTGGGTAAACTGACGCCCGAAGAGCGGCCAGCAGCTGGCGCGCGCATCAATCAGGTCAAGGAACAGCTGGAACAGGCGCTTGCCGCCCGGCGCGAAGCGATGCGCGAGCAGCAACTGCAGGCCCAGCTGGCGAAGGAAGCTCTGGATGTGACTCTGCCGGGGCGCGGCACCGGTCGGGGCGGTCTGCACCCGGTCACGCGCACGCTCGAGCGGATCGAGTCCTTGTTCCATTCCATCGGTTTCGATGTGGCCCAAGGCCCTGAAATCGAGTCGGATTTTTACAATTTCACTGCACTCAATATTCCGGAAAACCATCCGGCACGGGCAATGCACGATACCTTCTACGTGGATGCCCAGCACATGCTGCGCACCCATACTTCGCCGGTACAGGTGCATTACATGGAAACGAACCAACCGCCCCTGAAAATCATCGCCCCGGGGCGTGTGTATCGTGTCGATTCCGATGCCACCCATTCGCCGATGTTCCATCAGGTGGAAGGTCTGTGGGTCGACGAAGAGATCAGTTTCGCCAACCTCAAAGGCGTGGTGCAGGACTTCCTGCAGCGCTTTTTCGAACGCGATGACCTGCAAGTCCGCTTTCGCCCGTCCTTCTTTCCATTCACCGAGCCATCGGCCGAGATGGACATGAGCTGGAATGGCGGGTGGCTGGAGATCGGCGGCTGCGGCATGGTGCACCCCAACGTGCTGAAGCACGTGAATATCGACAGCGAAAAATATATCGGCTTCGCTTTCGGTTTGGGTGTCGAACGACTGGCCATGTTGCGCTATGGCGTCAATGACTTACGGCTGTTTTTTGAGAACGACTTGAAGTTTCTCAAACAATTTAATTGAATCTGGACATCAGTTTTCAGTTATCGGCAGTATGTGCCCGTTAGCTGACAACTGGTTGCTGAAAGCTGACGGCTTGCTATGAAATTCTCGGAAAACTGGTTACGTACCTTCGTCAATCCCGCTCTGGACAGCGATCAACTGGCCGAGGCATTGACCATGGCCGGTCTGGAAGTGGAAGCGCTGGAGCCGGTGGCGCCGGCATTTGACAAGATCGTGGTGGCGGAAGTCCTGTCGCTGGAAAAACACCCCGATGCCGACCGCCTTAACGTTTGCCAGGTCAATGTCGGCGCAGGCGAAACGCTGCAAATCGTGTGCGGCGCTAGCAATGTTCACGCAGGTGCCCGCGTGCCTTGTGCGCTGATCGGAGCCGAACTGCCCGGTCTGACGATCAAGCGTGCCAAGGTGCGGGGCATCGAGTCCTTCGGCATGCTGTGTTCCGCCAAGGAATTGGGCCTTGCGGAGGAAAGCAGCGGCCTGCTGCTGTTGCCATCCGATGCGCCGATCGGCACAGCGATTCGCGCATACCTCGACTTGGATGACAGGCTGTTCACCCTGAAGCTCACGCCCAACCGCAGCGATTGCCTCAGCCTGCTGGGCGTGGCGCGCGAAGTGGCCGCCGTGACGGGCGCCGACTTATCGTTGCAGCCGATTGCGTCCGTGCCATCCGGAGGGGCGGGTACATTGCCGGTCGCCGTGGTGGAACCGTCAGCCTGCCCGCGGTACTGCGGGCGCGTGGTGCGCGGCATCAAGGCCGGAGCGGTCACACCGGACTGGATGGTGCGGCGCCTCGAGCGTTGCGGCATACGCTGCATCAACCCGGTGGTGGAT
Source organism: Sulfuricella sp. (assembly GCA_039683315.1). Classification (GTDB taxonomy): domain Bacteria; phylum Pseudomonadota; class Gammaproteobacteria; order Burkholderiales; family Sulfuricellaceae; genus Sulfurimicrobium. The sequence goes on from JBDKRR010000081.1 coordinate 4,285, forward strand.
ATCACCAACTATGTCATGCTGGAACAGGGCCAGCCGCTGCACGCATTCGATATGGCGAAAATCCGCGGCGGATTGCAGGTGCGCTTTGCGCGGGAAGGGGAGCAACTGGTGCTGCTCAATCAGCAAGTTGTGGAACTGGCACCGGACATGCTGGTGGTGGCCGATGATGAAGGTGCTTTGGCGCTTGCCGGCATCATGGGGGGGGATAGCAGCGCCGTTATCGAAGGCACGACGCAGATATTCCTCGAAAGCGCCTTTTTCGATCCGGACGTGATCGCCGGCAAGGGGCGTCGCATCGGGGTTTCAACTGATTCCTCCTATCGTTTCGAGCGCGGCGTGGACTTCGCGGCCACGCGCACGGCGCTCGAGCGTGCCAGCGCACTGATCCTGGAAATCTGCAGCGGGGTGGCTGGGGACGTTCAGGAAGTCCTCGGCGCATTGCCGCAGCGCGATCCCATCGTCCTGCGCGCGGAGCGTGCGCGCCGCGTGCTGGGTATCGACTTGAACGATGCGGTCATTTCCGAATTGCTGTGTCGGCTGCATCTCGATTTCAGGGAACAGGCAGGCAATTACAGCGTCACTCCCCCAAGCTATCGTTTCGACCTGGCTATCGAAGTAGACCTGATCGAGGAACTGGCACGTCTTCATGGTTATGACAATATCCCCGCCTTGCCGCCGCGCAGCGATTTACGCTTGCTGCCGCAGGCAGAAGCGGTGCAGGGAACTGACCGCATACGCCAGTTCCTGGTGGCGCGGGATTACCAGGAGGTCGTGACCTACAGTTTCGTGGATAAAGCCTGGGAATCCGATCTGGCTGGCAATGAAGCGCCCGTCGCTTTGCAGAATCCCATTGCAAGTCAGATGAGCGTGATGCGCTCGACACTGTTTGGTGGATTGCTCGATGTGCTGCGTTTCAACTTCAACCGTCGTCATGATCGGGTCCGGATTTATGAAATCGGGAGCTGTTTCTCTGGCGGAGAAAATACTTATTCGCAGCCGCAGCGCTTGGGCGGCTTGTGTTATGGCGGAGCGAAAGCCGAGCAGTGGGGCGAAGCGCTGCGTCAGGTCGATTTCTTCGACGTTAAGGCCGACATCGAAGCCTTATGCCATCCGGCAGAATTGCGCTTTAACGCCGCCAATCATCCCGCGCTGCATCCAGGGCAATCGGCACAAGTATTTCTGGACGGTGCGGCGATTGGCTGGATCGGCACGTTGCACCCGCGCTGGCAGCAGAAGTATGACCTGCCGCAGCCTGTGGTGATGTTCGAGCTGGCATTGCCCCCGTTGCTGCAACGCCGCATTCCGGGCTTCAGTGAGGTTTCCAAATTCCCGCCGTTGAGGCGTGACCTGGCTGTGGTGGTGGAAGAGGGCGTCAATGTGCAAACACTGCTCGACGGCATGCGCGAGCATTTGCCGGAGGCCGTCACGGATCTCATGTTGTTTGACGTATATCGTGGCAAAGGTATTGATTTAGGTAAAAAAAGTCTTGCATTCAAAGTGCTGATGCAAGATACTCGGAAAACATTAACTGACGAAGAAGTCGAAGCGGCGCTTGTCCAGATCAAAGATGTTCTGGCGACCCGGTTCAACGCGACACTGCGAGTTTGAGGAATAATTGATGACGCTCACCAAAGCCGAATTGGCGGACATGCTGTTTGAACAAGTTGGCCTCAACAAACGTGAGGCTAAAGACATGGTGGAATCGTTCTTTGAGGAAATTCGTTTGGCACTTGAAGACGGCGACGGCGTAAAGCTTTCCGGCTTCGGTAATTTCGAACTTCGCGACAAGCCGCAACGTCCCGGCAGAAACCCTAAAACCGGGGAAGAAATTCCAATCACCGCGCGTCGCGTAGTAACGTTTCACGCCAGCCAAAAACTCAAGGCATTAGTGGAAGAGTCATATGCCGGAAATAACGCCGCAGTCTGAACTACCCCCGATTCCCGCAAAGCGTTACTTCACCATCGGTGAAGTGGGCGAGCTTTGTGGCGTCAAGCCGCATGTGCTGCGTTACTGGGAGCAGGAATTTACCCAACTCAAACCAGTCAAACGGCGTGGCAACCGACGCTACTATCAGCACCACGAAGTGCTGCTGATTCGTCGTATTCGCGAACTCCTATATGAGCAAGGTTTTACCATCAGCGGCGCCCGCAACCGATTGGACGAAGGTGCCGGCGCCAAGGTCTCACGCGCGGTCGAAGAACAAGTTGAAGCGTCGCCATCCACGCAGCCTGATTTTTCCTTCATCCGTGCCGAAATCAAAAGCGTATTGGAATTATTGCGGGCCTAGTCGCAATTTATCAAATATTCGGGCTGGCTACGCTTGGGCTTTTTGTCTATAATGGCGTCCTTCGGGGCGTAGCGCAGCCTGGTAGCGTACTTGCATGGGGTGCAAGTGGTCGGAGGTTCAAATCCTCTCGCCCCGACCAGAACAACCAAACATGAAGCCACTTTCTGAGTGGCTTTTTTGTTTTCAGGCGGCGTAAAACGATCTCTTTCGTCGCGTGCCGCCGACCTCAGTCCCTGCAATCCTGGCCACCGAAACTGCGCGAAAACCCGCCTCCCTCCCCCTCGCGACACTCGGTCCGGCCCGGCCGATCCTGATAATAATTGCGATGTCCGCCGTTCAGGTCGTCTGACAAGGTTCTTGGACCCTTTCCATGTCCGCATGCGTGTTGTGAGCAGATCGGGGTAGTGGCGGCGCATATCCCGCAGAGGGCAGCGGATGAGGCAAGTAGGATGTGGATGTCGGTGCTCTCTTACCATCTATCAAGACTTTCCGACACGAGTTGTCACAGTTGCCTGACATCGCCTCGGCAAGGACTGGACTAGATTGCTCTGCAGAGGAGCGCATATGCAAACCTATCCGTGGCCACTGGCCGTCTACTTTTTGATCGTCGTGGCCCTGATGGGTGGGCTGGTGCTGCTTTCACATTTCCTTGGCGAGCGGCACAGCGCGCCAGCGGCGGACGAGCCGTTCGAGTCCGGCGTCGCTGCGGTGGGCGACGCTCATTTGCGCCTGTCCGCGAAGTTCTACCTGATCGCGATGTTCTTCGTGATCTTCGATGTGGAGGCGGTGTTCCTGTATGCATGGGCGGTTGCCTTGCGCGAGGCGGGCTGGCCCGGCTTCGTCGAGGCATTGATTTTCGTGACCGTGCTGGTCGCGGCCCTCGCGTACTTGTGGCGGCTTGGTGCGCTGGATTGGGGGCCGTGGCGCGGGGGAAATACGCCGGAAGAAGGAGGACGATCATGCAATGGTGGCTGAGTAAAGCCGACTCGCCAGCGCCGGCGAAGCACGAGGACGCCTCGTTCGAGGACGTCGTCCGACGCAGCGTCTTGCTCACACGGCTGCAGGACCTGGTTGCCTGGGGACGCAAGAACTCCCTGTGGCCATACAACTTCGGGCTCTCCTGCTGTTACGTCGAGATGGCGACCAGCTTCACCAGCAAATACGACATCGCCCGTTTCGGCGCCGAGGTGATCCGCGCCTCTCCGCGCGAGGCGGACCTGATCGTGATCTCAGGCACCGTCTTCATCAAGATGGCCCCGGTGCTGCAGCGGCTCTACGAGCAGATGCTGGAGCCGCGCTGGGTTATTTCGATGGGCTCGTGCGCCAATTCCGGCGGCATGTACGACATTTACAGCGTGGTGCAGGGCGTCGACAAGATACTTCCGGTGGATGTCTACGTCCCTGGCTGCCCGCCGCGTCCCGAGGCGCTGCTGCAAGGGTTGATGCTGCTCCAGGAAGCGGTCGGCAAGGAGCAGCGCCCGTTGAGCTGGGCCATCGGCCCGCAAGGTGTGGAAAGGCCCGGGCGTGACTCGCAGCGCGACCTGCACCGTGCACATCGGCAGCAGGCCGGCGTACTCCGCACCCCTGACGAGGTTTGATTGGCCAACGGGAGAGAACGCAATGGACGCTCGCACCGGCATTGTTCAGGACCTGCAGGCGCGCTTCGGCGCGGCGCAAATCACCAGCCAGGACACGCGCGATGACGTCCCGACACTATGGATTGCCAAGGAAAAGCTGCACCACGTTCTGCGTTATCTGAAACACGATGCTTTTCAGCCCTACCGGATGCTCTACGACCTCACCGCGATCGACGAGCGCACGCGGAGCCACCGGCAGGGGCAGCCCGAGAGCGATTTCACGGTTATTTACCACCTGCTCTCGTTCGAACGCAACGCAGACGTCCGGCTGAAGGTCGCACTGATCGGCGACTACCCCCTGCTGCCGACGATCACTGACATCTGGCCCGCCGCGAACTGGTACGAGCGCGAAGCATGGGATTTGTTCGGCATTACCTTCGAAGGCCATCCGCACCTGCGGCGCATTCTGCTGCCACCCACATGGCAAGGCCATCCGCTGCGCAAGGATCACCCCGCGCGCGCCACGGAGATGGGGCCGTACAGCCTGCCCGAGGATAAACAGATTGCTGAACAGGAGGCACTGCGCTTCAGCCCGGAGGAGTGGGGCATGCGGCGTGTGAGGGAGGGCTGCGATTTCATGTTCCTCAACCTGGGGCCCAATCACCCCAGCGTCCACGGTGTGTTTCGCATCGTGTTGCAGCTCGACGGCGAGGAGATCGTCGACGCAGTCCCCGACATCGGCTACCACCACCGCGGTGCGGAAAAAATGGGCGAGCGCCAGACGTGGCACACATTCATTCCCTACACCGACCGCATCGACTACCTGGGCGGCGTGATGAACAACCTACCTTACGTGCTGGCAGTGGAAAGGCTGGCGGGGATAGAAGTGCCGGATCGGGCCAAGGTGGTGCGGGTGATGATGGCTGAACTGTTCCGCATCGCCAGCCACCTCGTTTTTTATGGCACCTTCGCCCAGGATGTCGGCGCGCTGTCGCCGGTGTTCTACATGTTCAGCGACCGCGAGCGGGTGTTCGACATCGTCGAAGCCATAAGCGGCGGCCGCATGCACCCGAGCTGGTTCCGCATCGGCGGCGTTGCGCAGGACCTGCCGCGCGGCTGGGATCGGCTGGTGCGCGAGTTCCTCGCCTATCTGCCGGCCCGGCTGGATGAATACGGCAAGCTCACCCTCGGCAACGGCATCTTTCAGAAACGCACTCGCGGGATCGGTGCGTATACGCTCGACGAGGCGGTCGAGTGCGGCGTGACCGGTCCTGGCCTGCGCGCTTGCGGATTCGACTGGGATCTTCGCAAGAAGCGCCCGTACTCTGGATACGACCAGTTCGAATTCGACGTGCCGCTCGGGCACAAGGGCGACTGCTACGACCGCTGCGTGGTGCGCGTGGAGGAAATTCGCCAGAGCATGCGCATCGTCCGCCAGTGCCTCGATAACATGCCGGAGGGGCCGTACAAGGCGGACCATCCGCTTGCCACGCCGCCGCTCAAGGAGCGCACGCTGCATGATATCGAAACCCTGATCACCCATTTCCTCGGCGTGAGTTGGGGGCCGGTTATCCCTCCCGGCGAAGCCTTCGTCGGCATCGAGGCCACCAAGGGAGGCAACGGCTATTACCTGGTGAGCGACGGGAGCAACTTGCCCTACCGCGTGCGTATCCGCACGCCGTCATTTCCCCACCTGCAGATGATTCCGCAGATCAGCCGCGGCATGATGCTGCCTGACCTGATCGCCATCCTCGGCAGCATCGATTTCGTGATGGCGGACGTAGACCGTTGATGGAGGCGCCATGCTGAGCGAGGACGAACGGCGCGAAATCGAAAGCGTGCTGCACCACTACCCGGAGCGGCAGGCGCTGAGCATCGAAGCGCTGAAGGTCGTGCAGCGCCACCGCGGCTGGGTGTCAGATGAGGGACTTGCAGATGCAGCGCAGTTTCTGGGCATGAGCGCGGAGGAACTCGACAGCGTGGCGACCTTCTACAACATGATCTTTCGCCAGCCGGTGGGTCGACACGTGATCCTGCTGTGCGACAGCGTGAGCTGCTGGATCATGGGTTGCGAAGGGCTGCGGGCGCACCTGCGCGCGCAGCTCGGCATCGGGTTCGGCGAGACCAGTGCCGACGGGCGCTTCACGCTGTTGCCCAACGTCTGCCTGGGTGCCTGCGATCACGCGCCGGTGTTGATGGTCGACGAAGATCTGCACCGCGACCTCGATGCGGACCGGATCGACGCCATCCTGAAGGCGTATCCGTGATGGAAACGCCGCTCACCGCCAACATCGCCCCCGGACGGGAGCCGCTCGCTCGCGAGCCGTATGAGCGATCCGGCGGCTACCGGGCGTTGCGTACGGCCTTGCGCATGCAGCCGCACGAAGTGGTCGGCACCATCAAGGAAGCGGGCCTGCGCGGGCGCGGCGGTGCAGGTTTTTCCACCGGCACGAAGTGGAGCCTCGTGCCCACGGGAGATGCCGTGCCACGGCCGAAATATCTCATCGCCAACGCCGACGAGATGGAGCCCGGCACCTTCAAGGACCGCATGCTGCTCGAAGGCGATCCGCACCAGCTCCTGGAAGGCATGATCATCGCCGCATTCGCCATCGAGGCCGACATCGCCTACGTTTTTCTGCGCTGGGAATACCGGCTGGCGGCACAGCGATTGAAGCAGGCGATCGCCGAGTGCTATGCAGCCGGCTATCTGGGCGCTGATATTCTGGGGTCGGGCTACAGCCTCGACCTCTACCTGCATGTGAGCGCCGGACGCTACATCTGCGGCGAAGAGACAGCGCTTCTCAATGCCCTCGAAGGCAAACGCCCAAACCCGCGCGCCAAGCCGCCGTATCCGGCGGTCGTGGGCCTGTTCGGAAAGCCGACTGTGGTCAACAACGTGGAGACGCTGTGCAACGTGCCGCACATCGTCAATAACGGCGCCGCCTGGTTCGCGGGGCTCGGTCGGGGCGGCGGCACCAAGCTTTACGGGGTCAGCGGCCGAGTGAAGAAACCGGGGCTGTGGGAGCTGCCGATGGGTACGACCATCCGCGAGATACTGGAAGAGCACGCGGGCGGCATGCGGGACGGCTATGTTTTCCGTGGGCTGCAGCCCGGCGGGGCATCGACCGACTTCCTGCTGGAACGGCACCTCGATGTGGCGATGGACTACGATTCGGTGCAGCAGGCAGGCAGCCGGCTAGGCACCGGGAACATGGTCGTACTCGATGACCGCACCTGCCCGGTCGGCATGCTGCTTAACCTGGAGCACTTCTTCGCGCAGGAGTCGTGCGGCTGGTGTACGCCATGTTGGGCGGGTCTGGGCTGGGTGGAGCGAATGCTGCGGGAAATCGAGGAGGGCAGGGGGCGCCCGGAATACCTCGACCAACTCGCCGCTCATACCCGTCTGCTCGGCCCGGGGAGAACGTTTTGCGCGCATGCGCCAGGCGCGATGGAACCGCTGCAGAGCGGTCTGCTGCATTTTCGCGACGACTTCGAACGCCATATCCGCGAACAGCGCTGTCCCTGGCGGTGAACATGGCCACCATCTTCATCGACAACCAACCCTACCCGGCGAAGGACGGCGAAAATCTGCTGCAGCAGTGCCTGTCGCTTGGGCTGGACCTGCCGTATTTTTGCTGGCATCCGGCGCTGGGCTCGGTGGGTGCATGCCGCCAGTGCGCGATCAAGCAGTTCAAGGACGAGGCGGATACCCGCGGACGGATTGTCATGGCCTGCATGACTCCGGTTTCCGACGGCTTGCGCATCTCGCTCGGCGACCCTGAAGCGCGCGAGTTTCGGGCCGGCATCATCGAGTGGCTGATGCTCAACCACCCGCACGATTGCCCGGTGTGCGACGAGGGCGGCGAGTGCCACTTGCAGGACATGACAGTCATGAGCGGGCACGTCTACCGGAGTTATCGCGGAAGCAAGCGCAGTTTCCGCAACCAGGATATGGGACCGCTGGTGAACCACGAGATGA
>JBDKRR010000082.1:0-3152 GCA_039683315.1 Sulfuricella sp.
ACATCGTGCGGACCGGGACTGGCTTCAGGGTGCCCCTGGAAGCTGAATGCCGGCACGTCGGTGCGGCTCAGCCCCTGGTTGCTGCCGTCGAACAGGGACTTGTGGGTCACGCGCAGATTGGCCGGCAACGTGTCCGGGTCCACCGCAAAGCCGTGGTTCTGGCTGGTAATCATGACCCGGCCGCTGTCCAGGTCCTGCACCGGGTGGTTGGCACCGTGGTGGCCGAACTTCATCTTCACGGTCTTGGCGCCGGAAGCCAGGGCCAGCAACTGGTGGCCGAGACAGATGCCATAAACGGGAATTTTCTTTTCCAGGATCTTCTGGATCGCCTCGATGGCGTAATCGCACGGCTCCGGGTCACCGGGGCCGTTGGACAGGAACACGCCGTCCGGATTGAGCCTGAAAACCTCTTCCGCCGGCGTCTGGGCCGGCAGCACCGTCACCTTGCAACCGCGTTGCGCCAGCATGCGCAGGATGTTGCGCTTGATGCCGTAATCGTAGGCCACGACATGAAAGCGGGGATTGTCCTGGGACTGGAACCCGCCCTCTAGTCGCCACTCGCCTTCGAGCCACACTTCAGGTTCGGTGCGGGAGACCACTTTGGCGAGGTCCATGCCAGCCAGGCCGGCAAAGCCGCGCGCCAGTTCCAGCGCCTTGGCCTCGTCCACCTCGCCCGCCATCAGGCAACCGCTCTGCGCACCCTTGTCGCGCAGCATGCGCGTCAATTTGCGGGTGTCGATCTCGGCGATGGCCACCACGTTGTTGCGTTGGAGGTATTGCGGCAGGGTTTCCGTCTGGCGCCAGTTGCTGGACAACAGGGGCAAATCGCGAATCACCAGTCCGGCGGAAAAAATCTGGCCGGCCTCGTCATCCTCCGGGTTGGTCCCGACGTTGCCGATATGGGGATAAGTCAGGGTAACGATCTGGCGGCAATAGGAAGGATCGCTGATGATTTCCTGATAACCGGTAAGGGCAGTATTGAAAACCACTTCGCCCACGGAGTGACCCGAGGCGCCAATGGAAATACCGCGAAACACTGTCCCATCTGCGAGCACGAGAATGGCTGGCTGGTGTTGCGGCACGAGAACTCTCCGAATCCGAACCCGGGCGGCTGGATCGCCCCCCGGACATGAAAAGCGGGACAGGTTTTTCACCCATCCCGCCCCATTAATTTTGCGAAATTATACTGTAATCTTGGGCTTATATCAACGCAGACCGAGCACGTCCTGCATGTCATACAGCCCGGCTCCCCGCCCAGCGAGGAAACGCGCGGCGCGCAGGGCGCCCAGGGCAAAAGTGGCACGGCTGCTGGCCTTGTGGGTAATTTCCACCCGTTCGCCGATGCCGGCGAACAAAACCGTGTGGTCACCCACTATATCCCCGCCGCGCACCGTGGCGAAGCCGATGGTGGACGGCGAGCGCTCGCCCGTCACGCCTTCGCGCCCGTACACCGCGCAATCGGCCAGATCCCGCCCCAATGCGTGAGCAACCACTTCGCCCAGACGCAGGGCGGTACCGGAAGGCGCATCCACCTTGTGGCGGTGATGCGCTTCCATGACCTCGATATCGTAGCCCTCGTTCAGCACCCGAGCAGTGGTATCCAGCAACTTGAACAAGAGATTGACGCCAACGCTCATGTTGGGCGCAAAAACGATGCCGCAATCGTGACTGGCAGCCAGAATCTTTTCTTTTTCCTCAGGGGTAAAGCCGGTAGTGCCGATCACCATCTTCACGCCGCGCATGCGGCATAGCTCCATATGCTGCAGCGTTGCATCGGGACGGGTGAAATCGATCAGCACGTCGCAGCCCTGCAATGCCCCGGCGACATCATCGCGCATCAGCACACCATTGGGCGCACCGATCAATTCTCCGGCGTCCTTGCCCAGATAAGGGCTGCCGGCGCGTTCGAGCGCGGCATGGAGACGCATATCAGGCATCTGGGCCACTGCTTCCAGTAGCGCCCGGCCCATGCGCCCGGAACTGCCGGCAATTGCGATATTCAACATAGTCACTCCGCCTTGGCGGCCGGCTTGTCATCAGCGGCAGGCGCTGCGGCGGCTGGCTTGTCATTGCTCGCCGGCACCACGTCGCCATCCACCCGCTTCAGCAGTTCGTTCTCGAACACCACGGTAACGTGGTGCTGCTCCGTCAGCACGCCGGCCTTCTGGAAGCGGTAGACATAATCCCACCGGTCGGGATGGAAGACATCGGACACCAGCGGCGTGCCTAGGGCGAAGCGCACCTGGGACTTGGTCATGCCTGGCTTGAGGCGGGACACCATTTCCTGGGTCACCACATTTCCCTGCTGGATATCGATTTTGTAAACCGACGGCGCCATGGGAATGTAGGAGCAGGCGGGGAGGAGTAAAACCAAAACGAGAATGGATAGGCGCATGTACGGGCTTTTGTTGTTCGTGAGAGACTTATATTATGATAGCCCAATTTGACGCTTCGAGCACACAGCATGAGTCAGCCCAATGATCTGAAAAACGTCGGCCTCAAGGCAACCCTGCCGCGCCTGAGGATTCTCAACCTATTCGAAACCAGCGAAGTACGTCACCTCGCGGCGGAAGACGTATACCGCATACTGCTTGCCGAGGGGGTGGACGTGGGGCTGGCGACGGTTTACCGCGTGTTGACCCAGTTCGAGGCGGCCGGCCTGCTGGTGCGCCACCACTTCGAAAGCGGCAAGGCGATATTCGAACTCAACCAGGGGCGCCACCACGACCATCTGGTATGCCTGCAGTGCGGCATGGTGGAAGAATTCTACGACGCCGAAATCGAACGGCGCCAGGAGCAGATCGCCAAGGAGCGGGGCTTCAAAATCCAGGAACACTCTCTGTATCTATACGCCGACTGCCTCAAGGCGGATTGCCCGCACAAAACCTGAGATCAGGACACGCCCAGCATTTCTGCGGCGTGGCGGCGCGTCGTCGAGGTGATTTCGACGCCCCCCAGCATGCGCGCAATTTCTTCGACGCGCTGCTCATGTTCCAGCAGCGAAATCCGGCTCAACACCTGCCCGTCCCTGACGCACTTGGCCACCTGCCAGTGCTGGTCGCCCAGCGCCGCCACCTGAGGCCGGTGGGTAATGCACAGCACCTGGCGCTCAGCACCCAGCCCGCGCCGCATTTTCCCCACCACTTCGGCCA
>JBDKRR010000083.1:0-4428 GCA_039683315.1 Sulfuricella sp.
CATCGGCCTGCTCGAACAGGCCGACGCGGTTCTCGTACGCGCCGGTGAAGGCGCCGCGCTTGTGGCCGAACAACTCGCTTTCCAGCAGGGTATCCGACAGGGCGCCGCAATTCTCGATCACGAACACCCGGTCGGCGCGGCTGCTGCCGTAATGGATGGCGCGCGCCAGCAACTCCTTGCCGGTGCCGGACTCCCCGGTGATCAGCACGGAAATGTCGTAAGGCGCGATGCGGCGCGCCATTTCGCACACGCTGTGGAGAGGGCTGCCCTCGCCGCGGATCAGGCGCTCGAAATGGTACAGGTTGCGCAGCGCCTCGCGCTTGGCCTCGACGCGCTTGCGCAGCACCGGTTCGGCGGTGCGGATTTCCAGCGACGCCTGCTGGTTTTCCTGCTGCAGGCGGTACAGCTTGGCCGCGGCGCGCACGTTGAGCAGCAGCGCCTCGGGGTGCCACGGCTTGGTGAGGTACTGGTAAATGCCGGCGTCGTTGATGCCGGCGATGATGTCCTCGGTTTCGGTGTAGCCGGAAATGATCAGGCGCACCGTATCCGGATAGCGCTCCCGAACCTGCTTGAGGAAGGAAACGCCGCTGGTCCCCGGCATACGCTGGTCGCACAGGATTACGTGCACCGCTTCCTGCTCCAGGATGCCGTGCGCTTCTTCTGCCCCCGAGACGGCGAAAACCTCGAATTCCTCCTCCAGCGTGCGGCGCAAAGCCTCCTGCGAGCGCACTTCGTCGTCAACGATCAATACGGTAGAGAGCGGAGCCATGGCCTATTGTTGCGCAATTTTTGCACAAATGGAAAGAAACTTTTCAGCAGATGCGAGGAAGCTGTTCACCAGTCAGCCAGTCGACGATGCGCTTGCCGCCGAAAGTGGTTTCCATCTGCACGAAGTGGTGGTCGTCGGGGATCACCTCGCCGATCAGCGCCGCTTCGCGCCCCAGCGGATGGGCGCGCATCGCCGCCAGCAGGGCCGGCGCATCCTCGTTGCGGCAGATGGCGATCAGCTTGCCCTCGTTGGCGGAATAGAGCGGGTCGAGGCCAAGGAACTCGCACGCCGCCCGGACCTCCGCGCGGATGGGCAGGGCGGACTCGCGCAGCATCATGCCCACGCCGGACTGGCGCGCGATTTCGTTGAGCGTGGTGGCCAGCCCGCCGCGCGTCGGGTCGCGCAGCGCGTGAATGTCCGGCACCGCCGCCACCATGGCCGCCACTAGTCCGTGCAGGGCGGCCGTGTCGGACTGAATGGTGGTACCGAAACTGAGGTTTTCGCGCAAGGACATGATCGCCACGCCGTGGTCGCCCACCGGGCCGTTGACGATGATCGCGTCGCCCGGTCGGGCGCGGTCGCCGGAGATGTTGACGCCCTCCGGCACCACGCCCACGCCGGTGGTGGTGATGAACACGCCGTCGCCCTTGTTGCGCTCCACCACCTTGGTGTCGCCGGTAACCACCGGCACGCCCGCCTCGCGCGAGGCTCGTGCCATCGATTCGACGATGCGCGCCAGATCGGCGAGCGGAAAGCCTTCTTCCAGTATGAAAGAGGCGGAAAGGTAGAGCGGCACCGCGCCCGCCATTGCCACGTCGTTGATGGTGCCGTGCACCGACAGGCAGCCGATGTCCCCGCCGGGGAAGAACAGCGGCGACACCACGTGCGCGTCGGTCGCCATCACCATGCGCCCCGGCGGCACCGCGAAGCTCGCCTGGTCGTTCTGCTGGCGCAGGAATTCGTTGTCGAAAGCCGCCATGAACAGCTCCTCGACCAGTTGCGCCATGGCCCGCCCGCCGCTGCCGTGCGACATGTCGACACGGCCATGTTTGAGGTCGAGGGGGCGGATGTAGCCGGTCCTGGGTTTGTTCATGTCTGATCCTGTGTTTGCGCTTCGCGGTAACGTCCGTAAGTGTAATACGCCGCGCACGCCCCTTCCGACGACACCATGCACGAGCCGATCGGGTTGTCCGGCGTACACACGCTGCCGAACAGCTTGCAGTCGAGCGGGTTTTTCACGCCGCGGATGATGGCGCTGCATTCGCAGGACTGGTGGTCCGCCACCGAGGCATGGGTCAGTTCAAAACGCTTTTCGGCGTCGAAGGCGGCATATTTCTCGCGGATTTGCAGCGCGCTGTCCGGCACCCAGCCCAGACCGCGCCATTCGAAGGTGTCGCGCAGTTCGAACACGTCGTCCACCATGCGTTGCGCCTTGAGGTTGCCGTCGCGGGTCACGGCTCGGGTGAACTCGTTTTCCACCTCGGCGCGCCCTTCGTTGATCTGGCGGATCAGCATCAGGATCGCCTGCATCATGTCGAGCGGCTCGAAGCCCGCGATCACCACGGGAAGGTGATATTGCGCGGCGAAAGGCTCGTAGGGACGACTGCCGATCACGGTGGATACGTGCGCCGGGCCGACCACGCCATCCACTTTCGCCTCGCCGCTCTGCATGATGGCGCCGATGGCGGCAGGGGTGAGCACGTGGTTGGAAAACACCGTGAAGTTGCGCAGCCCGAGCTTTTCGGCTTGCAGGATCACCACCGCGGTGGGCGGTGTGGTGGTTTCGAAGCCGATGGCGAAGAACACCACCTGTCTTTGCGGATTTTCCTGGGCGATTTTCAGCGCGTCGGCGCTGGAGTAGACCATGCGTATGTCCGCCCCGTCCGCCTTGGCCTTGAGCAGGCTCACGCGGCCGGAACCGGGCACGCGCAGCATGTCGCCGTAGCAGCACAGGGTCACGCCGGGCATGCGCGCCAGCTCGATGGCGTTATCCACCCGGCCGATGGGCAGCACGCACACCGGGCAGCCGGGGCCGTGGATCATGTGCACGCAGTCCGGCAGCAAACCCTGAATTCCGTAGCGAAAAATGGCGTGGGTGTGGCCGCCGCAGAACTCCATCAGGCCGTACTCGCGCTCCGGTCTCGCCTCGCGCCGGATGTCCGCGGCCAGCTTGCGCGCCAGATCGCCGTCGCGGAACTCGTCAACGTATTTCATGCCTGGCTCTCCCCCAGTTCGGCGAACAACGCCAGGGTCTTTTCCGCCTCTTCGGGGTCGAGGCGGTTGATGGCGTAGCCGACGTGGACGATGACGTAATCGCCGAGCGCGATGTCGTCCACCAGCGCGAGCGAAATTTCCTTGCGCACGCCGCCCAGATCCACAACAGCCAGGTCGTTTTCCAGTAGTTCGGCCACCCGGGCCGGAATTGCTAGGCACATTATTTTCGCTCCAGTTTCCGCTTGCCGGCGGATGGTAAATAGTTTTCCCCGCTGACGACCTTCTTCCCCGTTTTGTTCTCCAGTTCCAGCCGGGCCTTTTGGGCGATACGGCCACCGGTTTTTGCCGCTGCTTCATTTTTCGCCATGCCGGTGGCGTCCTCACTTTCGGCAATCTGGCGGGTGGAAAGCTCGGCCAGCGCGGTAAAGATCAACTCGGCTTCGCTCATGTGGTCGCGCAGGTTCTGGCTTTTGAGCCCCTTCATGTTCTTGTGCGCCTTCACGCTCACGCCTGACCATTCCTGGTGAATGATGTTGGTGAGGATGGCGAATTCCTCGCCTTTTTTGATGTCGTGATCAGCCCAGAAATCGGTCAACTTGTTGCGTGTTTCCTGCCCGGTCATGCGCTGCTGAATCCACTTTTCGCTGCGTCCGTGCTGTTGCCAGGTTTCGCGGGCGCGAGCTAGAGAGAGGGCGGGGTCGGCCATCTCCTGCATGCGTTCATAACCCACCTTGGCCAGCCACAGCTTGATCGGCTCGGCCTTGGGGCTGGGCACGGATTGAACCAGGCGCAATAGGGTTTCGGCTGTGGCCACATCCGTGAGATAGTTCTTGCCATCGGCAGCGGGTAGTTTCAGTCGGTTACATTTTGTAACCGACTCGCTGCCTTCCTTGCTGAGGCGGTTTTTCAAGACCTTCCAGTAATTCCTGGCAGCCTGATAATCCGGCTGTTGGGTGAGCACCTGGACAATGTCCACTACCGAGAACCACCAGATTTCTGTTGCCTCGTCATAGACCCGACGGATTTCGTGTTCCTCAAAAATGGCGGGCTGGTTTTGCATGTTTGACGATCCTTATCGCAAATGTCTGAACTAC
The DNA here is from genome assembly GCA_039683315.1 of Sulfuricella sp. Lineage (GTDB taxonomy): Bacteria > Pseudomonadota > Gammaproteobacteria > Burkholderiales > Sulfuricellaceae > Sulfurimicrobium. The sequence continues at coordinate 4,078 of JBDKRR010000083.1, forward strand.
AGCAGTTGAACTCATAATCCGCGCATTTGCATTCGTTTTCATGGATTTCGGTGGCTTTGTATCGCCACCCACGCCTGGCCCAGGCTCAGCCCGCCATCGTTGGGCGGTGCCTGGCACGCTTCGAGAACAGTCAATCCGGCCTGTTCCAGCTGGTCGCGGAGATTCCGGCTCAGGATGGCGTTGAGAAAGCAGCCTCCGCCCAGCACGATGGTCCTGATCCCGCTCTGTTGCACCGCCTGCATCGTCCAGGCCGCCAGCCCCTGCGCCAAAGTAGCATGAAACAGCGCCGCGCCGAAGGCCTGATCGGCGGTGTCCGCCACGGCCCCGAGCAGTGGCCGGAAGTCCAGCACG